>DFEQ01000104.1 GCA_002368735.1 Christensenella sp. UBA3798
CTTGAACTTCCGGCCTCATGGTCCCGAACCATGCGCGCTACCAACTGCGCTACACCCCGATATATTATCGATGTAAACTATTATTTGTATTCCCTCCAAGTTTTGGGTTGGGAGCGCGCATGGCGCGCATATGACCGAAGGGAACACGCCGCACTTACTAAATGAGCCGTATAACCGCTACATCAGTTCGTGCTTTATCAGGGCAACTGCGCTATGGCGTACCAACTGCGCTACACCCCGATAAACTTATGATGTTATTCTTTTTTTGTGTCCCCACTCAACTCTGCGTTGGGAGCGCGCATGGCGCGCATATGACCGAAGGGAACACGCCGCACTTATCGAATGCCTCCGAAAAGAAACGAGCATTCCCGTAAGTGGCGGAGAAGGAGGGATTCGCTCTCGTGCTGCTCAATGCGGCATGTGCTTTCCCTTTTTCTCGCATTTCGCATCATTTCGGTCAGCCGCGGGAAACCGACAAAAATCAATTGTCGCTTTCCTTCGCTCTCGTTCGGATCCCTCCGAAAAAAAACGAGCTTCCCGTAAGTGGCGGAGAAGGAGGGATTCGAACCCTCGCTACGCTTCACACGTACTACTCCCTTAGCAGGGGAGCCCCTTGAGCCTCTTGGGTACTTCTCCAAACCAATATACAGAAATGCTATATCATATTAGCACAGAAAGACACGGTTGTCAAAATATTTTTCGGAAAGATTTCTCAAGAGTTGAGTCTCGGGAGGCAAGATTGACTTTTTCGTCGTTTCGCGGTATAATACTATCCTCGAATAAAAACAAGGAGATTTGAGCATGATCGCGGATTTTGAATATGGCACACCTACAAAGTTGATCTTCGGCAAGGGGGTCGTCGCTCGCCTTCCCGAAGTGCTTGCGCAGTATGGAAAGACCGTGCTGATGACTTACGGCGGCGGCTCGATAAAGAAGATCGGTCTGTACGACAAGGTCAAGGCGCTTTTGAAGGACTTTACCGTCATCGAGCTCGCGGACATCGAGCCCAATCCCAAGTATGATCCGTCGGTGGTTACGGGCGCGCGCCTTTGCAAGGAGCACAACGTGGACGTGATCCTCGCGGTGGGCGGCGGCTCGGTGCTCGATTGCTCCAAAGCCATCGCCGCTTGCGCTATGTACGAGGGCGACGGCTGGACCTTGATCTCGGGGGAGGACGAGGCAAAGTCCGCTCTCCCCATCGTGGATATCCTGACCCTCGCGGCGACGGGTAGCGAGTACGACGCAGGCGCGGTGATATCCAATACCGCCCTCAAGGATAAGCGCCCCTTCCACTCTCCCTACGTCTATCCCGCGGTGTCCTTCTTGGACCCCGAATACACCTACAGCGTGTCCCCTTGGCAGACTGCCTGCGGCACGGCGGACGCCATCAATCACGTCCTCGAGCAGTTCTTCGCTTCGCCGCATTCCATGTTTAACGACGGCGTCATGATATCGGCGCTCCGCTCCTTGATGGAGAACGTCAAACTCGCCCTCGCGAAGCCCGACGACTATAGCGCCAGGAGCGAACTGATGTACGTGTGCAGTTGGGGATGCAACGGCATCCTCTCCAACGGATCGGGGTATTCGGGCTGGCCCATGCACTCCATCGAGCACGCGCTCAGCGCCTACTTTGATATCACGCACGGCGCGGGGCTCGCCATCATCACCCCCAGGTGGATGCAGGAGATCCTCTCCGAGAGGACTGTGGAGCGCTTCGTCACCCTCGGCGTGGAGCTTTTCGGCTTTGACAAGGAGCTTTCCCCCTTCGTGCTGGCGGAGAAGGTCATCACCGCGTTCTACGATTTCTTCTTGTCCATCGGCATCCCGATGCACCTATCCGAGGTGGGGGTCAAGGAAGATGCTATCGAGGAGATGGCGGAGCATATCCTCAAACTCGATCAAACCGACGGCCCCTGGATGTACGTACCGCTCGACAAGCCCGCCCTCGTCCGCATCTTAAAAGCGAGTATGTAAAGAGAAGGTCGCCTTGCGCGGCCTTTTTTATCGGTTTTTTATCGGTTTTTGAGAGTAAAAATATAGTATTAACAAAGAGCTTTAAATGTGGTATACTATATTTACCGCTACTTTTTGAAAACTGTGGAGAAATAGGATGGAAAAAGTGTATCGCGCTATCGCCGCGCTGATGGAGTATGCAAAAAGATATTTGGAGCTGGACGACAAGAATGCGGATTACGTCTTGAACGGCGTCTTGCGCCTCTTGAATATCGGCAGTTATATGCCCGCCGAGGACGATATCCCCGAGAAAGCGCTTCCCCTTGACCTTCTGCTTGCGGAGCTTTTGGACGCCTGCGTCCGAGAAAAGCTCGTCGCGGAGGAGGACAAAGCCTATCTCGCGGACGAGATCATGGGGGAATTGTCCCTCCTTCCCAAGGCGGTGGATGACAAGTTCGGCGCGCTCTATGCCGCCGAGGGCGCCCGCGCGGCTACCGAATGGTTTTATAATTATTGCGTAAAAAACGATTACGTCAAAAAGGCGCAGCTCGATAGAAACCCTCGCTTTGAGGAGGACGGGCTCGTCATCACCATCAATAAGGCGAAGCCCGAATTCCGCGACCCAAAGAAGGCGGCGAGCGGCAACAGCGTCAAGGGGGGCTACCCCAAGTGCGTCATTTGCCACGAGAACGAGGGCTTTGCGGGCAGGAACAAACGCACCCTCCGCACGGTGGACGTCATCCTCGGCGGACAGAAGTGGTTTTGGCAGTTCTCTCCTTACGGCTATTTTTATCAGCACGGCATCGCGGTCAATTACGAGCACACGCCGATGCACGTGGACAAGGGCACCTTTACCCGCCTGATGGACTTCGTGGACGCCTTTCCGCACTACTTCGTCGGATGCAACGCTCCTTTGGAGCGTATCGGTGGCAGCGTGCTCGCGCACGACCACTATCAGGGCGGCGGCGAGATATTGCCCATGCATCGCGCCAAGGCAGTCTGTACCTTGCGTAGCAAGGATTATCCCACCGCATATCTCGAAGTGGTGGACTGGGCGGGCACCGTCATTCGCATCGTGTCCTTTGACCGCGCCGCGATCGAGGCGATAGGCGATAGTATCCGCGTGAAATGGGATACTTTCGAGGATAAGGAAAAGGGCATCATCCCAAGGGATGACAAGGGGCAGCACAACGCCATCTCCCCCACCGTGGTGAAGACGGCGCGCGGCTACGAGATGAGCGTCATCCTGCGCAGCAACGTGACGAGCGAAGAGTACCCCGACGGGGTCTTCCACGCCCATCCCGAATATCATATCATCAAGAAGGAAAGTATCGGACTCATCGAGGCGCAGGGTCTATTCATCCTCCCGGGCAGGCTGGAAAGTCAGCTTGCCGAGGTGGGCGCGCTCATTACGAAGGGTCAGCCCTTGACCGAGGAACTTCGCGATTTTGCGATGATCTACGACGAGATAAAGGCGCTCTCGGCAGGGGACTACTGCGAGGAAAGCGTCCGCCTCGCTACCCGCCGCGAGCTTGGCAGCGTGTGCAACAGGATCCTCGACAACACCGCGGTCTTTAAGGACAAGAAGGATACCGTGGCGTTCCTCGCGGACTTGGGGTTTATCTGTGAATAAGGACGGTTACGAGTACGAGGTCGCCGCCTCGGGCAGGGTGAACCTTATAGGCGAGCACGTGGACTACTGCGGGGGAAAGGTGCTTCCCGCGGCACTCTCCCTCAAAAATTACGTCCGCATCCGCGCGAACGGGAGCGACAAGATATCTCTCCGTTGGTCGGATATCCCCCTCGCCGTCACCCTCGACGTAAACGACCTTGATAAGTATCGGTCGGTCAAGTACGCTAACTATATCGCAGGGAGCTTATACGAATGGAAAAGGGCGGGGCACGACGTTGTCGGCGCCGATATGTACTTCGATTGTAAGGTGCCCTTCGGGAGCGGGCTTTCTTCCTCCGCGGCGATAGAGGTGTCTACGATAGCGGCGATGTGCGTCGTCACGGATACCCCTCTCGATAAGCCCGAGATAGCCCTTGCGGCGCAACGGGCGGAACGGGAGTACGCGGGCGTGAACTGCGGCATTATGGACCAGTACGCTTCGGCGTGCGGCGTCGCGGGGCACGCAATGCTCCTCGATTGCGCCACCCTTACCTGCGAGCAGGTCCCCGTGGACCTCGGGGAATACAGCCTCGTCATCGCAAACTGCAATAAGCCGCATAACCTCGTTGAAAGCAAATACAACGAGCGCCGCGCCGAGACCGAAGAGGCGCTCCGCACCCTTCAAACCGCACTCAAGATAAATTGCCTCGCCGAGGTGAGCGTCCAAGACTTCGCCCGGTACGGCAGCCTCTTAAAAGGCAAGGTCTACGACCGCGCAAAACACGTCGTGGAAGAGTGCGCCCGTGTGGAAGAGGCGGCTGCTGCAATGAAAAAAGGGGACGTGCGTGTCCTCGGACGACTGCTTGAGCGATCGCACGCCTCCCTCCGCGACCTCTATGAGGTCACGGGCAGGGAACTCGACGCCCTGTGGGAAGCGGCTCTCGCCTCCCCCGATTGCGTCGGCTCGCGCATGACGGGCGCAGGCTTCGGCGGTTGCACGATATCCCTCGTGCGCGCGGCAGGGAAAGAGGCGTTTATCCGTGCGCTCACCGAGCGCTACGCGGCAAAGATAGGATATCTCCCCTCCGTCTACGAGGCGGAGATCGAGGACGGCATCACCGTCAAAAAAATATAATAGGAAGGTGAAAGTATGAAGATTTTGGTTACCGGCGGCGCAGGATACATCGGCAGTCACACCGTGCTCGAACTGCTCAAGGACGGACACGAGGCGATCGTGGTGGACAATTTGTCCAATTCCTCCGAGGTGGCGATCTCTCGCGTGGAGAGCATCACGGGGAAGAAGGTGGTTTTTTACAAGGCGGACGTTAGGGACAAGGACGCCCTCCGCGGCATTTTCCGCGACCATAAGATCGACTGGGTCATCCACTTCGCGGGGCTCAAAGCGGTGGGAGAGAGTTGCTCTATGCCCGTCGAATACTACGACAACAATCTCTACGGTACCCTCTGTCTCCTCGAGGTGATGAAGGAGTTCGGCGTCAAGAGGATCGTCTTCTCCTCCTCCGCCACCGTATACGGCACCCCCGAGTCTCTCCCCCTGACCGAGGAGAGCCGGACGGGCGGCACCACCAACCCCTACGGCACGAGCAAATACTTCCAAGAGATCATGCTCGAGGACCTCTACAAGTCGGACCCCACCTGGACCGTCGTCCTTCTCCGCTACTTTAATCCCGTCGGCGCGCACGAGAGCGGGCTGATAGGCGAGGACCCCAAGGGCATCCCGAATAACCTGACTCCCTTTATCGCCAAGGTCGCTATCGGCATCCTTCCCGAGATAGGCGTCTTCGGCAGCGACTATCCGACAAAGGACGGCACGGGCGTCCGCGACTATATCCACGTGGTGGACCTTGCCAAAGGGCACCTCGCCGCGGTGGATAAGATAAAGAGTAGCGGCGTCTACGTCTACAACCTCGGCACCGGGGTGGGCTACAGCGTGCTCGAAGTCATCGCCGCCTTTGAGAAGGCGTGCGGAAAGAAGCTCCCCTACGTATTCAAGCCCCGCCGCGCGGGCGACATCGCGGAGTGCTACGCCGACGCTTCCAAGGCAAAGCGCGAGCTTGGCTGGGAGGCGAAGCTGGGGATAGACGATATGTGCTCGTCACTTTGGAATTGGCAATCGAAGAACCCCAACGGCTATAACTGAGCGGCTTCATATAATACGGCATATACTTTGTTTCTGACTGCAAGGCGACGAAATCACGTACGAACAAGTACGCTCATTCGCCGCCTTTTGTCGAGCCTCGTCTCTGCCGCATTCTCTGAAGCCGCTTGGGAGAGAGGAGTACGCGTTTCGCGGAGTATTGATCTTTCTTTCCTTAGCATCCGAGAGAAGCGAGGATATATCGCACGGCGATAGCCGTATATCGCATCCGAAGGATATATCGCATTGCGGAGCAATATATCGCGCCGTAAGATGCAATTCACCCTATTTCATCCACAACTTGCGCCATAGGCGTAAACTTCACTGTTCCGCGGGAACAACTTCACTGACGAAGTCAACTTCACTCGCCGACAGGCGAACTTCACTGCGCGCCGCTCCTGCGGAGTGCGCACAACTTCACCTTTTGTCGCTTGACTTCCCCTTTTTCTTGCGCTACAATGTAAGAAAAGTAAGAAAAGTAGGAGGTTTCCTATGAAGAAAATAGAAGATGACAGGTTTATCGTCAGCGTCAAGGTGGGGTCAAAGGGGCAGATCACCGTGCCTATTGAGGCGCGCCGAATGTTCGATATCAAGGAGGGCGATACCCTGATGGTGATGGGGGATAAGAGTCGCGGCGGCATCGCTATCCTGAAGGCGGACGCCTTTTACGATTTGATGGGGGATATCAAATGAGCGCCGCCATAGAAATACGCGCCCTCCGCAAGGAGTATAAGCATCTCGTGGCGGTGAAGGAGCTTTCGCTGGATATCGAGGAAGGGGAGCTCTTCTCCCTCCTCGGCGTCAACGGCGCGGGCAAGACCACCACCATCAAGATGTTGACCACGCTGACCCGCCCCACCTCGGGCGACGCCCTTATTTTCGGCAAGTCCATCGTATCTCACCCCGAGGAGGTCAAGGGGCTCGTGGACGTTTCGATGCAGGAGACCGCCGTCGCGCGCAAGCTGACGGTGGAGGAGAATATCGACTTCTACGCCGATTTGAACGGACTGTCGTCAGAGGAGAAAGCGGCGGCGAAAGGGGAGATATTCGACGCATTCGGCTTGGCGGAGGTCAGGGCGCAACGCGCCTCCACCCTCTCGGGCGGCTGGCAGAGGAAATTGTCCATCGCGCTTGCCCTCGTGACCCGTCCCAAAGTACTCTTTCTCGACGAGCCCACCCTCGGCTTGGACGTCCTCGCTCGGCGCGACCTATGGCGGCTGATCTCGGGCTTGAAGGGCAAGATGACTATCATCCTGACCACCCATTATATGGAGGAGGCGGAGGCTCTGTCCGACCGCATCGGCATCATGGACAAGGGCTCCCTCCGCTTCGTGGGCAGTAAGGAGGAGCTCTACGCCGCAAGCGGCAAGGCGACGGTCGAAGACGCATTCATCGAATTGGTTTCGGGAGGTGGCTGTCATGCGTGAATCTCTCTGCCGTATCTACACCCTTGCAAAGCGAAACGTGAAGGAGATCATGCGCGACCCACTCTCTTTGATCTTTACCCTCGGCATGCCACTTGCGATGGAAATACTCTTCTACTTCCTCTTCCACGGCATGACGGCGCAGTTCGATATGAAATACTTAGCGCCCGGCATCGTGGTCTTCTCGCAGGCATTCCTCTCGCTTTTCGCGGGGCTACTCATCGCGCAGGATAGGTCGAGCGCCTTCCTGACCCGCCTGTACGTTTCCCGCGCCCGTTCGCACGAATTTATCTTCGGATACGCGCTCTCCATGCTTCCCCTCGTCGCCGTACAATCGGTGCTTTTCTTCGTGGTGGGCGGCATCATCGACCCCACCATCTGGTCGGTCGGCGTGCTGTGGTGCGTGCTATTATCCCTCGTGACCGCTCTCTTTTACGTGGGTATGGGCATCCTTCTCGGCTCGCTGTGCACCGAGAAGTCCATCGGCGGCGTGGCATCCATCGTCATTGCGGGACAGTCGCTTCTCAGCGGAATGTGGTTCCCGCCCGACGGCTTGAACGGCGCCATCCTCACCATCATGCGCTGTTTGCCCTTTAAAAACGCTACCGACCTCATGCAGCGCGCCCTCGCGGGCTTTACCGGCGCGGCAGACTTCTTCATCCCCTTCGCGGTGGTGATAGCCTATACCGTCGTCGTCATCGGCGGTGCGATCTTTGCCTTTGCAAGGAAGATGCGGGCAAAATAAGCGCTCATAAAGGGGAGTATACGTTCGTTAATGCGCTTGGGCGGGAGTTTCACACGGGGGGAAGGACGCCTCGCGCCGACTTTCGCCCTTCGGCGGTAATTACTGGTAATTAATATAATTTATATATTTTTTTGTTTCATTATCGGTTTGTTTTGTTGTATAATAAGTAATTGTGGAAAAGGTACCCCCTTTTTCCGCGGCGCAAGCGCACTGTTTGCACGAATAAATGGGACAAAACAAAAGGAGTTCAATATGAAAAATCTTTTGGATAGCATCAAAAATTATTTCAAAGACTTCAAGCTGACTGCCGGCTTCGTCATCAAAGCCATCGCCTATCTGATCCTCATAGCGTACGTGATCTTGATGGCGTTCGGCAACTTGATGTTCGACCCGATGAACGGCTTCTGGCGCAGTTTGAATATCTTCGGCAAGGCGGGCGAGTTCAACGCGGCGATCCGTATCATCAGCTACGTGATCTTCCTGCTCGGCGCCAGCTGGCTCGTGCGTGCCGTGCTGAGGCTCATCGCGAAGCCCCTCCACAAAGGCAAAGCCATCGTGGAGATGCTGTGCAGCCTCATCAAATACGCGGCGATCATCGTTCTCCTCTTCTTCATCCTGAAGACTTTGGGGGTGGATACCACGGCGATCCTTGCAGGTATCGGGATCTTGGGGTTGGTCGTCGGTCTCGGCGCGCAGCCCCTCATCGCGGATATCCTCGCGGGGCTCTTCATCGTGTTTGAGCACCTCTTCGACGTCGGCGATATCATCGTGGCGGACGGCTTCCGCGGTACGGTCAAGGAGATCGGTATCCGCACCACTCAGATCGTGGATACGGGCGGCAACGTCAAGATCATCAACAACGCCGACCTCAAGAACATCGTCAATATGACCGATCAGCTCTCTCTCGCCATCTGCGATATCGGTATCGAGTACGGCGAGTCCCTCGAAAGGGTGGAGGCGATCTTGAAGGCAAACTTCGACGCGATCAAGGCGGCGATCCCCGACATCAAGGAAGGTCCTTTCTATAAGGGCGTAGCCGAGCTCGGTGACTCCGCTGTCGTGATCCGCTTCGCCGCGATGTGCGAAGAGGGCGCGAGATACCAGGTGGAGCGCGATATGAACCGTCAGTTCAAGCTGCTCTTCGATAAGAACAATATCAACATCCCCTTCCCGCAGATCGTGCTCAATCAGCCCACCTCCTTCGAGGACGCTACCAAGAAGCAGCAAAAGGACGCCAAGGAGTTCGTCAAGGAGCAGAAAGAGCTCAGCAAGGGCATCGCGGATACCGATTCGAACAGCTTCTGATCCTCTTCGGCATAAGGAAGTAAACCTGTGAAAGAACTGAATGATTACAAGATCATAAACGCGGACGGCGCCTCAAAGAAGCTCTGCAATAACGAGGGGAAGCTCTCCTTCTCCAACGATAAGCCGAATTTCGTCAAGGAAAGTATGTCGTCCGATTCTGCCGAGAACTTCCGCGCGGAGGAGTCTTATAGCGCTCCGAAACAGGAGAGTTCCGTCGGCAACAGGAATGCAAGTAGTGGCAGTGATACGTCTTCTGCCACTTCTTCTGCCTCTTCCTCCGCATCCTCCTCGGCGGCATCTTCCGCATCGTCGGCGGCTTCTTCCGCCGCGTCATCGGCGGCGTCTACCGCGGCGTCTACCGCCGCCTCCGTCGGCAGTAGTCTCGGTGCCATCGCAGGCACGGTGGCTTCGGCTGTCGCTACGGCGGCTATCGTCGTCGCCGTGTTCGTCAGCACCCTCGTTATCAACCTCTCTCTCGCCATGGCGGATATGTACTCATTGGTTTTTGAGATCGAGATGCAGGGCGCGCAGGCGGAGGACTTCGAGGATCCCATTTGGGCTATCCTCACCTCGGAAGACGGCACTCGCCGAGAGCAAGAGGTCCTGCAGGATACGGTGCTCCTCACCTTTGACGACTTGACTCCGGGGACGGAGTATCTTATCACGATCAAAAATTCCGAGAAGGTCTTCGTGGAGAAGAGCTTCTTTACCGCCACGACACCCGTCGAAAAGGGCGAGATGCTGACCTCTATGGAGGATCGCACCGTCTCGATCGATCTCAAGGGGATCAAGCTCGGCAGGGGAGAGTACTATACCCTCCTCGTCAAGGACGCCGAAGGCAGGAACGTATTTTCCAAGGACGGCGTGGAGCCCGACGCAAGCTACACCTTCACCCTCGACGAGCCGAAGAGCCTCTTCTTCTCCCTTTCCGTCGGCGGCAAAGCCATAGCGGTCTCCGAGATCAAATATATTCCCGTGCCCGTAGCGCACGTACACGAGTACGGCGACCTGATCGCTGCCGTCCCCGCTACCTGCGAGACTCCCGGCATGGCGGCGCACTATTATTGCGCGTCTTGCGGCAAATATTTTGATAATAATAAGGACGAAGTGAGCGAGGATGCTCTCGTTCTCACCGCGCTCGGTCACGACTACGGTGAGCCCGAATTCATCTGGACCCCGATCTACGAAGCCGCCGAGCCCGTCGATCCTACGCCGAGCCCCGTCATTGACGGCGACGTAGTGCTGATCTCTGCGGATATGCTCCCCGACGACGAAGAGCATCCCACGGCGGACCTCTTCTCGGACTTTGTCTCCCTCACTGCGGAACAGGTAGCCCATTTGGAGATCAGTACGTCCGGTAATGTCTACGTGATATACGCCTTTGACGAGGGCGGGTTCTATGTGGGGCAGTATATAGACGGCGTCTGGGATACGAGTGAGACTATGTATCCTTATCATGACATGGAGACGACCAATGCCAATTTGCGTAATATAGTCGAGGAAGGCGAAATACACTTTGCGTACCCCGTCAGAGTTCCTTCAACGGAAGAGCCTTCCGATCCCCCGGTAGCGGAAAGCATGGCGCTCAATATCTCGGATGGAGATATCACCATCTATTCGGATGGATACGTGCAGAACGGTGATTTCCATGCCTTCGTGAGCTCGGAGGATCAGCGCTATCGCATCACGGGTAGTCGAGAGGGCGATCATCCTTTATACATCCGTGCATTGACGCATGAAGAGAACGACATTCCCACGGGCAAGCTGGACCTCTATCTTATCTTTGATAACTTGACGTTGACGGGTGGCAGTTGGTGCAGCGCGCTATGTATCGATGCCTATAGCGATATCGACATCGACATTCAAAACGTCGGGACGAGCACGATCATGGGGGACAACCATCCCGCATTTGCCATGGGTTATAACGGCGAATATACGATCAATATAGCCATTACCAGTGATGATGGATTCAATAACTTCGTATGTGCCAGACAGGATGAAGAGTCGCCGACCGTATACGCCTCGGATAATATGACCGTGACGATGAACGGCGTCGAGGCGGATAATAACGGCAATTTGATGGGCATGAGCCCGGCAGGCGCTACTTCGGATGAGCCGCTTACTCTCGTCGGCTATACCGCTATCGCAAGGTTCACCTGCCATAATGATCCCACCCACGTGGTGGAGCTGGAGGCGACCGTCACCTCCCTCGATACTCCCGCTACCTGCGAGACGGACGCCTATCGCACCTATACCGCCACCGTGCTCTTCGGCGACAAGGAGTATACGGGCAATAGGATCACTACCTTTGAGGATACCGCGCTCGGACACTCCGCGAGCGACTGGATCGTGACCGTAGAGCCCACATGTACCGAAAAGGGCAGTAGGCACAAGGTTTGCACGGTTTGTGATGATGAGCTCGAAATCGAAGAATTGGATGCGCTCGGACACGACCTCGCCTTCATCGAGGGCGATTGGACCTGTGAGACGGGAGGAACGGTCGATCACTATAAGTGCAACCGTTGTAATAAGCTCTTTGACCTTGAAGAAAACGAGGTCGAGGAAGAGGATCTCCTCCGCCCGTCGGGACACGACTGGGACGAGCCCGTCTTTACTTGGACGAGGACGAGTGACGGCTATAACGTCATAGCAGTCTTTACTTGCCGGAACGATGGAGATCACATCGTGAGGCAGAACGCAGAAGTAGAACTGCAGGAGAATAGATACGTCGCCACCGTGACCTTTGAGGGCGAGATATATACGGAGGAGCATACTGCACCCGACCTCAGCGTAGCGAACGGCAGGATCTATATCCGTCCCAACGACTATATCCAAAATTCCGCGCATGGTGGTAACTACACTCGCTTCGTCAGCAGCGAGAACGATCCTTACGTGATCAGCGGCTCGACTTCGTCGTCCCCGCAGGCTGTCGATATCTTCAATTTCAGTCAATATAATGATGGCAGCAGCGGCACTTACGACGGCAGATGGAACGACAGCGTAGAAGACTTCTACTTCCGCTTTGACGACCTCACGGTTTCGCTGTCCGGCGACTATCCCGTCTTCAATATCAGGGCGGAGAAGGACGTCAACCTTTATATTACGCTCGACAGTGCGGTCAGCCTCTCCGGCTTGAGTCTCTTTAGGGCACAAGGATTGGATTGGACGCCGACTGTGAATATCTACGTCACGACGCAGGGATATGCCTTTGCCAATTCCGGTAGCGGTAATCTGTATCGTGCCGAGAGCGGCGCCACGGTCAAACTCTATATAGACGGCGTCCACGTCGACGCTTCCGGCGCAGCTATGCCTCCCGAGATCTCGCTAAATGACGGTAGGTTCTTCGTCAACGCAAGCGGCTATGCGATGGGTTATAGCGAGTCTTGTCTGAATACGGCGACGCCTTTCGTCAGTTCCCAGTCGAAACCCTACGTGATCAGCAATCAAAATATTGAGGGGTGTGACAACATCATCAGCGTATATCAAACCGATTCGGGTATTGGTACGACTGATATCTATATCAAGCTCAGCAACGTAACGATCGAAGCGGGACCGTGGTGCAGCCTGTTCCTGATCGTCGCTACGAACACCGTGAACATCCACCTCATCATCGAAGGCAACGTTACTTTCATCGGAGGGGATGGTCAGCAGATCTTCAGTTCGCAGGGCAGCGGATCGCCTACGGTACGCATCTATATCGATGAATCGGCAGGAACGTTCACAACCGAAACAACCGACGGATTGACGCACGCTGAGAGCGGCACGATCGACGTCAATTACGTATAATGATCGCGCAAAAACGGGAACGTCTATTCCTAAAGGAATAGTTCCATAAAACAGTAATAAATTTTTATCGGAGGATAAACAAATGAAAGATCTACTCAAGAAAGCAATTGCCGAATTCATCGGCACCTTCACCCTCGTCTTTATCGCTTGCGGCGTGGCGGCGTTGACGGGCGGCATCACGGACGGCGGCTCCATTGCGGCTACCGCATTCGCCTTCGGTCTCACCATCGTGGCGATGGCGTATTCCGTGGGCAGGATCAGCGGTTGTCACATCAACCCCGCAGTCTCCCTCGGCTGCCTCATCACCAAGCGCATGAACGTCAAAGAGTTCTTTGTCTATGTATGCGCGCAGATCCTCGGCGGATTCGTCGGCGCGGTGCTTCTCTTCGGCATCATCAAGATGGCGGGCATCGAAGCGATGGGTAACGCTTGCAACGCTGCTGTCGGCGGCGTCCAGAACGCGGGCGGCATCATCGGCGCTCTTCTGACCGAGATCGTGCTGACCTGCATCTTCGTCTACGTCATCCTGAACGTTACCGACGAGAAGGCGGGCACCGGCAAGATCGCCGGGTTCGTGATCGGACTTACCCTGACCCTCGTGCACCTTGTCGGCATCAGGCTGACGGGCACCTCCGTGAACCCCGCTCGTAGCTTGGCTACCGCGTTCGGTACTGCTATCTTCAACGGCGACTTTGAGCCCTTGAAGCAGGTTTGGATGTTCATCGTTGCTCCTCTTGCCGGCGCTGCGCTGGCTGCCGTCATCTACAAGGTGCTCCACACCGAGAAGGCGGCGGACGAGAAGTAATTCTTCAAAGCGGGAATTGCTCCCTTACTTGGATAAAAAAAGGATGGCAAGGCAACTTGCCATCTCTTTTTTTGTCCCACCCGTAAAAAGCTCGCAGTTACACTCTCCTTCGCCCCCTCCTATGCTATTTCGACAGCATTCGTCCGCGCGGGGCGTCGGGCAGGTGATACAATGGGGATATGACGGAGAATATGGACGTTATCAAGTGTTTTTCCGGTGCGGGGAAGGTGCTCTTTGCCCTGAAGTCGGGGAAGGATATGAGCAAGCTCGAATTGAAAACGCGTACCGGGCTCAGCATGACCACGGTGATATCGGCGGTGGATGAACTGGTGAAGCGCGGGCTCGTGAGCTTTGAGAGCGTGAAGGGGGCGCGTGGCGGCAAGATGCGCTCTGTCATCAATCTTCGCCCCGACAAGCGCGTCTACGGCATATCCTATAAGTCGGGAGTGCTTACGGCGGTGGCGGCAGACCTCGGGGGTGAAGCGCGCGAAACGGCGTCGCAGGAGCCGCCCGACGGCGTCTCTCCCCTCGGATGCGTTTATGCCCTTGTGAACGCCTTGAAAAGAAAGGCGCCGACTCCTATCGCCATCGCACTGTCATTAAATTGCGACGGTAAGGAAGAGGTCTTGCGGGGGCTCGCCGAGCGGTACGGAGTCCCTACGCTCTCCCTAACGAATACCGAAGGAGCAGCCCATCTCGCCTTGTGGCAGGGGGCTCCTATGCCCATCGCCGCCCTCGGGGTGGGCGCGCGCGTCAAATGCGCTTTCGTTGACTATGCGGGACGCCGCGTCACAGAGGTCGGCGCGCTCCCATCTCCCGCGCTGATAACGGGGGAGGGAAGCTATGCTTCCGCTCTATGTTCTTCGGCGGTGGAGGAAACCTTGCGCACCTCGAGATATCACGGTAAATACTGTATCGAAAGAGGGCGGATAACGGAAGTCCGCGACCTTGCGGACTATTCCGCCGCGCTTACACTCACCCTCTCCTCTCTCGTAAAGGCGGTGGAGCACCTTCTCTCGCCCTCCCGCGTCATCCTCTTCGGCGAATACCTTACCGAGGCATTCTGCGCAAGGGTGCAAGAAGGGGTGGGGGAGGTGGTCTATTCCCGGTTGGACAAAGAGGACTTTGCCCGCGGCGCGGCGATATGCGCCTTAAAGGAGTGTGTGTTCAGTTGATCGCGGCAAGCGCGTAAAGCGCGGATAATTCCGATAAAACGAGGTTTGTCAGTAAGTTCCCCTCCCGCGTGTGTCGTATGAGGATATTCAGCGAGCGATTGGCAATGACTACGGCGCGCGGCAGGGTGGGCGCGGGGCTATCTTCCACGGGGGTCTCGTTAGGCGTGCCGAGCAAGCGCAGGCACTCCTCGGCACTTTCCGCGATCATCAGGGACAGCTCCCGCCTCTCCTCTCGCTTTTCCGCTTTGTAGGCGCGCTTTGCTATCTCCCTGAGTTCCAGTTGCATCGTCGCCAGCGCGTCGCGTTTTTCCCCTTCGAGCGCGGGCTGACCCGTCAGCCGTTTCGTCAAGGTCTCCCGATAGGCGCGGGCGAGCTCTTCCATATAGCCGAAGTTGTCCTCGGTGATATTTTCCTTCTTATCGTCACCCATTTTACCCTCCCCTTTGCGGCACGCCGGACCGCGCCGCCACAGCCTCTCCGCGGCTCACAAAATATACATATTGATTGCTTTTAAAAAAAATGATATAATCATACTATGAGAGCTTCCTTGACGCGCACCTTTATCATTATCGGTGTAGTGCTGGCGCTTGCTGCGGCATGCCTTCTTTTCGTCGCGCTCCCGACCGAGAGGGCGGAGGCGGCGAGTTATTCGGTCGGAAGCGGCATTTCGGTCAACCTCGATTACGGCGCGGAGCCGCATTATCCCTATTTTTACAATTACGCCTCGGGCAAATATTTCAAGGTCGTCTCCTACAACGTCGTGTTGCAGGAAGGGCCGTTAAAGGGCGCCATCGTCTCGCTTTTGACCGATGGACGGGTGACGATGTCTCCCGGCAGTTACGTCCTTCCCGCAAGCGATAATACCGCTCTCTGCGACGAACACGGCGCTCTCGTCACCGAGGAGCAGAACGGCGGCCCCATCACCGACGTTTTCGAAGGCAGTATCACCGTGGTCGTGCAGAAAAATGTCCTGCCCGTCACGGTATCTGCCGCCTCGCTCGTCAAGGTTTACGGCGACACGGCTAGCGACGTCACGTGGGTTTTTAAGGAGGAGTCCGACCGCGACCCTTCCATCGAGATAACCTTCTCTTCCACGGGCTTTGCGCCCACCGCCCACGTTGGCGAGCACCCGATTCAGGCGCTCTCGGTCACCAAGGGCGGGGAGGACGTCACCGCGCTTTACGACGTTAGCCTCCATCCCGAGGCGGGGGAGGGCGACGTCACCTTTACCGTATCGCCGCGCGATATCACGTTCACCTTGTCCGCCAAGGATACGGTGGAGTTCAATCATTGGCTCCTCGCGGACGGCGAGAGCGTCACCACCCTCGTTGCCGAAGGGGCGAACGGCGAAACGTTGACCGCCTATTACCGCCTGAAGGATACGCCGCAAGGGGTGCTTACCGTGGGCGAAAGTTACGAGGTGGAGGCGCACTATTACACGGTGGGGAGCACCCGCTACGCCATCGGCGACCCCTCCGACTATTCTCCGAGCTTCGTCTATGAAGAAAACGCCGTCTTGGCGGGGAAGGGGACCCTTATCGTGTATACAGACCCCTCTCTTATCGAGTCGCGCGAGGGCGATCTTTTCTATCTCTATCACGATTTCACCTGCGACTACCTGGATCCCGCAGTCACCCTCGAAGGGGCGGGGGAATGCGCCGTCGGCGTGGAGTATTTCGGTCGCGACCTTATCCTGTACTGCAATATCGCTGGCGACGTTAAGAAGCTCTCGAGCGGCGAATACCCCATCACCTTTTCGCAATGCGTGTCGGACGACTTCTATTCCATCGCCTTTGAAGAGGGCGTCGTCACCCTGCGCGTCAATAAGCGGGTGCTCGTCTACGACGGGGAGGACAGCGCGGAGGTCGCTTCGGGCGACACTTTCGTCAAGCGCGTGTCGGTCGCCTATAACGACAAAGAGTACTATTTCGACTTGACCGCAGACGTTGCGGGGCAGGGGGTTGGCGACACTACTTCCTACGCCTCGGCGGCAGCGGTGACGGATGGAGACTTTGACCTCGACTTTTCCACCGCGACGGTCACGATGGTGAAGCGTACCACGGGGGTGACTGTCTCCTCGCTCGTGGGGGATCGCGTGTATTACGGCTACGACGAACCTCTCGCCGCTCTCAAGGTGGACGGACAGATCGCCGAAGGGCGGATAGAGTACGCCTATTCTGCGTCGGGGTCGTCGGTCAGAACGACGGGGACGCCCGTCGCGCTCGGCAGTTACGTCGTGTATTGCACGCTGGTTTCGGACGTATACCAAGTGGCGGAAGCGAGCTTCTCGTTGACCGTGGAGAGTCGCCCCGTCGCGGCGTACTTTGTGCTGACCACCGCGAGCAAGGTGTACGGCACATCCTTTGACTTTTCCAGCGCGAACAACGTGCGTCTCGAGCGCTTTTACAGTTACGACGCGCAGAAAAAGAAGGTGGATAGGGAGAGGAGCTTCTCGCTTTCGGGCGTTACGCTCGGGGGCACCAGCCTGACCTCTGCGGGGGCTGCCGCTTCCGCCGTCGCGGGCAGTTACTCCTTTGACTATTCGGGCATCTTGACCACGGGCTATACCATCATGACGGCGATATATTACGATAACGGGGCGAAGAGGGAGGTCACCTCCTTCACCGTCACCAAAGCCGCCGCACCCGCCGCTCCGACGGTGAATGCCGCGGTGTCCGGACGCAGCGTTCGCGTCACGGTATCCCCCTTGCCCTCGGGCAGGGCGGAATTGTCGCTTTCCTCCGATTTTTCAGGAAAAACGTCCGTTTCCGTTTCGGGCGGGACGGCGAGCTTTACGGGGCTGACTTGCGGCGCGGCGTACTATCTCCGCGTGCGGGCAGAGGACAGCGCCAATTACCTTTCTCCGAGCGAATGGACGGTGGTGCAAAAGACCATCGCCATCCCCTTTGCCGCTCCCGTAGCGGAGATCACCTCCGTCGGCAGCGATACCGTCTCCTTTAAGACGGAGGAAGCTGAGGACGCCGTGGAGGGCTACGAGGTGCAATATCGCGTGGGCACGTCGGAAGTTTGGCGGGAGGGCGAAGTCGTCACGGGGCTCATCCCCGACCACGACTATAACCTCTATTTCCGCTTCAAGAACGCGGTGACGAGCGGCGCGACGGCGCACCTTGCGGTACGAACCCTTCGCGCGCCGGTGGAGGAGGGTGAACTCACTCTCTCCTACGACCGCGCATTCGGGGAACTCACCGTCACCACCCAAAGCGAAAATTTGGAATACAGGCTGGTATCCGCGTCGGGCGAATATCTAACGGAGTGGATAGGGCTTGCCGATATGCCTCTCCTGGATAACGATACGAAATACACTCTGCTCGTGCGCATTGCGGCAACGGATACGAAGGCGGCGTCGGAGATACGCGAGATAGCGCTCGACACGCACGAGGTCAAGCAGCCCCTCACCTTGAGGAGCTTCTTGTCCGATTGGTTTTTGATAGTGATAGCCGTCGGGCTCTTGCTCGTCGCGGCGATACTTCTTTTCGCTCTCATCAAGAAGAAGAAAAAGGCGGATAGGGAGGAACTCGGAGGATGATAGTATGACGGAAAGAGCGCTGTTTCTGATGGCGTCCATCACGGATATCGTCGGAAAATTCAATAAAAAACAGATGATAGCCATCGGCGTGGTCTTGGTGTTTGCGCTGCTTGTCGGCTTGCTGATAGGCGGCATCGCCTTCTACCGTTCGGGCCTCAAAAAGGGCAAGAAAAAGGGCATCAAGGACGCCGTTGCCATCGCGATGAAGAAGGCGGAGGAGAGGACCTCCGAGGAGATGGGACGCCTCCGTGAGGAAGATTTGCAAAAGATAGCGACTCTGGAAAAGGAGAAGGCGGATACCCTCGCCCTCCTTGAAAGCGAGCGTAAGGAGAAGCAAGCCGCCCTCGCCGAGCGCGACGCGGCGCTTGCCGCAAGCGCGGAGTCCAAGAAAGCGATGGACGCGATGGGCGAAGAGGTCGAGAAGGCAAAGAAAGATATCGAGAGCGCAAAGAGCGACGCAGAAAAAGCGGCGCTCGAACGCGAACAGGCAAAGACCGCCGCAGAGAAGGCAAAGGAGGACGCCGAGGCAAAGCAACGCGAGGCGGAAGAACTGCGCCGTCAGCGCGACGAGAGCGCGGCAAAAGCGGCGATGATCCCCGAGCGCAGGACGGATATCGCCCTCTTGAATAAAGACGAGATATTGGGCTTTGCGGGCGACCTCGACGAGCACCTCCCCGCCAGCGTGTACGAGCGCGGCGGCGGCGACCTCCCCGACAGTTGTCGCGTGGGTATATGTACCTTCCTTTTGGTCTACGAGCGCAAGGGGATGGCGAAGCTCGTGCTCCGCTTGGATAAGCAAACGGCGCAGGCGCTCCAAGACAAATTCACCCTCTTCACCGAGGCGGTATATCCCAAGGGCGGCGACTGGTACAAGTGGATACTTTCCTCCGAAGTCACCGATCTTGCGGTGGTGACCGCTGCCATTCGCGCGGCGTACGACTACACCTATACGAGCAATTACGACGCCTCGGGCGAGATAGACGCCAAGATGGCGAACCGCGACGAAAACGCCATCAACGAGTCCATCGTGCGCTATAAGGACCTCCCCGACCGCGACTTTATCGTGGCGTCCGACGCGGCGGAGGGCAGGGCGGTAGCCTATCGCTTGTACGGAAAGGCGGAGATGACCGCCTATGCCAAAAAACTCGCGCCCGCCTTCCCGGTCAAGGTGACCAAGGGCGAGGGCGAACTGTCCCCCAATACCTTCAAGGTGGACGGCAAGACCTTCTTGATGGCGTATGAAAAGGACGGCGTGGCAAAGATGATATTCCGCCTGTCGGAGGAGGACTTCGCTGCTCTCAAAGCGAAGCACCCCACGGCGGAGATCTCCCCCTTCCCCAAGGCGAAGGGCTACCATTGGTACGTGGCGTATATCGACGAGACCTTCACCGCCAACGCCGATATCGAGGAGGTCATCAAAAACGCGTGCGCGTACGTTCACGGCTTGCGCGATAAATAATATTTATTTCTCGATTGCAAAAAAAGTAAAAAATATGGCAAAATAGGGCGTGAAAAATATTGACACGCCTTTTTGCGTGTGGTAAACTATGTTAGCATCCTCGATAGACGGGTGTAATTTTTTTGGAGGCGTCAAAGGTTATGGCAGCAAAAAAAGAGAATCGCACTAAGATCACTCTGGCTTGCACCGAATGCAAACAGCGCAATTATAACGACTATAAGAATAAGAAGAACACCCCGGACAGGCTCGAGCTCATGAAGTATTGTCCGTTCTGCAAGAAGCACACCCTTCACAGAGAAAGCAAATAATAGGGGGACGATATGAAAGGAGCAGCAAAAACCGCTACCAAAAAAGAGAATATCTTCCGCCGCATGGGTAAGGGCATCAAGGAGATCGTCTCCGAGCTCAAAAAGGTCAGTTGGCCTACTTTTGCCAAGGTCATGGCAGAGACGGGTATCGTTCTCGTCGTCGTTTTGTTCTTCCTGCTCGTCATTCTCGGCTTCGACAGTCTGCTTTCTTGGCTCTTCAGTTTGTTGGTGAAGTAATATGGAAAAGATCACGGAAGTTAAGAGCGAAACCGAACCGAAGTGGTACGTCATCCACACCTATTCCACTTACGAGCTCGCCGTACGCGATAATATCCTCAAGATGGTAGAGAATACCGGCTTGCAGGATCAGATCTTCGACGTCGTCGTCCCGCAGGAAGAGGAAGTGGTGGAGACCAAGACCAAGCGCAAGACGGTGCTTCGCAAGAAGTTCCCGACCTACGTCTTCATCAAGATGATCAATAACGCGCACAATTATTATATGGTCACGCGTATCCACGGCGTGACGGGATTCGTCGGTGCGGGCGGCAGACCCGAGGCGCTCACCCCGGAGGAGGTCAGGAGGAACCGCTTGGAAAAGGTCAATGCGGAAGATCTCGGCCTCAAGATCGACGACGTCGTCAATATCATTTCGGGTGCCTTCCAAGGGCATTCGGGCGTCGTATCCGAGATGGACTACGAGCACGGCATCGTCAAGGTGACCTTGCTCCTCTTCGGAAAGCCCACCCCCATCGAGCTCGAATTCAATCAGGTGGAAAAGGACAACAATCAGAATTGACCCTTTCGCAAGAGAGGTTTGATTATGGGAGAGCGGTGAAATATTTCATCTCCGCTCGTTAGCACCACGATTTGCATAGTAAGGAGGTAATCACTATGGCAAAGAAAGTTACAGCTATCGTAAAGTTACAACTCCCCGCGGGTAAAGCCACCCCGGGACCGCCTGTCGGCTCCACCCTTGGTCCGCACGGAATCAACCTTCCGGGCTTCGTCAAGGAGTTCAACGACAAGAC
>DFEQ01000029.1 GCA_002368735.1 Christensenella sp. UBA3798
AGGCAGAGCACGACGATATATCTGATATCGTAGCTCTTCTTGCGGAAGATCAAGGTGATCGCTACGCCTTCCAGGATCGTAAAGATGATCCAGCCGATATGATAGAACTTGCCAAAGGCAAAGGTGGAGAATCCCTGCTCCGTGGTGAGAGCGTATCCCTTAAAGAGGTATTGCGGCACGTAGATCGGCAGGATGGAGAAGAGGAGCGCGCAGAGGAGGGCGAGGAAGGTCAGGACCTTCTTTACGGTGAAGGTGGGCAGGAGATCCTTTGTCTCAAAGACCACGATATTGATGAGGAGCATCGCTTCCAGATAGCAGAGCACGGCGAAGTAGATCGTGCGGAAGGCGTAGTTTGTGAAGAACGCCTTGAGTCCCTCTCCGAAAAAGCGGATCTCCTTGATCCCCGCGCTGTGCGCCGCATCGGTATAAAAACCGATATATTTATAGAAGCAAGCCGCATTCAAAATACAGACGATCAGGCAGAAATACGCCGCGACCTTCTTGAAGGTCTTGTCTTTCATAAAGATCGCTACGGGGATCACGAGGAATGCTACGTCGTGAGCCCAGGTGAGTAGAGCAAAGGGGATATTCTCTCCGCTCTCGTAGGGAGTCAGATCCTCAAAAGTGCGCATCGCGAAGGCATTGGGAAGAAAGAGATTCAGGAAATACAGCGCCATCCATACGACGCAGACGATCTTTGTCGTCTTGTCTCTCGCGATGTCAAAGGGGGTGAGCTCTCCGAGCTCCGTGACGGGAGCGTATTTGCGTTTGATCAAGACGAGCGCGCAGGCGCCGAGAGCGACGAGTAAGAAAAATACGATATAAAATGCTGCCATAATCTTTTATACCTATTATATAGATTGGATTTGAGTATAGCATTATTATCGTGGATTGTCAAATACTACCATCGACTCGAGTGCGAGAGCCCGATTAAAGTTTTTCCGCGATGTCGTATATCAGCCTCTCAGACTTTTCCCATCCGAGGCAGGGGTCGGTGATGGACTTACCGTACACTCCTTCGCCTATCTTCTGGGCGCCGTCCTCGATGTAGCTTTCTATCATGAAGCCCTTGACGAGGGCGCGTACGTCGGCGTTATACTTCCTGCTCGCCAGCACCTCTTTGACTATCCTCTCCTGCTCAAAGGGGTTCTTGCCCGAATTGGAGTGGTTGTAGTCGATGATGGCGGCGGGATACTTTAGCCCCCTCTCCTTATACATTTCGTCAAGCAGCATAATATCCTCGTAGTGATAGTTGGGGTGCGACTGCCCGTGCTTGTTTACGTAGCCGCGCAGGATGGCGTGCGCGTAGGGGTTGCCCGTCGAATGTACCTCCCAGCCGCGATATAGGAAGGTGTGCGGGTGCTGTGCGGCGGTAATGGAGTTCAGCATTACGCCATAGTCGCCGCTCGTGGGGTTCTTCATCCCTACGGGAACGCCGATGCCGCTCGACACCAAACGGTGCTGTTGGTTCTCCACCGAGCGAGCCCCCACCGCCACGTAGCCGAGCACGTCGTCGAGGTAGCGATAGTTCTCGGGATAGAGCATCTCGTCCGCGCAGGTAAAGCCCGTCTCACGGATAGCGCGGATGTGCAGTTCACGGATGGCGATGAGCCCCTTCATCATATCGGGCTTGGCGTTCGGGTCGGGCTGGTGCAGCATCCCCTTGTAGCCGTCCCCCGTCGTGCGCGGCTTATTGGTGTAGATGCGGGGCACGATGAGTATCTCGTTTTTGACCCTTTCCTGCACCTTGACCAGGCGTGAGATGTAATCCATCACGCTGTCTTCGCGGTCGGCGGAGCAGGGGCCGATGATGAGGAGCAAGCGGTCGTCTTCGCCCGCGAGCGATCTCTTTATCTCACAGTCGCGCTCTTCAAAGACGCGGGTGCAGTGGGCGTCCATCGGGTAGAGCTCCTTGATCTCGATGGGTAGGGCGACCTTTCTGTCAAACGTCATATTATCCATACTTCTTTCTCCTTTTTTTATCGTATTTCTTTGCCGGGGATGAATCTCCCCGCGATCTTTATGTCGTCACAACAATTCTTGAGTCCGTTTATGAGGGCGTCTTCCTCGCCGTCGCCCTCCGCTTCTACGTAGAAGTAATATTGCCACGGCCTGTCCTTCAAGGGGCGGCTATGCAGTGATTTCATATTGTACCCATAGCGCGCGATGATGGATAAGGCTTCCGCAAGGGCGCCCGAGCGGTCCCCCACGGCGAAGAGGAGGATGACGTGCTCCCCCTCGCGCTTTTCGGCGGGGCGGGGGGAGAAAAGGGCGAAGCGGGTCGTGTTTTCACGGCTTTCGGCGATGTCGGCGGCGATGACCTCGAGGCCGTACAAATCGGCGCAGGCGCGGCTCGCTATGGCGGCAAGCGCCTTGGAGCCCTTATCCGCCACCGTCTTTGCGGCAAAGGCGGTATTCTCCGATACCACTTCTCCGAATTTGTGCGCCGCGATGTACTCCGCGCATTGCGCGAGGGCTTGGGGATGGCTTATCACCGTCTTGACGTCATCGAGGCTCGTCCCCTTTACCCCCACGAGGTTTTGCTCTATCTTCATTTCGTAGAGGTCGCTGACGAGCAGATCGCCGCGGTATAATAGCTCCAAGGTCGCCGCTACTTCGCCCGCGTAGCTATTTTCAATGGGGAGGAGGGCACTTTCCGCTTCTCCCGAGCGGGCAAGCTCGTACGCTTCTTTAAAGGTGGCGCAGGGGAGCAACTTTCCATTAGGAAAGAGTTTACTCGCGGCAATTTCGCCGAAGGAGCCGCGGGTGCCGCAATAGGCAACAGTCGTTTGCTTTTCTTTCATAAGTCCCTCCTTTTTAATAAAAAAACCGCTGCTTTTTGAACATGAAAAGCAGCGGTGCGGATCTATAGAGTTTCACTCAATCACACATCGCTTTCCTGCGTAAAGAAAAAGTTGACGGTATATAGTTTCATTTCTCGCTCCTCATCGGATGATACTTGAATGATACACCCGCAAAAGCGAGCTGTCAACGAAAGTAAGATAAAAAGCTGAAAACTTTTCGCCGCGCGGCGGCGAAGCGCGCTTTTTCTTTTGTAACAATTCTTCGGAGCGTCTTGTATTTTTCCCGCGTGGATGCTATAATATTATCGAAGAAAGTTTTTTTCGGAGGTCTTCATGTTTCTGACGTTTTACGGTGCGGCAAGAGAGGTCACGGGCAGTTGCTTTTTATTGCAGGTCTCAGGCAAAAATATCTTGGTAGACTGCGGTCTCAGGCAGGGCACGGATATCTTTGAAGGGGAGGAGGACGGCTTTGTCTTCGACGCCTCGACCATCGACTACGTCCTATTGACCCACGCCCATATCGACCACAGCGGCAGGCTCCCCCTCCTATATAAAAAGGGGTTTCGCGGCGAGATCTATTGCACCTCCGCCACCACGAAGCTTTGTTCTATCATGCTGCTCGACAGCGCGCACATCCAGGAGAGCGACGCCGAATGGCGCAATCGCAAGAAAAAGAGGAGCGGCGACGACCTCATCCAACCCCTCTATACCACTGCGGACGCCGAGAACGTGTGCCGCTTCTTCCATTCTGTGGAATATGGCGAAGAGAAGACGCTTTTCAAAGGCTTTTCCGTCGAGTTTAACGACGCGGGGCACCTCTTGGGCTCCTCTTCCGTGACCGTCCGCGCGACGGAGGGCGACGTCACCAAGACCATCGTCTTTTCGGGGGATATCGGCAATTCGGATCAGCCCCTTTTGAACGACCCGAAATATCTGAAGCAGGCTGACTATATCGTGATGGAGAGCACCTATGCCGACCGCGTGCACGAAGTGGCGGGCGGGACGGAGGACGACCTCGCCTACGTCATCCAGAACACCTTCGATCGCGGGGGCAACGTGGTCATTCCGTCCTTTGCGGTAGGGCGTACGCAGGAGATTCTTTATTACATCCGCAACATCAAGGAGCAAGGGAAAATCAAGGGACACGACGACTTCCCCGTCATCGTGGATAGCCCCCTTGCGATAGACGCCACAAACATCTTTTCCGAGGTGGGTGAGATGTATTACGACGCGGAGACCAAGGCGCTCCTCGACCAAGGCGTCAATCCCATCGGCTTCCCCGGGCTCGGCGTGACCATCACCTCTGAGGAGAGCCGAGCCATCAACGACGACCCCACCCCCAAGGTCATCATCTCCGCGAGCGGTATGTGCGACGCGGGGCGCATCCGTCACCATTTGAAGCACAATTTGTGGCGCAACGAGTGCACCATCCTCTTTGTGGGTTATCAGGCGGTGGGCACTCTCGGACACGCCATCCTGAACGGGGCGAAGCGGGTCAGGATATTCGGCGAGGACATCGCGGTCAACGCCAGCATCCAAAAGCTCAAGAACACCAGTTCGCACGCCGATCGCGTGGGGCTCATGCGCTGGCTGGACGCTATCGACAACCGTCCCGAGCGCGTCTTTGTGGTGCACGGCGGCGATGGCAATACCGAGAAGTGGGCGGACGACGTCAGGAATCAGTTCGGATTCAATGCCGTTAGCCCGCAATTTGCGGAATCATACGACCTTTTGAAGAATACCCGCATCAAGGAAGGCTATACTCCCGAGACGCGCAGTCGCATCACCCCGAATACCGTCTACAAGTATCTTTTGGAGTCGGGCGGCAGGATAGGCGAGCTCATACGCAACTTTAAGGGCAGGACCAATTCCGAGACCAAAAAGTTCGTGCGCGAGCTCGACGACTTGTTCAAAAGGTTTTCGTGATAATGGTATTCGGTCACTCTGCGCTCTCTTCGCGAGGGCGCTTTTTTTATCCTTTTTACGCGCGAAAATATCGCGGGCGTGATTGACAAGATATATTTTGTTATGCTACTATTTACTTAATGCGCGTTTATGCGCACGGAGGCGGGCATCCCGCACACATTTATAATTCTCTCAGGAGGGACTTTTTATGACAGACGAACTACTACAACGCATCGCAGAATGTAAGATCGTCCCGGTCGTGAAGATCGACGACGTGGCGGACACTCTTCCTTTGATGAAGGCTCTGGCGGCAGGCGGCATCATGAGCGCGGAGATCACTTTCCGTACCGCGTGCGGTCCCGACGCCCTAGCTCTCGCGGCGAAGAATTGCCCCGATATGCTTGTCGGCGCAGGTACCGTTATCAATAAGGAGCAGGCGGAGAAGGCCGTCAATTGCGGCGCGAAGTTTATAGTGGGTCCCGGTTTCAGTAAGGAGGTCGCCGACGTTTGCCGCAAGGCGGACGTCCTGTATCTCCCCGGCGTGGTCACTCCCACCGAGGTCATGATGGCTATCGCCGAAGGCTTGAAGGTCGTCAAGTTCTTCCCGGCGGAGAACTACGGCGGCGTCAAGACCATCAAGGCGCTCGCAGGACCCTTCCCGCAGCTCAAGTTTATGCCCACGGGCGGCATCTCGGCGGAGAATATCAAGGGATATTTCGAGACGGGCAAGGTCATCGCGTGCGGCGGTAGCTGGATGGTCAAGGACAGCCTGATCAAGGCAAAGGAATTCGATAAAATAACCGCTTTGTCTAAAGAAGCGATGGAGGTAGTGAAATGAAAGTAGTAACGTTTGGCGAATTGATGTTGAGGCTTGCTCCGGAGGGATATCTCCGTTTCGTGCAGGCGGATAAGTTTACGGTCACTTTCGGCGGCGGCGAGGCAAACGTCGCGGTGTCCCTCGCGAATTACGGCGTGGACGCGGCGTTTGTCAGTAAGCTCCCGAATAACGATATCGGGCAGGCGGCGGTGAATAGCCTCCGCAGGTTCGGCGTGGATACTTCGTCCATCGTCCGCGGCGGCGATAGGATAGGCATCTATTTCCTCGAGAAGGGTGCAAGTCAGCGCCCCAGCAAGGTCATCTACGATCGCGCGGCGTCCGCTATTGCGCTTGCCAAGAGGGAGGACTTCGACTGGGATAAGATATTCGAAGGGGTCGATTGGTTCCACTTCACCGGCATCTCTCCCGCTCTTTCCGATGCTGCGGCGGAGATCACCATGGACGCCGTCAAGGCGGCGAAGGCGAAGGGAATAACCGTCTCCTGCGACCTCAATTACAGGAAGAAGCTTTGGACCAAGGCGAAGGCGAAGGAGGTCATGACTTCCCTCATGCCTTACGTGGACGTTCTCATCGCCAACGAAGAGGACAGTGCGGACGTCTTCGGCATCAAGGCGGACGACACCGATATCTCCAAGGGCGCTCTCAATAAAGAGGGCTACAAGTCGGTCGCGAAGAAGCTCGTGGACGCCTTCGGCTTCAAGTACGTGGCGATCACGCTTCGCGGCTCCATCTCCGCGAACGACAATAAGTGGAGCGCGATGCTCTATAACGGCAAGGACTACTTCTTCAGCAAGGAATATATGATACACATCGTGGACCGCGTGGGCGGCGGCGACAGCTTCGGCGGCGGCCTTATCTACGGTATGCTCCACTTCCCCGAGGACAGCCAAAAGGTCATCGAGTTCGCGGTGGGCGCGAGTTGCTTGAAGCATTCCATCGAGGGCGACTACAATATGGTCTCGGTGGACGAAGTATTGAAACTCATCGAAGGCGACGGCAGCGGCCGCGTGCAAAGATAATAAGGAGGACGAGAAAATGGACGTCAGATACGCAGTTTCCAAGAAAGAATACAGCAGGATGAATACCGAGGAGCTCCGCGAGAACTTCCTCATTCAGAATATCTTTGAGGCGGATAAGATCAATTTGACCTATTCGCACATCGACAGGATCATCGCGGGCGGCGCATGCCCCGTCACCAAGGAGCTTCCCCTCCTGGCGGGCGAGGAGCTCGGCGCGGAGTATTTCTGCGAGAGGCGCGAGCTGGGCGTGATCAATATCGGCGGCGCGGGCACCGTTACGGTGGACGGCACGGTCTATAAGATGGATCACTTCGACGGCTTGTACGTCGGCAGAGGGACCAAGGAGATTATCTTCAAGTCCGCAGACCCCGCTTGCCCCGCGCATTTCTATATCAACAGCACTCCCGCGCACAAGGAATATCCCACCAAGCATATCCCTCTCGTGAATGCGGTGCATCGCGCTTGCGGCGACTTCAAGGACTGCAATAAGCGCACCATCAATCAGTTCATCGTCCCCGGCAACTGTGACAGCTGCCAACTCACGATGGGTCTCACCCAGCTCGAGGAGGGCAGCAACTGGAACACCATGCCCGTGCACACTCACGAGCGCCGTATGGAAGTATACATCTATTTCGACATTCCGCAGGATAACGTGGTCTTCCACATGATGGGCAACCCCACCGAGACCCGTCACATCGTGGTGCAGAACGAGGAGGCAGTCATCTCTCCGAGCTGGTCCATCCACAGCGGCGTCGGCACCAAGAACTATACCTTTATTTGGGGTATGTGCGGCGAGAACCAAGTCTTTGACGACATGCAGGGCGTCAAGACCACCGACCTCAGATAGTAAGGAGACGGCAATGAAGATCGGTTTGCAATTATTCACTTGCCGCAAGCAGGCGCAGAAGGACCTCTACGGCACCTTGAAGAACCTCGCGGGTCTCGGCATCAAGTATATCGAGGCGGCGCGCATCAATTTTGACGACACCGACATCGCCGCCTTTAAGAAGGCGAAAGAGGAGTTCGGCATCGAGGTGATCTCGGCGCAGATCAAGCCCAATATCCTTGCGGACGAATTTGATAAATGCTTGAAATTCCTCAATGAGACCGAGTGCAAGATCGCCATCATCTCGGTGCTTCCCACCAAGAATATCATCGGCAGCGACGACAAACTCATCGAGTTCTGCGCTTGGGCGAGCGAGCTTGCCAAGAAGTACAAGGAACACGGCATCCAGCTGTGCTATCATCACCACGACTTTGAGTTTATCCGCGCCACCAAGAAGGGCTTCAAGGGCACCCGCTTCGACCTTATCGTGGAGAATATGAGCGAGGATATGAACTTCGTCATCGATACCTATTGGACGACCAAGGCGGGTATCAACGTAGAAAAGCTCCTTCAGCGCTTGAGCGGCAGGGTGCGCGGCGTGCATCTCCGTGATTACGCCCTCTATCGCCGCTTTATCGGCAGGAATCCCGCGAACTACGCGCTCGGCGACGGCGTCATCGACTTCAACTGGATCATCGAGGCGGCAAAGGCTGCGGGCGTGGACTACGGCGCCATCGAGCAGAATACCCCGCATCCTTACAGCGAGATAGCCAAGAGCGTCGAGCACTTGAAGAGTATCGGCTACGAAGAGGAAATGAAATAATGAGTATCGAGATCGCAAAGAAGCTCGCAGACTATATCGTCAGGACCAAGGACCCCCACATGCGTTGGACGTGGGGACAGGGCATTATGGGCGCCGCTTTCGACGACCTCGATGCCTATCTCGGCACGGAGAATTACACTCCCTTCCTTCGGGCTTTCTGTGATCATTACGTCAAGCACGAGCCCACCGTCGATTCGGCGGATACCGCCGCGCCCGGCTTTATCACCTACGCGGTGTATCGTCGCACGGGCGAAGCGCAGTACAAGGCGCTCACCGACAAAGTGCTCGATTATATCAAGCACGAGCCTCGCGTCTACAAAGACGCCGTCAATCACCTCGGCAGGCATTGGGTCGCGAAGATATATCCCGATTCCATTTGGGTGGATAGCTTGATGATGTTCTCGGTCTTTCCCGCGCGCTACGCCGCAGAGGAGGGGGACAAAGAGCTCCTCGAAGTGGCTGCCCGTCAGCCCGCCCTCTACGCCGACTGCATGATGGACAAGGACGACCACTTGTGGTATCACAGCTATTGGGTCAAAAGGGGCTCGCACTATCCTAAACGAAAGTATTATTGGGCGAGGGGCAACGGCTGGGTCATCTCCGCTCTCCCCAAGATACTCGATTGCATCAGCGATCATCCCGACCGCGAGCGCATTCTCGAAGTATTGCGCCTCACCGTGGACGCCGTCGTAAAGAAGCAGCATCCCTCGGGCGGGTTCAATACCCTTCTCGGGCGGTGCACTTATCTGGAGTCTTGCGCCACTAGCCTCATTGCGGACGGCATCTATCACTCGGTGCGTATGGGCTATATCGGCGCCGAGTATCTCCCCTATGCGGAGAAGGCGTACGAATTCGTTCTCTCCTGCATCAAGGAGAAGAAGGACGGCAGGGTCTTGATGACCAAGATCAGCGGTCCTACCATCCCCGTTCCCGTCATCCCCTATATCGGATACGCTTGGGTGCCGAGGGCAAATAACCTGACCTACGGCATAGCGTCCTTCCTGTGGGCGGCGATAGAAAGGGATAAACTGGTCAAAGAGGGCGTGTTGAAATGAAGATCTCCCGCTTAAAGATCCCCGAGGGGGTCGTCTATGCCTCTCTTCGCGAGGACGGCTATCACCTGATCCTCGGCGATATCTTCCACGAATGGGGCGAATTGTCCGAGCCTTACGAGGGTGACTATACCCTTTTGCCCCCCGTCAGTCCCACCAAGGTGGTGTGTCTCGGCGCAAACTATAAAAAACACGCGGAGGAACTCTCTCTCGACGTTCTTCCCGAACCCACTGTCTTTTTGAAACCCGCATCCTCCGTCATAGCCAGCGGGGAGGATATCGTCTATCCCGCTTCGGCGACCAAGGTGGATTACGAGTCCGAGCTCGCCGTCGTTATCGGCAAGAGGGCAAAGAACGTTAAGGAGGAGGACGCACTATCTTACGTCCTCGGGTACACCGCCGCAAACGACGTGACGGAGCGCAATATGCAGAAAAGGGACGGGCAGTGGACGCGCGCCAAGAGCTTTGACACCTTCTGTCCACTGGGCGCTTATATCGACACCGAGCTTTCCCCGGACGACCTTGAGATAGTGGGCAAACGCAACGGCGTCGTCGTTCAGCGCGGGCGCACGCGCGACCTAATAAACAGCGTGGAGAAGTCCATCGCTTTCATCAGCGGTATCATGACCCTCGAGCCCGGCGACGTTATCTTGACCGGCACGCCCGAAGGGATAGGCGAACTCTCCGTGGGCGACACCTTCGAGGTGGATGTCGCGGGGGCTGTCATGCTCCGTAATACGGTCATTAAGGAGAAAGTATGAAAAAGAAGTTTTTAGCATTGACCTCTATCATCCTCGTTCTGCTCCTCACTATATCGCTTTGTTTGGTTTCTTGCTCCGATAGAGAGCAGGAAGTCGAACCTACCGTTACTTCCGACTACGGCAAGTATATCACTGACGGCGAAAAGGATATCTCCATCGGCGTGCTCGCCGATATCCACGTGATGGCGGAGGCGCAGGCGGTCAATATGACCTGCGAAGACTTCAAGTCGTGGGAGTCGCACGGGCAAAAGATGCTCGGGCTCTCCGAGAGTATCTTGAAGACCACGGTGGATAGGATCATTGCGGAGTCCGACTTTGACGTGGTCCTCGTTTCGGGCGACAATGCGGACGACGGCGGCGAGGTCAGCCATCGCTTGGTGGCGGCGGAGCTCAAAAGGCTGGAAAACGCAGGAATCAAAGTATATACCATTCCCGGCAACCACGATATCAATAATAAGTCCTATACCTATGCAAGTGGCAAGGCGGCATTTACGAGTCCCACCACCGAGAAGGAGTTTGCCGAGATTTACAGGGACTTCGGTTACAATTCGACGGACACCTTGGAGTTTTATAAGAACTCGGGGTCGAGCGCCGCGGCAAACGACGCTTCGTTCGATATAGGGGATAACCTCTCCTACGTTGCCGACCTCGGCGACAAATATCGCTTGATAGCGATAGATATGTGCAAGTACGTTTCCGACTACTACTTGACCGACTCCGACGGCAGTTACGCCGCCGCAGGTTATCAGGTGGACGACGAAGGGCGCGTCCTCGTGGAGGGCAAGCCCTATCCTTTGGTCTCGAGTCGTCACGACGGACATATGACCACAGAGCTCCTCGACTGGGCGGCGGCAAAGACGGCGGAGGCTGTCGCCGCGGGCAAGATCCCCGTCGGTATGATGCACTTCCCGCTCATACAGCACTTCGGCTCTCTCGTACAGGCGAAGAACGCCGCCGTCAACGAGCCCGACGAAGAGCGCTACGTTGCGGACGTGCTTGCGGACGCAGGGATGAAATTCATCTTCACAGGGCATATCCACATTCAGGATGACGCCATGTATACTTCCAAGGCGGGCAATAAGATACTCGATATCAACAGCGCTTCGCTGTGCAATTATCCCACCCCCGTGCGCTACGTCCGCGCCAAGGGCGACGATGTATACGTACGCACCTGGAATATGAACTACGTGGCGGAAAAGTACCTTCCGTCCTATCTGACCGCCGCGGAGAAGGCAAAGCTCGTCAGCGACCTAAAGAGCTATTCCATAGCTTATCTTGACGACAGCATGCTTGCAAAAATCAAGAACACGGTGGACTTGGACCTCGTCTACACCATGCTTTCCAAGCTCGGTGTGAAGAAGAACGGGACGAACGACGCTGCCGTCACGGCGCTTGCCACAGGGATCTATAACGACGTGATCATGCGTTTCTTCAAGCTCCCCATGTACGAGAAGGACGCCAAGGGCGGCTTATCGGTGGAGGGCGCGGCGAAAGCCTACGGCATCACGATTCCCGACTCTGAGTATACCGACGTATTTAATCTCGCAATGAGTTTCGTTGCGGGGCTGTACGGCGGCGATGAAAAGCTCGCTTCGGACGATAAGCGCATCGATCTGTTGAAGTATTCTATCTATGCCGCGTTCAAGCTCATTGCGGATTACGACCTCTTTGCGAAGATAAAAGCGGTCAATCCCGATTTCGCCACCATCGACCTCTCCGAAGCGGTTCCCGACCTCTATCGCTACGACGCCCTCGACGTGTGCAACGACAATCTGCTCGTGGGTTTGGTCAGTTCGCTCCAGATCAAGGCGATCAAGACCTATCTGAACTACGACGAGAATAAAGACCCCTTCGATGCTCTTTCGGGGATCGTGAACCTTTCGGGGACGCTCGGTCCGTTGCTCAAAGGCTTTAACGTTTCGTCGTATATCGGCGTGAATAAGAAAGAGAAGACGGGTGATATCTTCCTCGGTGACCTTATTGAGGAGAATATCGCGTCCGAGCTGCTCCTCGGCTTGACCAACGACAGCTTGGAAGATGGCAGCACCTATGACTATTTGGACGGTTCGACGGACAGCGCGCCCGCCGATAACTGTTTGAAATTCAATTTGACTACGATGGCGTATTCAGCGCTCAAATAGGAGGACTTATGAAAATACTCAAAACCATACTTATCGTGATTTTTGCGCTTCTCTTTGCTTTAAGCGGCGGGTTGCTCGTGTATTCGGCGATCAATCCCCCCACAGAACTGGAGAAGGAGAAGATCGTCATCGGCGGAGCCCCCGCGCTTTCCCTGTACGAAGGCGGGAAAGCCACTTATGACGTAAAGGCGATCGAAGAGGACGAGGACCTCGCCCCCGAAAAGAAGGCTACCGACATCATGGTGCAGACGGTGTATAACCTCATCAATATCAAACAGTTCTTCTTCAATGCGCGTGTGGACGTCGAGGCGGCGTCCAGCTGGGCGTTCTCCGATTACCATTACACCAAGAACGGCTTGGATAACTTCAAGAGGGCGCAGGCGTATACCGGTAGTTTGAATACCTTCGTATTGAGAAGCTACTATGGCGACCAGAGGTTTGAAAAGAGCGGTATGAGCGATTACGACTTCGACAAGGAAAGCTGGAGCTATACTGCTACCTTGAAGTCCGGCGTTGAAGAATCTAAGGATAGGAGCAAGGACGACGAGACTCCGTATTTCTATTACGGCACCCTCGACTTCCCGCTTGACTTCGGCGGCGTGAAGGCAAAGTGGATCAAGGAAGGGCGCAGCGAAGCCATCGACTATACCATGATAGATGCCGCGAGCGTGAAGATCGAGGACAGCGAGGAAGGATACTTCACCTTGTCCTTCAACTGCAATGTCGCCGCATTGAACGCATCCGAGGAGACCAAGCTCCGCTTGTCCAACACGACCACCGATGGCAGGATGGAGAATATCGTCTTTACCGACTTCACCGTTACGGCGGAGGTATGGAAGGACTCGGGCGTCTTCCGCACCCTTCACTACGTTACCAACGTGCACGCCTCTCTCAGCGGCAAGTCCGGCAACTCCTTGATCGAGAAGACCATGAAGTTCAGCTACGACGACGAGAATTGCAGCATTGCCAAAAAGATCACGACAGAACAATACTTCTATGACAATCTCAACGCCGCCAACAAGAAGGCGTGCGACGATGAGGTCGCAGCGCTTGCGGCGGCTGCCGCTGAAAAGGCGGACAAGGCGGCTAAGCAAGACAAGGACGACGAGGAATAAAATAGCAAGAGGAAAGGATATATGAACAACGTTTTACTCACTAATTCTACAGCAAAGAAACTCTACAAATACGTCAGAAGCTTCCCGATCTTCGACTACCATTGCCACCTCTCGGTGAAGGAGATGTACGAGAACAAGCCCTACAACAATCTGACCGAAATATGGCTCAAAGGCGACCACTACAAGTGGCGTCAGATGCGCACCTTCGGCGTAGCCGAAGAGTTCATAACGGGGGACGCGTCGGACTGGGATAAATTCTATAATTACATCGCGATGCTCGAGACCGCCGTGGGCAACCCCCTCTATCTGTGGTCGGCGTTTGAGCTGGAATTCTATTTCGGCATCAAGTATCCCTTGACCCGCACCTATGCAAAGAAGATATGGGACAAGGCGAACGCCGTGATCGAGAAGACGCAGTTCTCTCCCTTGACCGCCATCGGCATGTCCAACGTGGATACCGTCTGCACGACGGAGGAGATATTCTGCGACCTCCAATATCATCGTCTGCTCCGCAATCGCGCCGAGATAAAGACCAAGATCCTCCCCGCCTTCCGAGGCGACCGCGCCATCAATATCGACAGCCCCGAGTTCATCAAGAATATCGAGAAGCTCGCCGGGGTGGCTAATTTCGGCATTCGCTCGCTCGAAGATATGGAAGACGCCCTTCGTCAGCGCCTGGACGCCTTCAAGGAAGCAGGGGCTGTGACCTCTGACTTCGCCATAGAAGGACTCAATTATTTCCGCGCATCCCGCGAGGATGCGGACGCCGTGTTCCGCGCCGCTCTCAAGGGAGAAGTTAGGGACGTGGATACCTACAAGAGCTATATGATACGCTTCCTTTTGACCGAGTGCTATAAGAGGGGTTTCAGCGTACAGCTCCATATCGGCGCAATGCGTAATAACAATACCGCGATGAATATGCGCTTGGGTGCGGATACCGGCTTTGACTCTATCTCGACCGAGAAGTATCAGACGGGCTTAAAGAACCTCTTGGACGACCTCAATATGTCGGGCGTCCTCGGCAAGACCATCATCTTTAACCTCAACCCCGCGGACAACGCCTACGTCGGCACCTTGATAGGTTGCTATCAGGGCAGTGAGGACGGCGTGAAAGGGAAGATGCAGATGGGTGCCGCCTGGTGGTTCAACGACACCAAGAACGGCATTCTCAACCACTTCAAGGCGCTTTCCGAGCTGTCGCACTTCGGCTCCTTCCTCGGGATGCTGACCGACAGTCGCAGCTTTATCTCCTACACCCGCCACGATTATTTCCGCAGGCTGATGTGCTCCTACGTCGGCGAACTTGCCGAAAAGGGAGAGTTTACCAAGGATTGGGACGTTCTCAAAAAAGTTGTCGGCGACGTTGCGTACGAGAACGCCAAGCGCTATTTCGCCATTTTTGAATAATTCCGAAATATCCGCGTATCACAAAGATTTTTTGCAAAGAGTCGCATGGGGTGAGCCCCGTGCGACTTTTTATTGCCCCGCGTAGTCATCGTCGCCACGCTGCACGTCGCATGTTCTCAAAAAAATTTATACTTTACAAATTGACGCTTATTATGCTATAATTTAAATACTTATTATTATGCATATGTGCGCGCATTGCAGCCGCATACGCGTAGACACGGAAGGAGTAACGAATGGAAAACGTCGCCACTGCTGAAAACCCCGCTGTTATCGAACCCAAGAAGAAAGGCCTTTTTAAGAACCGTACCCCCGAGCAAGCTACGATATCCTCTATCGTCAGTTTCTGCGGCTCCACCTTCTTTTCAAGGAGTATAGGCGAGCTCATCGCTTCCTATTTCACCCTCTTCTTGACCGACTTCATGTTGATCCCGACGGTGCAGATCACCGTCCTGATGCTCGTTACGAGGATCATCGACGCCTTCACCGACCCCATCGCGGGCGCTATCGTCGATATCACCAAGTCGCGTTGGGGCAAGTCAAGGCCGTACGTCTTGTTCGGCTCGTTCCCGCTTGCCATCTTTACCGTGCTCCTCTTCTCGGTCCCCAATATCAGTATCATGGGTAGGCTGGTCTATACCTACGTCATCTATATCGGGTACGGCTTGGCGCAGACGATATTCTCGGTGCCTCTCGCCACCTTGAGTATGTCCATCAGCGCCGATCCCAAGGAGAGAAAGAACATCTATACGATCTCCGGCTTCATGGGAACGCTCGGGACGGCTATCCCGGGCGCGGTGCCCATCATCTTCCAATACATCGCCACCAGCCATGCCGCGCAGGAGACGGCGTATTTCCTCATCGCGATGGTCATCGGCGTGGGCACGCTCGTCTTCGGCATCCTTTCCTTTGTCACGATGAAGGAAAAGGTCGTCGGCATCCAAACGGTGAAGAAGGAGAAGGTCAAGCTCGGCAAGAATATCAAGGCTCTCTTTAAGAACCGTCCTTTGATCTGCGTATTCCTTTCCAGCGTTGCCATCTCGCTTCGTTCCATGGGTTACGGCGCGATGATCTACTTCTTTAAGGAAACGATGGCGAACTACGCGCTCGCCACCTTCACGGGTATCGGCAGCTCCATTCCGTCCTATATATTCATGGCGCTCGTTCCCTTCCTTGCCAAACGAATATCGCCGCGTAACCTATGTATCATGGGTTATGCGTATAACGCGCTGATGTACCTACTGTTCTTCTTTGCGGGATATTCCAGCGTGTTCTGGGTGGCATTCTTCTTTATCGTTTCGGGCGTGCCCAACGGTATGATAGGCACCTGTACCACCATCATCGTCGCAGACTCGGTCGACTATATGGAGTGGAGGACAGGCGTCAGGTCGGAAGGCTTGGTGTGGAGTATCAACGGACTAAAGACCAAGGCGTCCAGCACCCTTTCGGGTATGTGGCTCCCCATCGGTCTCAGCATCATCGGTTACCACGTCGCGGCGGCGAATTCCGAGCTCGTTATCCAGTCGGACGCCACCAAGCAGGGTCTTTTCTACCTCGTTACGCTCGCACCTCTCGCAGGTTCAGTTTTGGCGATCATCCCGCTCCTCTTCGACAACTTCTACGGCAAGAAGCGTGACGAAATATTCGCCGAGCTCGAATCGCGTCGTAAGGCAGCCATCGAAGAAGCCAAAGCTCTTGAGGACGCCAAGGCAGGCGAGGGCGCTCTCGTGGGCGCCGGCGCAGAGGGCGGTGAGGTGGTTATCTCCGCAGACAGCGCCGACGAGGTCACTGCGCCGAGCGAAGACGACAAGCCGAACGACTGATATCTGTTATTCCGTCCCCTGTGGAGCGCCGCTTTGCAGGGGATGTTATCAATAGGAGGGTTTTACCGTGAAAGATAAAATGTCTGCTATAGAGAAGAAAGAACTGGCGCTGATGATCCTTCGTTTGGCGCTTCTCATTGCGGCGATAGCGCTGCTTATCTGGGTCAACGCATACTTCGCTTTCGTTATCCTTGCCATCGTTATATGGATAGTTATCGACGTCGTCGTGGGGTTAAAGACCAAGAAGTGTCCCTCTCAACCCCCAAAGGACGCCAAACAGACCCATCCCAAGTACCATCTCAACGATATCATTTGGCATCTTGAAAATCCCGGACTCACCAATCCCGACATCGACTTTACGTTGGACGACGTGACGGAAGACGACCTTATGGAGTCCATCGAGCCGTACTGCTCCTATATCAAGGCGCGTTACGACTGCTTGGATTTCCGCGCGACGGTCTTATATCGCCTCATCGCGAACGGCAACGATTTTATCGACAAGGTATCCCCTTCGGGCAAGGCAAGGCAGCTGCTTGACGAAACCTTCCTCGGCATGAAGTTTTGGATGACCGAGAAGGGGGACGACAGCGTCTGCTACTTCTCCGAAAATCACGAGATAACCTTCTTTGTCCTCGCCTATCTCCTTGGAAAGATGTATTCCGACCGCGTGTTTGAGAGCGACGGCAGGAAGGGGGCGGATAAAGTGCCCGAAGCGCGCGAGCGCATGATCACTTGGTTCGAGCTTCGCGGCAAGTACGGCTTTTCCGAGTTCTATTCGCATAATTATCTCCCCATCGATTTTGCATCTATCTCGCTTCTCTTGCTCTATGGCGACAGGACGGATAAGGAGCTTATGGACCGCGCCCGCGGCGTGATGGACATCCTCTGTTTGGACTACGCCCACTCCTACGCCTTCGGCACCACGATAGGCGCGATGGGTAGGGCGTATGCGCGCAACAATATCAACTGTGCCTTCCATGAGAATACCACCGACCTTGTCACCGACGCCATTTGGAATGATTCCAAGAAGTTCGGCGGCATCTATTATCACAAACCCAGTCAGGTGGGCGCCTTCCAACGCCTTATGAATGTCAAGGACGAGGAGGGCAAGCACCTTTACGAAGTGCCCGCGGCGATCAAGGCGATCGGCACGGATACTTCCACGCAGGTCATCAAGAGCTCCTTCGGCTTGGACCTTAAGGATATCGAGAAGGAGGGGCTCCTCGGCATGAGCGACCGCCAAGTCATGTTCCAGTTCGGCATGGTCGCGATGTCCAATCCCGAGATCATCAACAATTCCTTTGACTTTGTCAACGAGTATTCCTTGATCTCCAACGAGTTCTTCTCTTCCTTCAAGTATTTCAATATCTCTCTGTTGCGTTTCCTCGGCGTGTTCCCGCTGATCTCACGCGCTTTGAAGATCTATCCCAACGGCGTGGCTCTCCAGCGCTCCAACGTGTATATCTATCGCACCAAGGACTATAAGCTCTCCACCCTCGTGGGATATCATCCGGGGAGCGCGGGCGCACAGCAGACCACGATGATGGCGCTCCTTCCGGGCGGCGTGACGGTATTTACCCATCATCCTTTGAAGGATAAGACCTTCGGGACGGCTCCCGGCTTCTGGGGCGGCTACGGATGCGCTCCCCACGCGGTGCAGGACCATAACGTGTGTATGCTCATCCACCACATCCCGAAGAGCATCACCTTCTCTCCCGCTCCCATGCTCCCCTATACGCACACCTATCTTGCGGAGGAGCTTATGGACGAGGTCGTCGTGGAAGGTAGGTACGCCTTTGCGCGCAAGGGGGGTACCTTCTTGGCTCTGATCGGCGCGTCCGACTTTGAATACCTCGAGCACGACCCCGACAAGGCGGCGGTCATGGAAGGGCTCTTAAAGGATGCTACCAAGCGCTTCGAGCTCGTACAGCGCGGCAAGACGCAGTTCACCATCTACGAATTGTCCTCCGCGGACAAGGAGAGCTTTGCCTCCTTTATGGAGCGTATCAAGGCTGCCGAGGTATCCTTTGACGGCGACCATCTGAGCTACCGCTCGGAGAAGTCGTACGAACTTACCTACGAAGGGGATTTCAACGTGGACGGCGAAAAGCAGCCCTACGAGTACAAGCGCTACGACAGCTCCTACGTGCAGGCGGATTACCTCTCTGAGGATATCGTTGTGAACGCGGCGGGGCAGACGCACCACGTCAATATTGCCGCGGGCGTACGTGAATGAATCGAATAGAAGGTTTCTCAATGAACGAACAAGAACAGTTACAAAACAAAGAAAACGTCTTTATCTCCTTTAAAAAGGTCGTCGTGACCGCGGTCATCGTCCTTGTCCTCTTTGCGCTTGCCATCGTTGCGGTCGTCCTGTTCGCGCCGGACGCCATGCCCGTGGATTGGAGCAAAGTGCGCAAGATACCCACCAAAGTCACCCTTCTGGCGGCGGAGGACGATAGGAATCCCACCGATACCCACGCCCTCGTCAAGCTGAACGACGACGGCAAGCCCGACGCCTCCGACTGGAAGGTCTTGCAGTTCACCGATATCCATCTGACGCAGGATCACGAAAGGAACAAAGTCAACTTGAACTATCTCATCGACACTCTAAATCGCGAAAAGCCCGATTTCGTCGTCTTGACCGGAGACATCATCACCCGTCCTCGAGGCAGGGCGCGCGCCATCCAACTGGCGCAGATCTTTGAAAGAATGGGCATTTACTGGAGTTACTGCTTGGGCAATCACGAAGGCGATTCCATGCCTTTTACCCTCTCTCGCGAGGAGAATATCCGCATTTGGTCGGAGTACGACCATTGCGTCCTCGATAACGACGTCAAGAGAACTTCGGACGGCACCGCCGTTTGGGGTCTCGGCAATACCGTCGTCAACCTGCTCGGCGCGGACTATGAGGTCGTGCAATCCATGATCTTTATGGATAGCGGCAACAAGCTTACGGATGAGAGCGTGGCGGAACTCAAGGAGAAAGGCGTCGAAGATATCAACATGAATAGTTACGACTTTTTGAAGAGCAGTCAGATGGCTTGGTACGAGGAGCAGGTGCGCGCGGTCACGGACGACCTCACGAACGGCGTCAAGACCATGCTCTTTATACATATCCCCTTAGTGGAGCAGGGCAACGTGAAACTAATCAAGTATTCCGACGTCTTGGATGAAGGTTGGGGCTACGCTTATCCGGAAAAGCCCCTGATGATCGGGGAGGAGACGTATGGCTACACGGTGGTCAAGGACGGTTGGAAACTCGTGAACGGCACCGAGAGCTACGAAAAGTGCTACTGTTCCGACTACAATAACGGCATGTACGACCTTATGAAGTCGCTTCGCGCCGGCGTGAACGCCTTGTTCTGCGGACACGACCATATCAGCAATAGCATTCTCTACGAGGAGGAAATCGCCTCGGACGACCCCGTCTATCTGTGCTACGGCATCTGCAGCGGCTTGCAGAGCTACAATATGTACTCGATGGGTCTTTCGGACACCAACGACTACTCGCTGCGCGGCTACGCAAAGATCACCGTCCACGCCGACAGCACCTTTGACTATCACCAGATCAGATACGTTGATATCGAGCATCCCGTCGCGTGCATCGTGAACGGCGTTGCTTGCGACTAATATGAAATCGATTGGAGGCACATACGCTTATGAGTTCAAAAGTAAAGATCATCGTCGCCTGTTCGATCGCGCTTGCGTTCATCGCTGCCGTCGTTTTGGTGATTTTATTCGCTCCGCTTCCTATGAACGTTGAATGGGACGATATCTATAACGTCGAGAATAACGTCACGTTGCTCGACGCCAATGCCGAGGGCAATCCGACCGATGCCCCCGCTCTCGTCAAGCTGAATAAGGACGGCAAGCCCGACACCTCGGACTGGAAGGTCTTGCAGTTCACCGATATGCACCTTGCGGAGACCAACAAGGGCAACCTCGGCAACGATAGGACCATCAAGATGTTTATCGAGACCATCGAGACCGAGCGCCCCGACTTCGTCGCCTTCACGGGTGATATCATCACCAGTTTTCGCGGCAGGGCGCGCGCTATCCAGCTCTGCGAGATGATGGAGAAACTGGGCGTCTACTGGGCGTACTGCTTGGGCAATCACGAAGGAGACGCCTTCTATAAGATGCCGCGCAAAGAGCTGATGGAACTCGTGGAGAAGTATCCCCATTGCCTGACCGACGCTTCTGTCAAGAAGACAGCCGCAGGTGAGGAGGTGTGGGGCTACGGCAACTTTGTCGTAAACCTGCTCGGCGCGAATAACAAGGTCGTGCAATCTATGATATTTATGGACAGCGGCGACGCCATCTCTAAGGAGGACGCCGAGAAGTTCGACGTCAAGAAGGGCAGTTACGACTATCTGAAGGATAGCCAAAAGGTTTGGTATGAGGAAGAGGTCAGGAAGGTCACGAACGACCTCACGAACGGCGTTAAGACTATGCTCTTTATCCATATCCCCTTGGTCGAACAGCGCAATATGAAGTACGTTTCGCTCTCCAACCTTGAGGAAGGGTGGACTGCGGATGCGGCGGGCGATGGCTACACCTATCTCGACGGGGTCTATACCAAAGATCACGACGGCAACGTCGTCGGCCTGGTGGCGATCGCGGACGGCTGGTACGCCGCCAAAGGCACGGCGAACTACGAAGGCGTGTGCTCTTCCGAGCACAATAACGGAATGTACGATTTGATGAAGTCGCTCCGCGCAGGGGTAAACGGCTTGTTCTGCGGGCACGACCACGTCAATAATTCCGTCCTATACGAGGCTGCGGGCGAAGGGGAGACTCCCGTCTACCTCTGTTACGGGGTTTGCGGCGGCTATGCTACCTACAACCTCTACAAAGCCAATAAGACCGACGACCCGGACAATCTGATGAAGGGCTACTCGATAATCACCATCCACGCCGACCGCACCTTCGATTATACGGGGGTCAGCTGGGACTACGACTACGAGCGCTCCGTCTACGTTGAAAATAGCCTTCCCAAGGCGTAAAAGTCTATAAAAAAAGGATGCGCTTCCTTCTCGGGAAGCGCATTTTTTTGTGCTTATAGCAGATATTTCGACGTGGGCGTCAGATGCCGATCTTCCCCTTGACTCTCCCTAGGACGTAGTTGTCCTCGTCCCTCTTTCGGAGGGCTACGACGGGGTGCTCCTTGACCTGATAGCGATAGTCCTCGCCCAGCTCCTTGATGTGCTTTTCGATGACCTCGTGGCTCGCCACACCCGTCGCGCTGCCGTTGACCCTCTTTTGGTAGTCGAAGAAGTCAAAGTTATCGCCGAGGGCGTCCACTTTTGCAAAGTCCTCGCGCATTCCCGTTTCAAGCACGCTGTCCTTCAAGACGCCGCGGACGTACTCCTTTTGCTCGGTGATGAATAATAGCTCGGGGAAGGTCGCCTTGGGGATGACCTCTTGATACTCCTTTCCGTCGTACTTTCGGAGGAGTTCCGCCGCATAGTGCAGGTGCGCCACTTCCTGCTCGAAGAATTCTTCCCATACCTTCTTCACCTTGGGGTCGGTCTCGCTCTCGTAACAGCTGTAATAGAGATAGGCTTCGGTGTATTCGTGCATCAAGAGCTTTTCCAGCGGGGAGCACGCGGGATCTATCAGGCTGCCGTACTGGCTGACGTGCTGTTCCTCTATCATCCCTATCTCCTGATACAGCCTTCTGCCGAGGTCGGACTTATAGAACCCGCATTGGTTCATATAGTAGTTCATGGTCTGCTGTTCCGCAGCGGTGATGATGTTGACCTGCAGTTTGGTGAGCAACGAGTCCTTCTTTGCGTCGATGGGGCGCTTGACGTCGTCGTAGGGATGGCGATGCTCGCTGATGGTCGGACGCCCCGGCATTATCTCGGTGTATCCGCCGACGAGTTCCTCCGCCTTTTCGCCCGTTTCCATATTCATGAGGTCGGCATAGCGGTACAGATGGTCAAAGTCCTCGAGGAGGGCAAAGTCCATACAATGCTTGACGTAAGGATTGCTTTCGCGCGCAGCCATCGTGGCGGTCAGATCCACCGCGAGTTGCTCGTAGGCGATGGTGTTTTCGAGCACGCTCTCCGAGATGGGTTTCAAGCAGGCGATGCGCTTTTGCTGCATCTGCTCGCTGCGCCGAAGCATGGCTAGGTCTCGCCTAAGGTCGGCGCGCTTCTCGTTACGCATCGTGTTGTGCCCGAATCCGACCTCCTCGAATTCCGTGCCGTTCATCAAGATGATGCGGAGCTTGGTATAGGGGTTTGCGCTGTGCTTGTCATAGCTGTATCCGTATAGCTCTTTTCGTTCGATGAAACAGCTGTCCATTTCCATTGGTTTGAGTTCAAAAGGGTTAATGCTCATGGGTTACCTCCGAGCGAGAGTATGGACGATCAACGGCTTTTTTAAACAGGCAAAACGCAAATGCGCAAAAACTTTTGACTTTTCCCTGCGACTATACTATTATTAACTATTATAATATTATTTCGCTCGCGAAAAGTCGGAGCGAAGAAAAGGACCGATTATGAAGGATTATTCACCAAGAGAGATTGAAGCAAAGTGGCAGCGCATTTGGGAGGAGAAAGAGCTCTTCAAGGCGAAGGATTTCAGCGATAAACCCAAGTTTTACGGCTTGATAGAGTTTCCCTATCCGTCGGGTGCGGGGCTGCACGTGGGGCATATCCGCGCCTTCACCTCGATGGAGGTGGTCTCCCGCATGAGGAGATTGCAGGGCTATAACGTCTTGTTCCCCATCGGATGGGACGCTTTCGGACTGCCCACCGAGAACTACGCGATGAAGACCAATCAGCACCCCCGCAAGGTCACGGACGACAATATCAAGACCTTCGTCTCTCAGCTGAAGCGCGTCGGCTATTCCTTTGACTGGGATAGGACGGTGGATACCACCGATCCCTCATACTACAAGTGGACGCAATGGATCTTCTTGCAGCTCTTCAAGCGTGGGCTCGCCTATCGCAGCAATACCTACGTCAATTTCTGCGAAAACTGCAAGGTCGTTCTGTCCAACGAGGAATCGCAGGGGGGCGTATGCGACCGTTGCGGCTCTCCCGTCATCCAGAAGCAGAAGGACGTTTGGTTCTTGAAGATACGCGACTACGCCGATAAGCTCCTGGACGGCTTGGAGGGCTTGGACTTCCTCCCCCGCGTCAAGACCGAGCAGGAGAATTGGATCGGGCGTAGCTACGGCGCCGAGCTCGACTTCCCCGTCACGACGGGCGGCAACCTGCGCGTGTTCACCACCCGTGCGGATACCGTTTTCGGCGTGACCTTTATGTGTATCGCGCCCGAGCACCCGTTGATAGAGGAGAACGCCGCGCATATCAAGAATATGGAGGAGATAGAAGCCTATCGCGAGGCGGCTCGCCGCAAGAACGAGTTTGAGCGCGTACAGCTCCAAAAGGATAAGACGGGCGTCAGGATAGACGGCGTCGCCGCCATCAACCCCTTGACGGGCAAGGAAGTGCCCATCTTCGTAGCCGACTACGTAATGATGGGGTACGGTACGGGCGCCATCATGGCGGTTCCCGCGCACGATACCCGCGACTATGACTTTGCAAAGAAATACTCTCTTCCCATCATTCAGGTCATCGACGGCGAGGTGGACCTTGAAAAGACTGCCTATACCGATATCTACAACGGCACGATGATCAATAGCGATTTCCTGAACGGGCTACCCGTCAAAGAGGCTATCGCCAAGATGATAGACTACGTAGAAGAGAAGAAGATCGGCACCCGCAAGGTCAATTACAATATGAAGGACTGGGCGTTCAACCGTCAGAGATATTGGGGCGAACCCATCCCCATCGTGTACTGCGACAAGTGCGGCATGGTGCCCGTCCCCGAAGAGGAGCTCCCCTTGAAGCTCCCCGACCTCGAGGAGTACAAGCCCACCGATACGGGCGAGTCCCCCCTCTCCAAGGTCACCGATTGGGTGAATTGCAAGTGCCCCAAGTGCGGCGGCGCCGCGCGGCGTGAGACCGATACGATGCCGCAGTGGGCGGGTTCGTCGTGGTACTTCCTGCGTTATATCGACCCGAGGAATAATAACGCCCTCGCCGACCCCGAGAAGCTCCGTTATTGGGGCCCCGTGGATTGGTACAACGGCGGTATGGAGCACGTTACCCGCCACCTCATCTATTCGCGTTTCTGGAATCGCTTCCTGTACGACATTGGCGCCGTTCCTTTCCCCGAGCCTTATAAGAGGCGCACCGCGCAGGGGCTCCTCCTCGGCAGCGACGGCAACAAGATGAGCAAGAGCCTCGGCAACGTGGTCAACCCCAACGAGTGCATCGACAAGTACGGCAGCGACGTCCTGCGTACCTACGTAATGTTTATCGGCGACTACGAGCGCCCCGCGCCTTGGTCGGATAACAGCATCGTGGGTTGCAAGCGCTTTATCGAAAGGGTGTGGCGCCTCCCCGAGATCATGAACGATGAGCAAGGCTACAGCCGCAAGCACAACGCAAGCGTGCATCGCATGATCAAGAAGGTCACCGCCGACTACGAGTCCACCGGCTTTAATACCGCCATCGCTGCCATGATGACCTTCGTCAACGAGGTCTATGCCGACGGCTATATCACGAGGTGCGAGTTGGAGACCCTCTTGAAGCTCCTCTATCCCGTGGCGCCTCACGTCACCGAGGAGATAAACGAGGCGATCGGCAACAAGAGATTGATCGCCGAGAGCACTTGGCCCGAGTATGACGAAAACCACCTCGTGGAGGACGAAGTATCCATCCCGGTGCAGATCCTCGGCAAGCTGAAGGGCGTCATAAAGGTGGCGCGTACCGCCTCGCAGGAGGAGGTCGTGGACGCCATCTTGAATGGAGAACTCAAGGGCTACTTCGAGGGCAAACAGATCGTCAAGGTCATCTACGTTCCCGCAAAGATAGTCAACTTTATCGTCAAGTAATATGTCCGAGATCAGCGAGAGACTGGATAGGGTGCTTTCCCCCGCGCGCCTTCTCAACGTAGGAGAGGGGCATCCCGCCGTAAAGACGGTCAAGAATATCCAAACCAACAGCAAGCCGAACCCGCGTAGGCTCTTCGTCGCCGAGGGCTTTTGGCTCGCTTCTCTCGCCCTCAAGGACGGTATCGAGGTGGAGACGCTCCTCGTCGCGCCCGAATGCGTCTATACGCAGGAGTGCGTCACCCTCGTGGAGAAAATGCTCCCGGTGGCGGAAAATGCCTATACCGTCAGCGCCAAGGTCTTTCAAAAGATAGCGGAGAAGGATAAGCCCGACGGCGTCATCGCCATCTGCCGTATGAAGCAGTGGGCTTTGTCCGACCTCGTCTTTGACGACAAGGCGGTCGTCCTCATCCTCGACGGGGTGGAGATCCCCGGCAATATGGGCACCCTTGTCCGCGTTGCGGACGGCGCGGGGGCGGACGCCGTATTTATCTGCAATCGCAAGGCGCGTTTGACCCATCCCAAATTCATACACAGCACGATGGGGGCGGCGTTTCACGTGCCTATCGTGGAGTTTGAGAGCGTGGACGAGTGCTTTGACTATCTCGAGTCGAAGAACTTCACCGTCTACCTCGCCGACAGCCGCGCCGAGAAGATGTATTATCAACTTCCTTTCGGCAAGCGCGTGGCCTTCGTTATGGGGAGCGAACGTTACGGCATCAGCCGCGTTTGGTACGATAAAGAGGTCGACCTCGTCGCCATCCCGATGCTTGGCGAGTGCGACTCTCTGAACGTCGGCGTGGCGGGCACCGTACTCTTATACGAGGCTTGTGTCAAAAATAAGCTCGGCGGCAGACAGTAATTATTGCGGCGCACTCGTTACGGGCGCGCCTCAATGGGCAGGAGTGCCCAAAGTGAAAAGGAGATAATATGGACAATGAGTCTATGAACGAAGCGACCCCCGAAGTCAGCCTTTCTGCACCCCGAAAGCAAGCGGTCAGAGCGAAGATATCCGCCTTGGCGAAGAGGTGGTTTATCGACGCCTTTTCGGGGATGGCGCAGGGATTGTTCTGCACCTTGATAGCGGGCACCATCCTCGCGCAAATTGCCTCTTGGTGCGGTGATAACGCCTTCGCGGCGACCCTGCTTGTGATATCCAAGATAGCCAAGTCGCTGATGGGCGCGGGCATCGGCGTGGGCATTGCGAGCAAGCTCGGCGCAAAGCACCTCGTCGTCTTTACGGCGGCGGTCACGGGCATGGTGGGCGCATTCGCCTCCCCCCTCGTGGAGTTACTTACCAAAGGTACGGCGTTCGCCTTTACGCTCGGCGCGCCCGGCAACCCCATCGGCGCCTACGTCCTGACCCTCTTTACGATGGAGATCGCTCTTCTATACGCAGGCAAGACCAAGCTGGATATCGTGCTCGTTCCCCTCGGGATGATGGTACTCGTCCTCGGCGGCATCTTCCTGGCTTGGCCCTTTATCAAGCTCATCGACCTCCTCGGCATTGGCATCGCCAAGGCGATCGAGGCGGGCGTGGCGGTGAAGCTGATCGTGGGCGTATTCGTCGCCGTGATTATGGGCGTACTGCTCACTATGCCTACTTCCTCTGCGGCGATATGGATAGCTATTACCGCGGCAGTCTCCGCCGAATACGTGGACGCTCTGTCCATCGCAGGTGGCGCCGCCGTTGCGGGATGCGCCGCGCATATGGTGGGCTTTGCGGTGGCTTCCTTCCGTGAAAACGGGGTGGGCGGTTTGATATCGCAGGGGATAGGTACCAGCATGCTCCAAATACCGAATATTATGAAAAAGCCCGTTATCATGCTCCCCGAGATCGTCGCAAGCGCGGTGTCGGGGCTTGTCGCCGTGCTCCTTGACCTTCGTTGCAACGCGGCGGGCGGCGGCATGGGCACGAGCGGACTCGTTGGCGTCTTCGGCGCAGTGGAAGCCTCCGGGAACGCGGGTCTTCCCGCCTGGAAGATAGCGCTGGGCGTCACCCTCTGCCTGTTCGTTATCCCCGCGGTGGTATCCTTCATTGTCAGCGAGTTATTGCGCAAGAAGAATATCATTGCCGCAGGCGACCAAAAACTTGAAGCATAGGAGTTATCGATGAAAAGAACGGAAGTTGATTCGAAATATAAGTGGAACTTGGACAGCGTCATGCGCGCGGAGGAATGGGAAGAGGCTTTCCTCTCTCTTTCGGCGGAGAAAAACTCCCTCGCAAAGTATATGGGCAAGCTGAAGGATAAAAAGCAGCTTCTTTCCTGTATGCGAGAGGAAAATGCCCTTGCCATCCGCATGGAGAACCTCTACGTCTATGCAAAGATGAAGCAGGACGAAGATACCGCGCTCGCCTCCTCGCAGAGCATGGTGGGTCGTGCAAGGAATCTTGCGGCGGAGATATCCGCATCCGCCAGCTTTATCTCGCCCGAGATAATCGCTTCCTATACGGAGGAGGAACTCATCGATCTTTCTCGCGACCCCGACTTCTCCGATTATTCCTATTCCTTGACCGAGCTGGCGCGCAATCGCAAACGGGTTCTGTCCGAAAAGGAGGAGGTCATCCTCTCCCGCGTTTCCGAACTCGCGGGCGGGTATCAAAACGCCTTTACGATGTTTGACAATGCAGACGTCAAGTTCGCGCGGGTCAGGAACGAAGAGGGCGCCAAAGTAAAGCTCACGCACGGCGTATACGGCGAGCTGTTGATGAGCAAGGATCGCTCCGTACGCAAGGGTGCGTATAAGAGCATGTTTACCGCCTATAAGGAGATGATAAATACCATCGGCGCCTTGTATCTCGGCAATCTCAAGAAGGACGAATTCTACGCGCATTTCCGCGGCTACGGCAGTTCGCTCGAAATGTGTATGGACGAGGAGAACGTTGACGTCAAGGCGTACGAGAACCTCATAAAAGGGGTGAATGCGGGCATTCCCTCCCTCCACAAGTATCTTTCGGTGCGCAAAAAGCTCCTCGGCGTTTCGCGTCTCACGATGTACGATATGCACGTCCCCGTCGTGTCGGGCGCCGACCTTAAACTCGGCTACGAAGAGGCATACGACCTCGTCATCCGCGCGCTTTCCTGCCTTGGCGACGATTACGTCGCTCTCCTCAAAAAGGCGCGTGACGAAGGCTGGATAGACGTGTACGAGACCGAGAACAAGCGGAGCGGAGCCTATTCTTGGGGCACCTATACTTCGCACCCCTACGTGCTGCTCAATTACAAGCCAACGACGCACGACGTATTCACCATCGCGCACGAACTCGGGCACGCTATGCACTCCTATAAGTCGGACGCGGCGCAGCCCTATGCCAAGGCGGGATACGAGATATTCGTGGCGGAGATAGCCTCTACCGTCAACGAAATGCTCCTGTATCGTTATCTGCTGAAGGAAGGCAAGGCGGATCGCCGCTATCTATTGTCCTACCTCGCCGATATGTTCCGCACCACCTTTTTCCGTCAAACGATGTTTGCGGAGTTTGAGCTTGCGGCGCATCAAAAGGTGGAGCAAAACGGTACGGTCACGCCCTCCGAGTTGTGCGAGATATACGCGGGGCTCAACGCCAAGTATTACGGCAAGAGGGCTACCGACGAACTGATCTCCTACGAATGGGCGAGGATACCGCATTTTTATACTTCCTTCTACGTCTACAAGTACGCCACGGGCATCGTGTCGGCGGCGGCTATCTCCAAGGATATTTTCGAGGGGAAGGAAGGAGCGCTCGAAGGGTATATGCGTTTCCTGTCCCTCGGCGGCAGTATGCCTCCTTTGGATATCCTGCGCGTCGCGGGGGTGGACCTCACGACGGAGGACCCCTTCAAAAAGGCGCTCTCGCTGTTTAGCGAGTCGGTGGAGGAACTGGGGCGTCTATGAAACTTTGGAAAGTCGCCTTGGTCGTTATCCTTTTGATATCGACGACGCTTCTTTTCTTTGGATGCGGCGAGAGCTTTACCTATGCTTTCTATACCGATAACGTCGGCGGCGTGCATACGGATATCACCTTCGTGTACGAAAAGGACGCCTACGATGCAAAAGAGGTAAAAGAGCAGGCGATACAGGCGATGCAGAACTACGTTACGGCAAGGTCCCTTAACGCCTACGCCACCCTGACTACCGACGTGGATGGCGTGGTGAAGCTCGAATTATCCTTTCCCTCCGTTACCGATTACTACATAGCGCTCGGCTATACCGGAAAGGAGAGAAACGAGCCCTACGAGCCGACCAAAGTGGGCTTTATCGACACCTACGAGGATAGACAAAGCAGCTACCTTACCGAGGCGAATATCCGCTCCGTCCGCGCGGCTGTCAGCGAGGAATTTGCCGATTTTCCCCTTGACTGCGACTTCTATTACACCTACGGCACCACCTCTAAACTCACGCAGTCCAACGGCGAGGTGGAGGAAAGGGACGGCATATACTATCATACCTGGAAATTGAACTACGGAGAGGACGCGGATATCGTCATCACCAAGTACGCCCCCAACGGGGTCATCCTGATGTCCATTGTAATTTCGATTTTCGTATTGAGTTTAGCAATTATATTTGTTATAATATTTATTACACGCAAGAAAAAAGCACGCCGTGCGGCAGCAGCCGCGACGGATGGCGACGCGGAGGGCAACGACGCACCCGAGCAATAAAGCCTATAAGGAGCGATTATGGCAAGAGAAAAAGATAAAAAGAAAGTGCGCACTTTCCCCGCAAGTATCGAAGCGGAACGGAGTGTCCTCGGCGCATTCATGATAGACCCGAGCGCGGTGAATGACAATATCACGCAGCTCTCGACGGACGACTTCTCCACACAGCCCAACAAGAGTATCTTCGACGCTATGCGCGAACTGTTTATGGAGAGCCATCCCATCGATATCGTCAGCGTTGCGGATAAGATGCGCTTGATGGGTACCCTTGCAGAAGCGGGCGACGTCCCCTATATCAGCGGCATCGCGGCGTCCATTCCCAGCGCGGCGGGATGCAAATACTACGTTCAGATATTGAAGAGGGACGGACTTCTGCGCAAACTTTTGCAAGCGTCCAAGGATATCTCTGAGGACGTCTACACCTCCGAGGACGGCGACGAAAGCCTCTCCTTTGCACAGCAACGCATCCTGCAGGTCACCCAGTCCATCGGGCAGTCCTCCCTTGTGCGCGCGGGCACCGTCGCGGACGAGGTCATACGCGAGATAGAGGAGCATCACGCAAATCCCGACTCTTCCGTCGGGCTGCTGACGGGCTTTTCCAACCTCGACCACAGGTTGCAGGGATTGCAACGTTCCGACCTCATGATAATCGCCGCTCGACCCGGCGTGGGCAAAACGGCTTTTGCGCTGAACATCGCTACGAATATCGCACAGCGCGAACCCGATAAGAACATCTTGATATTCACCCTCGAAATGGCAAACGGACAGTTGGTGCGCCGTATGTTGTGCTCTTTGACGGGTATCAAGAACGATTCCATCTCGCGCAGCAACCTCGAAATGCAGGAATTCGTCAAGCTCAACCAAGCGCGCCAGGCGTTGTGGAAGAGCCACATCTATATCGACCAGACGGCGATGCAGACCCCTTCCGATATCTTAGCCAAGTGCCGTCGCTTTATGATAGAGAATAATTGCAATATAGACCTCATCATCATCGACTATATGCAGCTCATGACTTGCCCCGGCAAGGAGAGCCGCCAGCAGGAAGTCGCGGAGATAAGCCGTAATATGAAGCTCCTCGCGAAGGAGATAAACGTGCCCGTTATCGTGCTCTCGCAGCTGTCCAGAAACGCCGAGATGAAGAGCGAGAAGCCGCAACTCCACGACCTTCGCGACAGCGGCTCCATCGAGCAGGACGCCGATATCGTTTCCTTCCTGTATAAGGAGAAGGGTCAAGACCCCGATAACTCCATCGTCGAGTTTATCGTCGCGAAGTTCAGGAACGGTAAGACGGGATCTTTGGCGTTCGAGTGGCACGGCAGTACCTTTACCTTCGTTCCCACCGATAACGAAAGGTTGCAGTACGTCAAGAAGGCTCCGCCCAAAGGGTCGGAAGGCGATAATAAGTCCGAGGACGAGGGGGGTAGACCCGCCGAAGACGGAGGGAGCGAGGAATGACGGAAAGCAATTCTACCCTTGTTTTGAAGGATAACGAGATACTCGTCGTCTTTGCCGATAAGTCGGAGCTCGGCAGTGCCCTCAACTCCCTAGGTGTAGGGAGAATAGCGAAAAAGGAGAACGGGGAGCCCTATCTGGCGGATTCCTCCTATTTCATCTCTTTTTCGCACAAGGACGATATCGCGGTCGCCGCGCTGTCGAGTAGCCGCGTTGGCGTGGACGTGGAGAACGTGACCATTCCTCGCAACGTGGCGCGTTTATCGCGTCTTTTCCACGACAGCGACGTTCCTTCGTCACTCTATGACTTCTATCGTCTGTGGACGAGCAAGGAGGCGCTGGGCAAGTACGAAGGTACCGGTATCACCACCGACTTATTAAAGAGAAAGACGGACGGCGTGCGGCATATAGAGCATGGAGATTATCTCATCGGCGTCGCCGGAGAGGGCGATATCACAATGAAAATTATTTAAGGAGCAACAAAAATGATCGAAGAAAAAGTGTATGACATCATCAGCGAGCAATTCGACGTGGACAAATCGTCCCTCTCGGCGGCAACCGACCTCGTGAACGACCTTCACGCAGATTCCTTGGACCTCGTGGAGCTCATTATGGCGTTTGAGGACGAGTTCGGGCTCTCCATCCCCGATGAGGTGGCGCTCTCGGTAAAGACGCTGGGCGACGCGGTGGAGTACATTCGTTCGGCTAAGTGACCTTCTTTCAGAAGGTCTTTTTATAAGACGGGTTGAATTGTCCCATCGAAAGTGATATAATGGAATCGTTACGAAGCGGAGGGAAATATGGCTTCATTTCAACGTGTATTGTTTAAGTCCATCGATATTCTGTTCAATCGTGCGCAGAATAAGCATAAGTTTGCCGATATCGACGTCAAGAAGGACATCGTCTACGACGAGGAATATCCTAACGAATGCGCCTTTGATATCTATCGTCACGGCAGTAAGATAGGCTTCAAGTTGCCTACCATCATCAACTTCCACGGCGGTGGATATATGGCGGGCGGCAAGGAATATCGTTCGGGTATCGCGAGCTTTCTCGTGGACAAACTGGACATCTGCGTTATCAACGTCAGCTATCATAAGTGCGAGAACTGCAAGTTCCCGCAGTTTACCCGCGATAGCTTAAAGGCCCTCGCCTATATAGAGGAACACGCCGACGAACTCAACGTCGACCTCGGCAACCTCTATATCATGGGGGACAGCGCAGGGGCGCAGATCGCGGCGCACGCCGTCACCATCATCCAAAACGATGAGATGCGTGAGGCGCTCGGTTGCGTTAAATGCACTTTAAAGTTCAAGGCGGCGCTTTTGTTCTGCGGACCCTACGACGTCATCAGCGCCGTCACGTCACCCTCTATCTTGGATATTGCCAGAGGGCTTGGCAACAAGGTGCTCGGCATCAACGTAAAGAATAAGGAGGAGCTCGACGCTTATCCATACATAAAGTATCTCAATCTCCTGGATTGGGTAGGGGACGACTTCCCCCCGTGCTTCATCGGTCATACGAAGTATGATATTTTCTGCGCAGGGCAGGGAGAGCGCTTGATAAATGAGCTCAAAAAGCGCAATATCCCCTATGTGTCCTATCTTTCGACCAAACACCTCGACTACCATTGCTGGTATCTCGCTTTGAACAATCGCAGCGCAAAGAAACTGCTTGCCGAGCTCGTTACCTATATGCAGAGTATGCTGAGGGGGGAGATCCCCGAAGTGCGCGAGATAATATACGGCACGCCGCCCAAGGCGGAGGAGGGTGCGGACGTCAAGCCCGAGGCATGACGTCTGATATATTCCAAGATGACGGGACGCGCCATGCGGTGCGTCCTTTTTTATTCAATAGTCCCTACAAGCCCCTAGGCTCGCATTCTTGCCGATGCAATGCAAAAAGTCCCTTAATAGCCCCTAGGAGTCCCTTAAAATGTCGTGTCGATCGGGTCATCGGCTCGTGAATGTATTGTCCGTTGATTTATTTTGTTGATCTACGCATCCTTTCGTGTCCGCTTATCGCGCCTGTTTGCGTTTGCTCGCCCGCCGATAAGCCCTCCCACGCTTGCACTTTTTCAAGCTTTTCTCTTTTTTCTTATTTTGTCGTAGCAGTGCGTATTTCGTCCCTTTTATTTGCTTTTTGTCGGGCAATTTACGATCGGAAAAGGCTTTTGATTAAGATTTCGATAAGGGCTCGTTAAGTTTTATTAATAGGAATTATTTTATAAATAAGATTACGTACTTACCATTGAACTTTCCATTCATAGAATGGTACTATGTTTGCAGGTGTTTACGCGTACGCATAATGCGAAGCGTCAAACGGCAAACAAACAGTTACAGGAGGCTGTTATGAGCAAACGGAAAATTTCGATTTTGATACTCGTCTTACTGATGGTGGCGCTGGTCGCGTTCACATTCGTTTCTTGTAGTAAGAAAACGATGGAATTGACAGTCACCGACGTCAAAGCGGTCTACGACGGCGCTGCGCACGCTGTCGAGGTGTCGTGCGATACGGGCGACACTTCGGGCTGGACTATCTCGTATGAGAACGAGAATGGTGAAGTCACCTCCAGCCCCGTCAACGCCGGTAAGTATACGGCAACGGTCACCTTTGAGAAGAAAGGGTACAACACCGCCGTCGCTACCGCCACGTTGACCATCTCGCAGGCTACCCCGGAGGTGTACAAGTGGCCTACCTTGGTTTATAACTATCCCGAGGCGGCACCCACCGAGCGTCGCGAGGTATACGGCACGGCGATGTCCGACAGCTGGCTCTCTGTCACCACTCTTGACGAGAGCAATTACGAAGAGTATGCAAGCGTTCCCGGCACTTTCTCCTGGTCTGCCGGCGAAAAGCTCTCTGCCAAGACTGCCGCCTACGACGTCACCTTTACTCCTGCCGGTTCGTCGAAGGATAGCAACAGTTATTACAACAATTATAAGAAAAAGTATCTCAAAAACACCGATTTCGGTAAGCTTCCCATCACCGTCCTGCCCGTTACTCCTGTACTTTACGGCGCCGACCAAGCGGAGCAAGAGAGGAATAAGCCTACCACCACCTATACCGGCGGCACCTTAGTCAGCGGTACCAAGCTTAGCTTGGTCAAGCTCAATAAGGCGAGGTCCACTTCGACCGAAACGAGGCACGGCTACGTCGTTCCCGGCACCAACGAAGAGATAAGCGGCACCTACCGTTGGGGACATTTGGATGCGGAGGGCAACCCCGTCTATCACGACGAGCTCACCGTCCACGTGGCAAATAACGATATCCCGTACACCTATCTTTTCGTTCCCACCAACCTCGTCGATCATAAGATCGCCGTAGGCGAACTCAAGGTCATCGCCTCCAAGGCAAACGTCGTCGTCGATACTTCCGTCACGATCTCGGCGACCGACATTATGTTCGGGCAGAAGCTCTCGCACAGCACCTTTACCGTTAACGGCAACTACATAAGCAACTCCTATTACGGCACCTACGCCTGGGTCGAGCCCGATTATATCCCGACCAAGGTGGGCGAGACTATCGTATACCTGTCCTATTCTCCCTTGACACAGTCGGGTGAAGAAGACCCCGAGCTCAATGGTACGCGCGATATCCCCGTCAAGGTCAACGTCACTAAAGCTAAGCTTTATTTCGACGGCTTGCAGGTCTTCTCGGCGGGCGAGACCAAGCTCGAGAGCAGTATTTTCTACGGTGATAAGCTGGAGACCTATGCCCTCAGGTGGGATAGCGTCTATTATATAGACGAAGGCTTTGACCAAAACGGTAGGCTCTACCCCGACCAAAAGCACTATCTCAATACGGACGTTAACGACCCCGAAGTATTGGGCTTGACGTGGAAAGATACCGTAAGCGAGGTCAATAATACCTATTTCGTGCAGGTGAAGACCACCGACGATCTCACGGGCTATAATATCCCGAGCGACCTTGAAGACCGCTATCTCAATACCTATTACTTCCCCCTCGAAGTCACCCTTTCCGAGCGTGCGGAAGAGTTCCTCTTCGACAGTGTTGCCGACCTCATCTTCACGGTCAAGAAGATCGATGTCAATACCAAGACCAAGAACAGCGAGAAGGAGTTCGGCGCTCTCGAGACCGTAGCCTTCGGCACGCCTCTTTCGGCAGTTAAGCTGCCCACCGATGACAAGTTCACGATGTGGGCTACGTCGGGTCAGGTTCGCGGCACCTTCACGTGGGTCGACGATACCATCTATCCCGGTATGCCCGAGCAGAGCGATTCGGATAATATTTACGTAGACGAACAAATCCTCGATTATTACACTTATTCGGAGAATAATCAGACGGTCAGGAAGCCCATCTACGCCACCTATTATAAGGCGAAGTTCACTCCCGACCCCGAGCATTTTTCAAATTATCAGGACGTCTTCGTCTTCTTCCGCGTGGACGTTTCGAGCGCGACGAGCCTCACCTTCAGCAATACACCCGGCGTGGGCGAAGCCACTGCGGGTGATTCCCTGAGCGACGTCGAACTCAACACCGATGGCATCAACACCTACGTCGTCGGTTATAAGAAGGTCACGGTCACCTCGCAGGATGCGTTGACCGACCCCAATAATAAGCACTATATCCGCAATACGGACGGTAAGTTCGTCTATACGAACGAGTATCAGTCCGGCGTGAGTTATTACGTCGCCGAGAATATCCTTATCGACGGCGTCATCAACTGGGATAACCCGCAGCAGACCGTCGAGATGAAGACTTCCACCTATTATATCGGCTTCACTCCCGACAAGAAGTTCGCTTCGGTCGTTTCCTACTACAAGTATCTCGTGCACCTGATCGTGTACACCAATTCCTCTTGCTTCATCTTGGGCGAGAAGAACGAGAGCGCAAAGACCGCCTACATCATGGGCGTGAAGGAAGGCATCTCCGCCGACGACATCGAGAACGTCGTCATTCAAGATACCATCAAAGATGAGAACAAAGTCCCCTATACCATTATAGGTATCGCGGGTTCCACCGACGATAGCCTCGGCGCGTTCCAGGGCAAGGTCGCCATCAAGACCCTCTCGCTCCCCGATACCATCAAGTTCATCGGCAAAGAGGCATTTGCGGGCTGTACCTCCCTCACCGAAGCGCGTCTCTCCGTCGGGTTAAAGACCATCGGCGACCGTGCGTTCGAGGGGTGTACTGCCTTGACCACGCTCGATATCCCCGAGTCTTGTCAGTATACCTCTATCGGCGCGTTTGCCTTCAAAGATTGCGTAAAACTCGCCTCTGTCTCCGTGCCTTCCGAGACCGCTACGATCGGTATCGGCGCCTTCCTCAACTGCAAGGACCTCGTATCCGTCACCATCGACGAGGCGAACGACTATTATCGCCTGTCCGAAAACGGCCACGCCATCTTACGCTTGGACAATGAGGGTAATTTCTCCATATTACACACTTACTTTGCTTCCAACGCAGCTTTGAGCTACGTCATCGAGCCCGAGATAACCACCATCGGCGCCTATGCCTTCGCGGGCAATACGACGCTTGTAGGTAAGGTCATCGCAAAGAACGTTACTCACATCGAGGAATATGCCTTTGCGGGAGCCACTTCCTTGACCTACGCCTACTTCATGGTGGACGACGTCGTCATCGACGAGCAAGAGACCACCTTTGAAGGCAACGAACACGTCATCGTCTACGGACCCGAGGGCAGCGTGGTTATCAAGGCGTTCTGTGCGGCCGCACACCTCGAGTTCAAGGAGCAGACCTTCGTGCGCTACCTCGGACTTATCCAAGCCGACCCGAACTACGTTTCGACCTTCAAGACCACCGTGGACGCCAGCGGCAACGCCACCATCGTGGGCTTCTCCAAGGGCGAATATCTGCCGGCGAACGACCTCGACGCAGAGGGCTTTGCCGCGCGCATTTACGCTGATTATTCCGAGCTCGACTTCTATTACGTTGACACCGTAAAAAAGGCGTACGTCTTCGCGGACAGCTACGACGAGGACTACGTAGCCGCGGGCGGCAAGTATTACTATTACGCCCAGTTCGATGAGAACACCGGCAATCCGAGCACCGAGCTCATCATCCCCGCCTACATCTCGCAGGAGGCTATCTCGCCCCTCTATGAGCTCCCGCCCGAGTGCGACGGTTACGCCCGCGTCACCAAGGTCATGGGCTTTGGTAGTACCAATATCACCAAACTCGTTATCCCCGATACCGTCACCGAGATAAGCGACCGCGCCTTTGAGCGTTGCACCTCCTTGACCGAGGTCACCCTCTCTGCGGCTCTGACCACCATCGGTAAGAACGCATTCTACGGCTGTACCTCCTTGCGTAGCGTACTGCTTCCCGAATCCTTGACCACCATCGGCGACAACGCCTTCAACAATTGCACCTCTTTGAAGTCGGCAAGCTTTGAAGGGGACGTGGCGAACCTTGGCGCGGATATCTTCTATTATACCCCCGTCGAGATCTACGGACCCGAAGAGGGCAACGTAAAGACCTACTGCCAGAGTCACGGCTATACTTATAACGCCGGCACCCGCACCTCTTGCTTCTACTATGAGAAGAACGAGGCGGGCACGCAGGTCAAGATCACCGGCTTGAAGTCGCACAACTGCAAGGACGGCCACAGCAACATCATTATCCCCGCGACCATCGAAGGTCTCCCCGTCACCGAGATAGCGGACGAAGCCTTCAAGAACAACTTGCAGCTCGTCTCTATCACCATTCCCGCCTCGGTCAAGAAGATAGGCTCGGGCGTGTTCAGCGGATGCAGCAACCTGATGAGCGCCGATTCGGGGACAAACCCCTATTACCACTTCGAGAGCTTAGTGGTAGGCACCAGGCTGGAGTATATCGTCATGTATTCCGGTTCGGGCGACACCTTGATAAGCTACTTCGCCGCATCCAAAGCGGAGATATTTGAGGTGCCCGAAACCGTCACAAAGATAGCGTCCGGCAGCTTTGCGGGCGCGACCAACCTCACCGATATCGTCATCGGCGCGGGTGTTTCGTCCATCGCCGCCGACGCATTCAACGGTTGCACGAACCTCTCGAATATCGACATCTCTTCCAACAACCGTTACTTCAGCACCGACAGCAAAGCTATCTACAATAAGAACGGCACCAAACTCATCACTTACCTGAGTTACAACAGCAGCGACCTCTATGAGATAAAGGCCGGCGTGGAGACCATCGGCGAGCGCGCCTTCTATGAGAATACCGTCCTCCGCAGAGTGGTGATACCCACCTCGGTATCCGTCATCGAAGCGAGTGCCTTCTACGGCGCCAATAGGCTTATCAGCGTGACGGTGAAGGGGAACCTCACCTCCATTGGCAACAACGCTTTTGCGGGTGATGTCTCGCTGCTCTCCTTCTACGTGGAGGAGGACGTGGCGGCGCTCGGCAAGGACGTCTTTGCGGGTGATACTTCCATGATCATTTACAGCCCGAACGGCGAGAACCTCGGACTGTACGCCTACAGGAACCACTTGCGCTTCAATAACTGCTATTCGGCGGAAAGCTTCGCCACCAACGGCGATTCCGAGAAGGTGACCATCACGGGTCTTAAGCTGAACTACGTTGAGTCCGACCCCGAAAAGAAACTTTACATCTCCATTCCTCCTTATATAGACGGTGCCCGCGTGTGCGCGATAGGTCAGGAAGCGTTCTCCGAGTATGGCATCGGCGAGATCGCCCGCTTGAACAGCATCTATATCCCCGATACCGTGGAGACTATCGGTAGCAAGGCGTTCTATATGTGCTCCGACCTCACCAGCGTCTATTTCGGCGGCAATATGCGCTATGAAGATATCGCTACGGACGCCTTTGACGGCATCGTCAAGAAGAACCTCAACTTCTACTTTGCCACCGAGAGCAGTCTCTATTTGGAATTCATGAATAACGCCGACGACGAGTATAAGGATAACGTCAGGTTGGTGGATCTGCACAACTGTCTGGAATACGCCCCCGGCAACGAGGCTTGGACGGTCACGGGTCAGTCTCAGCACATTTGCACCGAGAGCCATAACTTCGTGTCTGTCCCCGCCAAGTATACCGGCGACGTCGTGGAGAATGAAGAGCGCGTCACGAAGACCTATTTCGTCACCGTCGTCAAGGACGCCGCGTTCATCGGCAATAACAAGATATATACCGTGGAGTTTGAGAGCAGCAGCGAGGAGGGCGCGTCGCTTGCGATAGGCAAGTCCGCCTTTAAGGATGCGCGCGGCTTGACCTCGGTCACCTTTGCTTCGCATACTACCTCCATCGGTAGCGACGCATTCCGTAACGACGTCAAACTCGAGAGCGTCGTTCTTCCCGAGAAATTGACCTATATCGGCAGTAACGCCTTTGCGGGTTGCACGAGCCTGACCTCGGTATTCTTTACCTCCGACGTTGCGGGTCTCAGCGGTTACGTGTTCGGCAACGCCGAGGAGCGCAATCCCGACCTCGTCATCTACGGACCGGGCGGAGGCGAACTCGAAACCTATTGCAATAACAGGGGCTATGCCTTCAAGGCTTGGACGGTCTCCTACTATCTGAACGAATGGAAGGATATTGACGCATCCACCTGCGAGCTCGTCAAGTGCCGTGAAGGGCAGGATGACCTCGAGAGCGTCGTGATCCCCTACAGCCACAATAATAAGAAGGTGGTGAAGATCGGCAACAAGGCATTCAGCGACGGCACCGCCAACGGCAGTGACAAGTACGCCAATATCAAGGAGATAATCATCGGCGAGGGCGTCGAAGAGATAGGTGAGATGGCGTTTGCTTATACCGGCATCACCTCCATCACCATTCCCGCTTCGGTCAAGAAGATAGGCAGCAGGGCATTCTTCGGTTGCACCGATCTGACAGAGATCTATTTCAAGGGCGATATCCTCACCGACGGTATGCAGTACCTTGTCAGTACGGGCAAGAAACTCAACGTCTTCGGTCCTGCGAATAGCAACCTCGAGCGCTATTTCGCCAAGTATCCGCTCATTACTTACAATGCCTACACGATGCCTTCCTGCTTCGAGGTGGAGGTGTCGGAGGATAACGAGAACGAGGTGTATATCTCGGGCTTGAAGGACCATTACTGCGCCTCGGGTCACACCAATATCGATATTCCCGATTACATAAACGGTAAGAAGGTCGTCGGCATCAAGTGGCACGCCTTTGTGGGTCATACCGAGATATACGGCTTATCCATTCCCTCCACGCTGACCGATATCGAAACGGGCGCTTTCTACGGTTGCACGGGATTGAAGAACGTCAAGGTCTCTTCGGACAATCCCGCCTATAAGTATCTGGACGGCGCTTTGCTCTCGATGAACGGCAAGAAGATGTATATCTGCCTGTCGAGCGAGGTGGAATACACCGTTCCCGAAGGTGTGACCGAGATATTGGACGGCGCGTTTGACGGCGCTATCAATATGGAAGTGCTCATCTTGAACGAGCAGGTGTCCAAGATCGCCCCCGACGCCTTCAAGGGCTGCGATAACCTTGCAAACATCGCCGTGCCCGAGCAGAACCCGAACTTCGTATTCACGGGCGGCGCGCTCTTCAATAAGGACCAGACGCTTCTGTATATCTATCTGTACACCAGCAGATATAAGAGCTACGACGTGCCCGATACCGTCACCGAGGTGGCGGACGCCGCCTTCCGCAAGGCGGGCGCCTTGGAGCAGATACGCTTCTACTCCGACGTGATCGTGGGCGACAAGATCTTCGGCGACGAGGACGATATCCACGCGGCAGTGTATGCCCCCGCGGGTAGTTATAACTTGGAAAAAGCGGCGATATACGCCGGCTTGGAGTTCTATAACGATATCACCCCGTGTTTCTCCTACGAGGTGTCCGACCTCGGCGTGACCATCACCGGGTTTAGCTGCCTCGACCATGCGCACGACGAGATAAATATTCCGCTCTATATCGAGAATAAGCCCGTCATCGCCATCGGCGAAGACGCCTTCGCGGAGAATGGCGACAAGGGCGGATATATCGAAGTTGCGGTGACAGCCGACACCTTCGTCAGAGGCAAGTATTACACACAGCTCATCAATTATCAAGAGCTCGTCGTTGCGGAAGAATACAGTGAAGAACTCTATTACGCGGACGGCACGGGTCCCATCTTCGTGGACGAAGACAACTTCTATAATGATACCTACTACGTCATGAAGGTGTACGACTTGATATACGTTCCGGCGGAGAGCTATAACGAGTTCAATATGTACTATCTGCCTTTCCGCGGCGTAAGGATAGGCGACAACGTGACGAGGATCGAGAGCGGCGCCTTCCGAGGCAGCAACCTCAGGAGCGTCGTCATCGGTTCCTCCGTCGAGAGCATTGCGGCGGATGCCTTCGAGGGTGCTAACTCCCTCACCGAGGTGTACTTCAAGTCGGATATTGACTTGAGCGGCGCCTTTACGGGGCTCAATAACGCTGACTTGACCGTCTACTTCACCGAGGATTGCACGCACCTCTACGATTACTTCGACGCCATGTTCACCGCCTACGACCCCGAGGAGGAAACGGGCGAACCGGGCAGCGTCGTCTTGCTTTCGTCGCTTGAGGATAATACCAACTGCTTTATCTATGCGGACGGCGATCCCACCAGGATAGTCGGCTTGAAGGATCACGTATGTCTGACCGCGCACGATGACGTCGTTATCCCCGCGCACGTCACCGCCATCGGCGACAATGCCTTTGAGAACAATAAGGAAATCATTCGCTTGACTTTCTCTGCGGGCATGACTTCCTTAGGGAGCGGCGCGCTCAGCGGCTGCACTCGCTTGACCGAGATCGTCATAGACGAAGCCAATCCCTACTTTGCATTTAAGGACGGCGTCCTGTACGGCAAGGAGGGCGATGAGCTCAAGACCTTGATCTTCTACACCGCCAAGAACACCGCTACCTCTTATACCGTCGCGGACGGCATCACGAGGATCGCTACGGGCGCCTTCTACGGCAACGAATACTTACGGACCATCACCATCGGCAAGGACGTTACCCTCGTGGACGACAACGCTTTCGTTGCGTGCACCGCGCTTCAGAATATCTACGTGCACGAAGCCAATGAGAAGTACGTCAGCACTGCCAAGTACGGCGACGGCGCGGTGGGCGTCTTGTACGAGGTCAAGAGCCGTAAGGCGGACGATACCGTGGACAAGGCGGCACTCGTTGCGTATCCCGCAGGGGCAAGAGCCACCTACGTGACGGTCGGCGGTTCCTTTGACGTCAACGAAGTCAAGAGCGGCGCGTTCAACAGCGCGAAGTACTTGACCCTCGTCTACTTCGAGACCTATGTCGGTTATATGGGCGAAGAGGGCATCTTCGATAACTTTACTCACTTCGACTCGCTCAAGGTGTGCTTGCCCATCGGTGCGGGCGCCAATAGCTTTGCGTCCTATCTCACTACGCTGGGCATCGAAACCTTGCGCTATACGTCCAAGGAGGCTTTGACTTTCGAGAGGAATACTTCGGGTTACACCGTGACGGGCGTCAATGACGCCGCGTTTATCAAGAGTAACACCTCGATGGATATCAGTGCTTCGCCGCTCAATGCAGAAGCCATCAACGGATACTTCCTCTTCGGCGGAAAGAAGCTCATCAAAGTGCCGCTTTATTACAACGGTCTCCCCGTCAATGAGATAGCCGATTATGCCTTTGCCGTCAAGGAGGCGGATGCGTCGCTGAGCGTCGCTTCCACCATCGAGAAGGTGAGCATCGCGGGTTCGGTGTCCGTGATCGGCGTGGGCGCCTTTGCCAATATGGATGCGCTGACCGAGATAGAGCTCGCGGCGAACCCCATCAGCGGCGCCACTTCCTCCTACGTCTTTGAAAACGGCGTGCTCTATACGAGCTTGAATAAGGACGTCTTGCACACCTATCTCTCCTCCAATAGCTACGAGGTGGTGAACTTTGCGGGTCCCATCCTTATCGAAGTGGAAGAGGAGGCAACGACCCCAGATAATTCGGAAGAGAATGCGGAGAACGAAGAGTCCGACGAAGACGAGAACGAGGAAGAGGGCGGCTCGGATGAAGAGCCCGCACCGCAATCCAACGTCAGATACGAGGAGAGCAACGTTACCACCATCGAAGGCAACGCCATCACCTTCCGCGGTGTTAGGAAGATATTGGCAGGCGCCTTTAACGGCAACGATGCGGTCAAGGAGATCTCGCTGAACGCGGGCATCGCGGAGATAGGCGACGGCGCCTTCTCGCTCACCACCGCGCTCGTGGATATCATCGTTTCGTCCGATAACGAGAATTATCGCTTCGAGAAGGCGATAACCGCGCGCAACGAAGAGGGAGCACCCGTCCTGACCGGTGGTCTGTTCAATAAGGACCTCTCGCTCTTGCACACCTATCTCTACACCAATAACTACGATTCCGTTATCCTCACCGAGGTGGGCATCGGCAGCGGTCTCACGCATATCGGCGGCCGCGCATTCGAAGGCACGAAGGTGTCCAGAGTTCGTTTGCCCGATTCCATCCTTGTCGTGGGCGACTACGCCTTCAAAGATATGACGAACCTCAAGTATCTGTACTTTGAGAGCTCGCCCGCAGAGGATAAGCTCGGTATCGACATTATGGGCAACAAGGCGGAATTTGAGAATACCGACCGCAAGATACTCGTCTACGGTCCGGGCGGAGAGGACCGCGCAAGCAACGTCAACTCCTATAGCTCGGTACAGAAGTACTTCGTCGACAACTACGCCGAGGAGAGCGAAGCCACCACGCACGTGCGCTATATCGCTTGGACGGAGGACGAAGCATTCAATTACTTGCTCGTCAAGACTTCCGACAATCGGGGCGTAGCCACCATCCTTTCGATGACGGCGGACGCCGCGTTCGATTATGGCTACGGCTATAAGGAGATAGTCGTCGCGCCTTACCTCAAGAAGGACGGCGTACGTTATGACATCACCACGATAGGCGCCGAGGCGTTTAAGAACAGGGTGGAGATAAAGAGCTTGACCCTCCTCTACTCGGTCACCGAGATCGCGGAAGGCTTCGTCAAGGGCGCCTACAATATCGAGGATATCTTTATCAACGATAACGACGCTTATCGCGTGTTGCAGAATGACGAGACCTACGCGTCGGGCATCGTATATACCCGCGATATGACCACGCTCATGGCGTATATGCCCATGAACGCCCCGCGTTATATCAACACCAACTACACCGCATTCCCCGTACCGTCGAGCGTAAAGCGCATCGCGGCGGGCGCTTTCGCGGGCGCGAAACATCTTATCAAGATAAGCTTTGGCGAAAACGTGACCGAGATAGGAGCGGGCGCCTTTGCGGATTGCGAGTATCTCAATGATATCGTCATCTCTTCCGCAAATCAGAGTTACCGCTTTGACGGTTATACCTTGTATAACTACGACATGACCCTCTTGCATACCTATCTCGCCACCGGCGGCGGCAACAACGGCGTGGGCAACTACGTCGTCCCGCAGGGCGTCACCGAGATAGCTCCCTATGCCTTTGAGGGCAACGACAGGTTGGAGTATATCCGCATCCCCGAGTACCTCACAGAGGGCGATACCGTCACTTCCGCCACGATCGTTGGATACTGCGCCTTTGCCAATATGAATTCTCTCTCCGAGGTATTCTTCGAGAACCTGGTGGAGATAGGTACCGACGCAAAGGAACTCGCGGGAAGCGAGGTCACGGACGAGGATCGCGTCAATAACGAGACCTACGTCGCCGAAAATGCCAAGATGACCGCTATCAAGGTCACCACCACCCTCTATCACTACAACGATGCCGAGTCCTACGTCGCGGTCGGCGACCTCTCGGAGGATGTCTTCAACGCGACCAAGGCGCAGCTCTACTATAAGGTAGCGGGGCAGTACGAAAGCGCCGAGAACACGACTTTCGACGCGAATGTCGTCTACTACACGAGGTTAGATAGGAGAGAGGAGGTCTTCGTCGGCAAGAACAGCTTCAAGTGGGGCGAGGACTTCACCGCAGCGGGTCTAAACGTCTACGCGCTGTATGAAGGCAACGGTTCGCACCTCTTGACGGAGGACGAATACACGGTGGACGCTTCCGGCTACAATAAGTATGCGGCGGGCACCTATCGCATCATCGTTACTTCCAAGGCAAATAGCGCCTATTCCACCTACTACGACGTGACGGTCGAGCCCATCAAGGACATCTTCGGCGAGCTCGCCGGCGGCAAAACCGTCACCGTCTACGCGCCGCAGTCGAGCTATCTCAACCACGTGGCGGAGATGCACAGCGCGGTGGTTTACGTTCCCTATACGCCCAAGCAATGCTTGGACCTCACCTTGACTGAGGACGGATACGTCATCAACGGGTTCAATACTGAGGAGGATCCCTGCGTACTGGATGCCACGGATTACGTGAACGAGAACTATGTCACCAAGGGAGATCACTCCACCCTTACCGTCCCGAGCTATATCAACAATACTCCGGTCTATAAGATCGCAGACGGCGCCTTCTACGCCTCCGACCTTACCTCCGTCAAGCTGTTGCAGGGCGTGGAGGTCATCGGTAAGAGGGCGTTTGAGAAATCTCTGCAATTGAAGCGCGTCGAGCTGTCCTCTACGGTCAGCGAGATAGGCGCGGGCGCATTCCTCTATCTCAACGCGCTCGATAGCTTTACCCTTGTCAACAACGGTTACTTCTTCTTGAAGGACGGCGCTCTCTACGGCGAGGGCGGCACCCTCTTGCACACGATGTTCAATGCCTTTGCCTCCGAGGTCTTTGAGACCGAGGAAGCGGTGGAGCGCATCGAGGATCGCGCGTTTGAAGGGGTCTCCACCATTCGCTACCTGACCGTTCCCTATACGACCACGCACGTGGGCGAGAAGGCGTTCAAAAACATGGAGGACCTCGAGGAGATATACTTCTGCACCGATATGGATACCGACGTGGAGCACGGCTATATCGCCTCCGACGCCTTGTCGGGATGCATGGTTGGCTTGCAACTCTTCGGGCCCAAGGGCGTCTATCTCGAGAGCTTCGCCAATAAGAGCGGCGTGATATACGTGGCTTGGAACGACGCTTCTTGCTTCGAGTATAAGTTCTACACCAAGTCGGTGGAGATAACCGGGCTCGTCGCCGCAGGTCACGAAGGTTGCAGCGGCGGTTATCACGACGACGTCGTTATCCCGATGTATATCGGCGGCGTCAAGGTCACTTCTATCGGGGCGGGCGCCTTCAAGGATGAGGATAAACTCACCTCCGTCGTCATTCCGACCAGCGTCACCTCTATCGGGGAGCGCGCGTTCGAGGCGTGCACCTCGCTTGCGTACGTCACCATTCCGTACAGCGTCAAGACCATCGGCGATAACGCCTTTGCTTCCTGCTCCTCTCTCGACGAGGTGGTCTTCAATACCGACGCCATCACCCTCGGCAAGGACGTCTTCATCTCGGCAAAGAGCACGATGATACTCTACTCCGAGAATAAGAGAGGGGAGGTCTCCAAATACGCGACCGCTTACTCTATCCCCTTCAATACGGGCACGCCGTACACCTGCTTCCTCACCTCCACTATCATGAATAGTTCGGGCACCTCCACCATCCGCGTGGACGGCTTGAAGAAGCATAAGTGCAAGTACGAGCACAAAGAGGTCATCATTCCCAATTTGATCCGCGGCAAAGTCGTACAAAAGATCAAGAGCGGCGCCTTTGCGGGTCTTACCAATTTGGAGAAACTCGTTATCTCCGCCTATATCGACGACGTGGGCACCGGCACCTTCAACGGTTGCGAGAAGCTCACCACCGTGGATATCTCCGCCGATAACGAATACCTTGCCATCAACAACGGTTTGATCTATACCGCGGACGGCAAGACGCTGCTTGCCATCGTTGACTCCATCGCGGGCAACAACGTCACTCTCGCCGACTCCACCGAGAAGGTGCAGAGCAACGCCCTCTACGGATCCGCCGTCGTCACGCTTTCCTTGAATAACGAGCTGACCACCATCGGTTCGGGCGCGTTCGGCGGAGCCAACAGCCTTACCGCCATCACCGTTGGGGAGGATAATAAGAAGTTCTCCTCCGAGGACGGCATTCTCTATAATAAGAGCAAGACCGCGCTCATCGCCTATCCTGCCGGTATCACGAGCGAGTATTACATCGTCAAGGACGGTGTGATCGTGATCGGTGCGGGCGCCTTTGGCGGTGCGGCTTCGCTGAAGAGCGTGGTGCTTCCCGTCTCTGTATCCAGCATATCGCAGAATGCCTTCTACGGTGCGTCCAACCTCATCGACATCCAGGTCAACGGCGCCATCTCCACGGTGGACAAGGGCGCCTTTGAGGCTACCGCTCCCACCCTCGTGGTGACAGGCGTATCGGACGATAACGCACAGGCTGTGGGTGCGCTCGAGATATTCTGCACCGAGAATAACGTGCGCTTTATGGCGATAACGCCTTCTACTTGCTTTACCTACACGACGGAAGGCATGCCCGCAGGCACCGCCAAGGTAACGGGGTTGCAACCGCATAAATGCACCCATCACGTCAACGTGGTCGTCCCGATGTATATCGACGGACTGCGCATCACGGCGGTGGGCGACAGGGCGTTTGCGCATCAGCAACAGCTGGTATCCATCGTTATACCGCAGACGGTCACCAACGTGGGCGTTGCGGCGTTCGCAGGATGCAAGAACCTTACCAGCGTCTATCTCGGCGACAGCGTATCCTACATCGCCAGCAAAGCGTTTACTTCCACCGAGTCCTTGACGGAAGTCTTCATCACCTCGGGCGACTTCAAGGTGTCCAACGACGCATTCTACAATGCCGGTTACAACGACCTCACCGTCTATCTCGATCGCGCGCTTACGGAGGTCATCTCGGTCATCGAGGATGACAACGGCATCCGTATCGCATCCATTGAAGAGATCGTCTGCTTGCGTGACCATTACAGCGTCGTCAACGGCAACGAGATAAAGATTACGGGTCTCTCCTCGCACGTTTGCCCGAGCGGACATAACGCGCTCATTATCCCCGAGACCATCGACGGCAAGGTAGTCACCGCCATTGCAGACGACGCCTTCCTCAATAATCACACCGTCGTCAAGATCTATCTCCCCGCCACTGTCAAGAAGATCGGCGAGAGCGCGTTTATGGGCGCGTCCAAGCTCTACGATATCGCCTTCTACTACTACGACGAGAACGGCTCCTTCGTGGAGAGTGACCACAACGACTACTTCGCTATGGACGGCGGCGCGCTGTATTCCGCCGACTTCAAGACGCTCTATGCCTACATGACGGCAAGGAGCGAGGTGGAGATGAACGTCAATAGGAACGCGCGTTACGTGAAGTCGCATGCCTTCTATAACGCCGCAAATCTCCTCTCCATCACCTTCCTTGAGGACATCTACGACAGCAGTAACATCAAGTCCTCGGCGCTCGAAGGGGTCAACCAGAACCTCATCGTCTACGTACCGACCGATACCTCCGAAGTGTACGAAGGGCTCATCGATGGGGCAGATACAATGTATCAACTCAAGGCGATATCCGGACACTCCGTCTATAACGCGACCGATTACTTCACCTACGAGTACCTCGACGACGAGGAGAATACCGTCAAGATAACGGGTATCACTGGCGAGTACAAGACCGAGCTCGGCACAAGCTATGCCGACGCCACCCTCGTCATCCCGCAGTACATCAACGGCAGGAAGGTATCCACCATCGCCGACAAGGCGTTCGTCGGATTGAAGTTCGGCGCTGTCGTATTCCCCGACGGCTTGACCCGTATCGGCGAGATGGCGTTCGCCAACTGGACCAACCTCTCCAACGTGGTATTCCCGTCTTCCTTGCAGACTCTTGAGAAGATGGCGTTCAGCGGTTGCTCCAATATGTACGAGGCATACTTCCTCGGCGCGGCTACCGCCCTCGGCGACAGTATCTTCAACAATACGATGAACGTTGCCTTCGGCGCAAAACGCAACTTTACGGCGTTCGGTCCTACCACGACGTACATGACCGAATACTTTGAGGAGAAGGGCGTGGAATACAACGCTTGTACTTCGGTGCTCTGCTTCAACTACGAGGTGCTGGATAACGGCATGGTTGAGATCCACTCCATCAAAGACCACGTGTGCAACGCCAATCATAAGGTCGTCCACGTGCCTGATAAGATCAACGGCAGGGAGGTTGACAGCATCGACGGCAACACCATGTTTAAAGGTCTCACTACGGTGGAAACCGTCACCTTGCCCGACAACATGACGAGCATTCCCGCCGGTCTCTTTAAGAACTGCAGTTCGCTTGTCTCGGTGAATATGCCTTCCGGATTGATGTCCATCGGTGCCGGCGCCTTTGAAAACTGCGTGTCGCTTGATAGCATCACCTTCTCCGATAACCTGTCTTTGATCGGCGAATATGCATTCAAGAATTGCCACGGACTAACCGACATTATCATACCCTCGAGCGTGTACAATATCCATGAGGGTGCCTTCTCCGGATGCAGCGGCATCACACGCATCATGCTTTCGCGCTCTGTCACGAGCATCAGCGCGCATCTATTTGACGGCTGCTCGTCGCTCGAAACTCTCTATTACAGAGATGCCAACGGCATGACCAAGAATGGTCTGTCCACCGGTATTTCTTCGGTCGGTGAGTACGCATTCTACGGTTGTAGCTCCTTGAGAGGCATCTTTAGCGGCGATTACGAGGTGCTCTCCACCATCGGTGAGAAGGCGTTTGCCTACTCCGGCATCGAGAGCTTCACCATCTACTCCTCCATCACCTCCCTCGGTGAGGGCGCATTTGCGGGTTGTAACGACCTTACCCTTGAAGACGGCGGCAACGAGATCTACTCGCTGGAAGATGGTATCATTTACCAGTCCGAGACCATCAAGGCGGTCAAGGAGACCGATTCAGGCGAAGGCGACAACACCTTCTCGATCACGGGTGATCAGAAAGATTTCTTCTACAGCACGGCGGACAGTGGCGAATATATGTTGGTCTCGGGTGAGCATCCCGATTACTTCGGTCCGGCGACGTATACTAACTATGGCAAGAACGACAGCACTCCGAAAAACTCCGGTTGGATTTCGTACTCTTATTACAGCGACAACGGAAGTGCGGCTGTTCTCGGCCATTACACCGGGTCGACCACTTGGTCGAGTGATACCGATTACTCCACTACATATTTCGAAGGGACAAACGTTGAAGAGCACTTCGAAATTACAAATAGTAGCACGGTGAAGTGGAGAGATACCGGTAAGACCTTCTATCGTCAATTGGGTGCAGGTACCTACACCGTGAGCGTCTCCTTCGACTGGGCTCACAACGAATACCGCAATGACGGTAGCTCTTATGGCGGATTGGGCGGTAGCACCAAGAGGGCTCACGATATTTATAGCTACACATTCACCTTTAAGATTAATACAGTCAACAAGGTGTGGTATTATAACCTGCAACCCAACGAGGAAGGCAACGACCAAGACGAAGAGGCCGCAAACATCCTGCAACATGCGGCGACCAATATGCCGACCGACGCTGTAGAGCTCAAGAGGTCGGTGCTTCAGCCGAACAGTTACTTCCTCGGCGATCCTGAAGATCCTCACTTCGCTTTCGATGAAAAGCAGGGCACCGTCTCCGTCAACCTCAAGAAGAATTCGGAATTCCTCAATATGAAGGGACACCTTATCGTCTTCTTTGAAGTTTCTGACGGTTCGGAGAATTTCATCACGACCGCTCGCTGTTACAAGCTAAGCTCCGTTGTTAACAATACCTTCAAGCAGCACGTTACCATCCATACCGTATCTGCCAATTTGAGCGGACCTTTGGAGATAGATTGTAAAGATGGGCTCAGCGTGGTCATCAAGGATGAGGAGACAGACTATTGCGTGCGCGGTCCCGAGATGCCGAACGGCACCGAGAACGTCACCAAGATAGCTTATACTTCCGGATACGTCAAGATAACGACGGGTGCGACGACCCTCTTCGCAAATACTACCGCCGACGCGGTGTCGAAGGGGCTTATCACCATCGTATCCTTGGAGGGCAAGTTCCAGGTCGAATACGACTTGACTGCCATTAAGCGTCTGTCGGGTGCAGGTGCCAATGCGACCATCCGCTTCTATACCAACGAAACGTATACCGACGCGGTGGATGACGGATACACCTATAATCTCGCTACCCCCACCGCTAACGCAGGCGCTTATGCTGCGTATATCTCGGTTACCGCCGAGTTCAACGGGACGACGATATACGGCAAGAAGGAGGGCGACCTCTATCGCTTCAATAACAATGACCTCGCCGACGCTATCGCCACTATGGACGCGGCGGGTGCCATCCTTGCCGTGCGCACCATTTCGGAATTCGCCCTCGAGGGTTGCTCTTCGCTCGATTCTCTCTCCATCGGGAAAGCGGTGGATTCTATCGGCGCGGGCGCGCTCATCAATACGCAGGGCATCGCGGAGATAGGCGTACACGAGCAGAACGAATACTTTGTGCTGCACAAGATCAACGCCAACGATCCGCAATACGCCTATTCGGGCGGCGGCTTGTATCGTAAGTTGACGGGCGTCAACGAGGGCAAGACCGAGCTCATCGCCTTCCTTGGCAGCAACACCGTCACCGAGTTCACTCTTCCCGATCACTGTATTATGATAGGCGACTATGCCTTCTCGCACAATACCACCATCGAAAGGGTCTATTTGAACAAAGTGACCACGCTCGGCAAGAAGGCGTTCTACGGCTGTACTTCCTTGAAGTATATGGAATTGCCCGCCGGTTGGTCTCCCTCCGGTGGTTACAAGTACGGCGAACGCGTCTTTGAGGGCGCAGGGCTGGAAAGCGTCTACTTCGAGGGTGATTTCCGTTATACCGCGCAGATAGGCGATATGCTCTTCGGCGAGAACTACGACGTCACCATCTATACGAAATACGACGACGGCATCTTGGCAGGCTATTGCGCTGATTATAACGGCAGGTCCCTGCGCGTTTACAAGATGACCGCACTTAATGACTTCGCCTATCAGACGGTGAACGGCAACGAGATCGAGATAATGAAGTATCTCGGCGACGACGAGAACGTCATCGTGCCCGATATGATAGAGAATAAGAAGGTCACCGCCATCGGCGACGCCGCCTTTGAAGGCACTAACGTCGTGACCGTCAACCTTCCCGCCTATATCACCTTGATAGGAGATTACGCCTTCAGCGATGCCAAGTCGCTCAAAGAGCTTTACGTCAATTCCGATCCTTCCATCAAGCAGAACCTCTTCAACAATCACTCTTCTGCCTTGATCGTCTACGGTATCACCGCGAGCATCCTTGACGAGTACTGCGAGTCCATCGGCGTTGCCTTCAACCTAGGCACTACGTGGGGTTGCTTCCATTATGAAACGGGCGCGGTCGGCGGCGGCGCGAAGATCACGGGCCTTGTGGACCACGTATGCAACTCTTCGCACAAGCATATCGTCATCCCCTCCGAGATCCACGGATACACCGTGACCGAGATCGACGAGAACGCTTTCAACGCGCGCACCAAGGCGGAGGGCGAGAGGGCGATGTATCGTGCCATCGAGTCCGTGACCATCCCCTCCAGCGTGAAGGTCATCGGCAAAGGCGCCTTTGCGAATAACTCCTCGCTCAAGGTGATGCGCTTCCAGAATACGACCATCTCCTCTATCGGCGCTAATTATTACGATTTGAGCGGCAACCTCTGCAATACCTTTGGCGACAACGCGGCGCTCATCGTGTACGCGGCTGAATTCGAAAGCACCGAGGTAAGGGACTTCTGCACCGAGAATGCCATCGAATTCCACGCCGTCCTTAACATCAACAACGTCACGTACGAAGAGATCAACGGCAGCTATGCCATTACCCACGTCTCTTCGACGGATAAGAGCATCATCCTCCCCGATATGATCGGCGGTAAGAAAGTTACCGAGATAGCCAAGTTCGCCATGCAGAGCAAGGACTATGCATCCGTGAAACTCGGCAAGTACGTGACCAAGATAGGCGAGCATGCCTTTGACAATTGCGAAAAGTTAAAGGTCATCGATTTGCCCGAGGGCTTAAAGACCATCGGCGAACTTGCCTTCAACGGCTGTAAGAGTTTGACGGCTATCTTCATCCCCTCTTCCGTCCAGACCATCGGCGATAAGGCGTTTGCCGAGTGCACCGGTCTCAAGACCCTGCGCTTCCTCGGCGACGTCAAGAACATCGGCGCGAACCTCCTCTACGGCGTGACGATGACCTATGCTTCCGTCGGCTCGACCGGCAGCGTCAAGACGGTACCCTTCTTGCAAATCAGGTCGTCCGCGACGAACTTGGATACTTACTTCCGCAATAAGCTCAGCGTACGCGCCACCAAGGTGGAGAATATGGACGACTACCGCAGGTGGGAGGAGTGCTATGAATACATGGTTGACGTCGACGAATACGGCGAGGTCTGTATCGATATAACGGGTCTCAAAGACCACATCTGCGTCAACGGCGGACACGGCGATATCCTTATCCCCGGGCAGATAGGCGGCATCAAGGTCAGAAAGGTCGCCGACAAGGCTTTCGCGGGTGAAAAGACCATCCGTTCCGTCACCTTCGAGCTCATCTCCAACGAAGGCTTGAGCCAGATAGGCAAGCAGGCGTTCTCGGGCTGCGAACTGCTCGGAAAGGTCAACCTCGGCCCCGTCCAACTCATCGGCGACGGTGCGTTTGAGTACTGCAAGTTGCTCTCCACCATCATCTCGCCCTTCGGCAGCGTCAGCACGATAGCGGACAATACCTCCGCGGGTATGGCGGGCGTGTTTGCCGGTTGCGAGAACCTCAAGTCCATCGAGGGCTTGACGAATAGCAATCCGCTGTATGCCTCCAACGGCGTCATCTACTTCGGAGCGGGCAATACCCGTATAGCCAGGTACGTTTATGACCTCTCCGCCGAAGTGTTGAACCTCGACAAAGCTACTTCCGTAGACCCGAAGGCGTTTGATTCCATCGATAAAGCGGGGGTACGCATCATCAATATCCCCGAGACTTTGACCGCATTGAGCTATGCGATGATAAAGGATTTCAAGAATCTCGAGGAGATCAACGTCGCAGGTGCCTTCCGCCTGTCCAATGTACCCAATGCAACGACGTCGGTACCCGACCCCTTGTACGATATGATGTTCTACGTACCTATCGGCAAGACCGTGCTTGGTATTGCAGATGATCACCTCACCAGGATAAACGATCCGGCGCACTTTAACTACGTCCCGGTGGAGAAGGACGGCGTCATCGTAGGCGTGGAGATCAAGGCAAACGATGCCTTCGGCGCATCCTCTATGGCCGGCGGCACCTTGGTCTTGCCTCACTACGGCTATGTGGACGGCGTCTCTTATCCCGTCATCGGCATCGCAGAAAGAGGCTTTGCGGGCAAGACGGCTATTATTTCTATCGACCCCTTGCACGTCACCTACATCGGGGTTGAAGCCTTCGAGGGTTGTACTGAGCTCGTTACTGCTAAGCTGTACGAGGGCAAGGTGGATAAGCTCGAAGAGATCAGGGCGGATGCCTTCAGTGGTTGCTCCGCGTTGAAGTACGTCTATCTCGGCAAGGCTCTGACCTTCATCGACGGCAACCCCTTCGGCAGCTGCAGCATCGACCAAAAGGCAGGCTCGGTCTTCGCCATCGACGCGGATAACCCCTACTACACCAGCAAGGTGGACGGCAAGAATACAAACATGATACTCAGCAAGGATGCCGTCACGTTGTACGCTTCCTACGCTACGGGCGACGTTGTGGTGCCCGACGGCGTGGTCAGGATCCTTTCGGGCGCATTCAAGGGCGCGGGCATCACGTCCATCACCATCCCGACCTCGGTGCGTTCCATCGCCGTGGATGCCATCGTGCGCTGCTCCGATCTCACCAGACTCACCATCCTCTCCGAGAATTTGACGATGGGCGAATATGTAAGGGGTAAGGGCGGCAACGGCATCGTCACGAAGGACGAATGCGCCGCTTCCTTCACCGTCTTCGGCGTAGAGGGCACTATCGTGGAGTCCTACGCCAAGTGGTTCGACGACGATAAGGAGGCGATGCCCTTCCGCGCAGTCATCTCCACGGGCGCATTGACCATTGCGGGCGGTGTGGTCTTGAAGGCGGATATCTCCAAGCTCGGCAAGGTGGTCATCATCCCGACCGAATACTACGAAGGTATCGAGATGAAGAACATCACCGAGATAGCCGACAGCGCATTCTACGGCGCAAAGCAGGTGGAAGAGATCTACCTCTCCGCATACCACCTCACAAAGATAGGTAAAGCCGCCTTCGCGGGTATGACCTCGCTCAAAAAGGTCGTATTCTTCGACGACGGAGATTACGCACGCTTCAGAGAGCTCGTTATCGACGAAAACGCATTTGCTTACAGCTACTCCTTGAACGAGGTGCACTTTGAGACCTATACGAGGAATATGTCTATCGCCGCAACGGCGTTCCGTTCTTCGGGCAGCAATCTCACGATCTACGCCCCCAACCTCATAAATGAGCTCAACGACCTTGCCGCGTTGCAGGGCGTGGTAGCTACCTGTGAGGTCTCCTATTACGGTATGCTCAGCATCGAGGCGTTGAATGCTAACGAGGCTAAACTTGTCGGCATCCGCGAGCGCTACGTCGAGGACGGCAGAATAAAGAATAGAGCCACCTATGAAGATTACGCGGGTAACGGCGCCTACTTCTACTACGAAGGCAGCACGCTCACCTCTGTCATCGATTCGGATACCGGCTTGCTCAAAGACTACGACAGCTACGATGCAAATGAGAAATTCTATCAGCAGGTCGGGCTGGGTGGCAATCTCTATATCCCCGAGTATATCGCGGGTATGCAGATGGTCGCGGTGGATATCGCGGATCCGGATACCTTGTCGGGTATCAAGAAACTCTTCTTGCCCGATAGCATCCGTTCTATCAGTGCGGGTAGCTTCTCCAATACGATGCTCACCGAGGTCCTGCTGCCCGACGGCATCACGGATATCGGCGAGGGCGCCTTTAAGGCAAAGTCTAACGCCCTCCACATCTACTACGACGGCGACGCCCTCGACGCAAACGTCTTCGCTTCGAGCGCTTATACCGTCTACGTCCATACCGGTGCGACTATCGACCATCCGAGGACGGGTGTCGAAAAGGTGGCAGTCACGCCCGCTTCCTACTTTACCTACACAGTCTTCAACGGCAGGGAAGTCGAGATAACGGGCTTGAAGGGCGCGGGTCTCTCCGAGAAGAACGTGGTCATCCCCACCTACCTCAAGGGCAGGAAGGTCACCTCGATCGGCGACGGTGCCTTCGCGCATGACGCTAACCTCAAGACCTTGACCATCTCCAAGTACATCACCGAGATAGGCAACAGCGTCTTTGTGGGTACCTTTGAGAATATCGAGTACGTTACCTCTCCCTTCATCCTCTTTGAAGAAGGCTCCAATTCCTTCGTTATCGAGCACGTAGCGAACCGCGATCTCTTGCTCCTGCGTGAGAAGGGCGATGATTATACCACCATCTACGCCGTATTCTCCGTCTTGAAGAGCGAGGACGATGAGGAGAGCGTGGCGCTGAACTTCTCGGTGCCCACCTCCGTGACAGAGATCAGGGAAGGTGCCTTTGCGGGCGCGTATAGCCTCAGAAAAGTCTATGGCAATACCTACTATAGGGCGGAAGCGGAGAATACCGCTCTCGTAAAACTGGTCGAATCGGAATACGTCGAGAACTCTTCGAGCAACGTCTTGCTTGCGGTGCTCCGCACTTGCGAGAGCTTGGAGATCGCCACAGGCAACGTCTATCGCGTTGGTGCGTACGCCTTCTACGGCGCTACGATGGAGAAGATCATCGGCATCCCGAGCACGGTGACCGAGCTTGGCGAAGGTGCCTTTGAGAATTGCTCCGCTCTGACGAGCGTCGAGCTGCCCGAGGGTATATCCTATCTCCCCGCGCGCGTGTTCTACGGCTGCTCCCGGTTGACGGGCATCAGTATTCCCGACGGCGTCAATTCCATCGGCGAGTTCGCCTTTGGCAAGTCGGGTCTCATCAGCATCGACCTTACCGCGCTCGACAATCTGTCCAAGATAGGCGAGAGCGCCTTTGCTTACTGCGAAGCGCTCCGCACGGTCAGTTTCGTCGGTACCAACGTCGTATCCATCGGCAAGGACGCCTTCCGCGGCTGCTCGGATCTGATGGATATCGACCTCTTCACCACCGTGAATGCGGAGACGGGAGCAAAGACCAGTAACCTCGAGGAGATCGGCGAAGGCGCATTTGCGGGCACCGCGATCACCTCCATCGTACTTCCCGAAAACGTGACTGCCATCTCCGACAAGATGTTTGAGGGCGCGACCTTCCTGCGTGAGATAAGCGCGCTCGGCGCGGTGGAGACGATAGGCGATTATGCCTTCCACGGTGCGTCGTCGCTCCTCGGCATCCCCGACTCCATTCTGCCTACCTTGCGCACGATAGGCGAAGGTGCGTTCATGAACAGCGGTCTCAGGTCCATCACCTTGCCGCAGAGCGTGACCGACATCGCTCCCTATACCTTTATGGGATGTACCTATCTGACGAGCGTCACCTTGACCTCTTCGCTTAGGACGATCGGTGAGAGCGCCTTTGAAGGCTGCGACGGCAGAATCGCGCTTGACGATTACTCCTACGTGGAAGTCAGGGGCGGCAGAGTGTACCTTGTGGATGCGGCGGACGAGGAGAAGACTCGCCTCGTTGAAACCACTACCATCTCGGGCAATACCGCTTACACCGTGGTCAACGGTCGCAAGATCTACAACGCGGGCGATAAAATCGTCGTGGACGGTCGCTTCGCAGGCACCGTATACGAGGATGCCAGGACGCACGAAGCATACCGCATCGCCTATCTGGACGAGAGCGGCCTCAGAGTGGAGCTCTCCAAGGTGAGCGGTGAATATGTCCTCCGCATTTATCCCGCGGACGGCGAGGGTGACTCCTCCGATCCCAAGTTGACCGACGTGACCAACTTCGAGGATAAGCTTAAGGACTGCAAGATCAACCTCAGCTTCGGTGTCACCAAGATAAACCTCGGCATCCGCGTCACCGAGATAGGTAATAGGGCGTTCGCCAAGACGGCGATAGAGTCCATCAGCCTGTCCGACAGCGTGACCAAGGTGGGTGACGAAGCCTTTGCCTACAACGAGAACTTGCAGAACGTGCTTATCGGCGCGAAACTGAGGACCATCGGCGCAGGCGTCTTCCGCGGCACTCCCAACCTTGCCGGCGTGGACGTCAATAAGAAGAATATCTACTTCAAGTCGGACGACGACAAGGTGCTCTATATGGCAAGGTTCGACAAGGTCACGGAGGAAGGCGCAAAGGCTGAGTCCGGCGTGATTTACTACGAATTGAACGGCGACTCCTATTCCACCAAGACGGGCTTGACCGTCGGCGAATCCTCCGTCACAGGTCTCTACGAGAAGAATTGGGTCTTGAAACTCTATCCTGCGGGTCGCGTACCTGCGGGTGACCTCTCCTTCGTCGTGCCTTCCGACGTCGTCGGCATCGATGCGGGCGCATTCTACGATTGCAAGCTTGAGCGCGTCATCATACAAGACAGCGTCAAGAATATCGCCAAGGGCGCCTTTGAGGATGCAGGTTACTTACAGACCGTATTCTTCGACGCCGATCTGACCATCGCCGCAGACGTCTTTGACGGAACGAGCGTGGAGCTTGACGTGCCGATGTACGGTACCCTCGCGGCGAATTGCGCGGGCAACTACTTCACGGGCGACGTCACCTATAAGACCCATACGCCCAAGAGCTGCTTTACCTACGAGGTCAACGGCTCTACGGTGAAGATCACGGGCTTCAAGGGCGGCTGCTCTCACGACCACGCCAACCTCATCATACCCGACTATATCGACGGTTGCAGGGTCACTAAGATAGGTGCTCTTGCCTTTGCTCACTGCGAGATAGAGTCGCTCACCCTCCCGCTCCTCCTGGACGAGATCGGCGACGGTGCGTTCTATGATAACGATATCACCGCCATTACCTTGAAGGGCGAGGAAACGGAGGACGACTACGAGGCATACAGCGAGAACGATACCTTCAAGGTCGCTAAGGTCTACGGTGATAAGAATATGACCGAGGATAGCGCTCTCTACACCCTGCTTTACAACAAGGTGGACGGCGTACTCATCCTCTATCTCGACGGCAAAGTCGATATTGACGGCGAAGAGACGGCTTTGAAGCTTCCCGACGGTATTACCGCCATCGGCTTCGGCGCATTCTACGGCACCGAGAAGATAACGGCGGTGGATCTCACGGGCGTCACCACTATCGGCACCGCGGCGTTTATGGATTCCAAGGTCAACGCCGTCAGCGGTCTTGACAAAGTATCTACCGTCGGCGACAGCGCCTTTGAGAATACCGAGATCACGACGTTTGCCTTCGGCTCGGGTGTGTCGAGTATCGGCGCGGCTGCCTTTGCGGGTGTGGACGTTACCTCCATCACCTTTGGCGGTGAGGGCGTGTATGAGAACCGTTTCTACCATTACGAGAACGATTTGTTGTTCGCCTATGTCGATAGGACGGAGATGAAGATGTCATTGCACACCGTCTTCAAGGCGTATCTTGCAAACGTCGGCGCTAATTATCTCACCGTTCCCGATAGCTTCGAGACGGATGATAAGGGTGAGACGGTTACGTACCTGCTCTCCGACATCGGCGCGTATGCCTTTAAGAGCCTTGACTTCGGCATGACCTACGATTACAAGCTCAATAAGGACAAGGTCTTTGACGCGAGCGCTACCTACTATAAGCTGGATAACGGCGTTTACTCCGTCGTCGAGCTCACTCAGGAGACCTACCTTGCGAAGAAGTATTACAACTACGTCGGCACCAGAAACGGCGTTATACTCATCCCGTCGGCAAAGGATCTGACCGTCTCCGAGGGCGCTTTCGTCAACGACACCATCAGAGAGGTGCACTTCGAGAGCAGGGTGGACGCCATCGAGGGCGGTACGTATTTCGACAAGGATACCGTCGTCTACTATCCGCAAGGCTCGGCGATAGCCACGGCGCTCACCGCTTCCGGTCATACCGAAGCGCTTGCCTTCACGCCCAAATCCTACCTCGTCTACGACGATACGGAGTCTGAGACGGAGATAAGGATAACGGGAGTCAGCGGCAGGGTGCCCGACCTTGTTATCCCCGCATTCGTGGATGGCAAGCTGGTCACGGCGGTGGGCACTGACAGCACGAATTCCGACTTTGGAACAAGCGGAGTCACTCGCCTCGTCATCACCGACCGCGTCATCGAGCTCGGTAAGTACGCCTTCAAGAACTGCACCACCTTGACGGAGGCTACCATCGGCGCGGGCGTCACCGAGATACCCGAGGGCTTCTTCCTCAGCTGTTCTCTCTTGAAGACGGTGACCTTGTCCGAATCCGTCACGACCATCGGCGCCGAAGCGTTCAAGAGCACCATCTTGACCAAGATACCGGTCGCTGTGGATGAGTTTGGTGAGGCTAACGTCACTGAGATAGGCGCTTCCGCCTTTGAGAACGTGAGGACCATCACGGAGATCAAGTTCTGGAGTCTGCCGCTTGACGAGAATAAGCAAGAGCAGAAGCTCATCGTGGGCGACGCCGCCTTCAAGAACTGCAACAACCCCGCCATCGTTATGATAGACGTTCCCTCGTGGGTCCAGCTGGGCGCCGGCGTCTTCTACAGCAAGGCGAACAATCTCTCCTACCTCCTTTTTGAAGGGGATCAGTTCGCTTTGGAAGAAGATGATGAATACGAATCGCCGGAGGAGAAGGCAGAGGCGTTCGCCAATGCGGCTAAGGCAAATATGGAGCTTTGCTTCGTGAACCTCAATAGCCCGAATTTCAGCAAGGTCAGCGTGCCCATGAGCGCAACGAGGCTCAGAGCATACTTCACTATTGTTGCGGGCGCAGAGAGCTCCAAATGGGTCAGTTTCACGCCCGACGAGTGCTTCGAATGGGGCAGTGATAATGAAACGGGCGAAGTAGTCTTGATGGGCTTGAAGACAAATGCAAGCAATTGGGAGAGCGGTCTCAAACCGTACGTCACAGACGCCGCTTACGGCAACGGCTCCCTCATCATCCCCGAGTATCATAACGGCTTGCCTGTCAGGATCATCGGTACGAGCAACTTGCTCACCGGCAAGTACAATGTCGATTACGTGACGCATATCGTCATTCCGGACAACGTGACGAAGATACAGCAGAATGCTTTCCGCGTGTATCGTTACGACGGTATGGATCACGATTCCGGCTTTACTGCGGGAGCCGTAGAGGTGGAGTTCGGAGAGAATACCTTGATATCCTCTATCGGCGACTACGCCTTTAATGGTGTCAAGATCGGCAAGCTCTCCATCTCCGGCAAGAATCAACTCACCGTCGGCGAGGAGGCGTTCAGCGGAACGGCGCTTACCGAGTTGAAGATAACCAAGGTGAATCGCGTCGGAAAGAATGCCTTCTATGGCTTGACTGCGCTCACCAAGGTCGATCTCACCTTCGCGGGTGATAACGCCGTGATCGGCGAGTCTGCTTTCGCGCTCGAGAGCAACGTGTCGGGTTCCGCCACTCTCGTGGTCAGAGGCGCCCTCTCCGAAATAAGGAAGAACGCCTTCAAGAATAACGATTTGGGCATTTGGAGATTTGAGGCGAAGGCGGAGACGATAGGAGGATCTGCCTTTGAGAATTCCAAGGTCACGGTGGTGCCCTCCAACGCGGTCACCATCGGCGACTACGCCTATAGGAATGCGACCATCCTCGACAAGTACGGTAAGGGTGACGTCGTCTTGAAAGACGTTGACTCGGTCGGTAAGGCGGCGTTTAGCGGCAGTACCATCACGAGCTTCACCTTTGGTAGCAAGATGAAGACCTTCTATGCGGACGACTCCGCTGATAACGGCTCGCTCCATAATACCGTGAAGCTTGCGACTATCGCTTACGGCGGCGGCGACGTTTCGAATCCGTACTTCG
>DFEQ01000040.1 GCA_002368735.1 Christensenella sp. UBA3798
CGCAACGGAAGCCAAAGCCGAGCGCAGCGGAAACGTCGGGCTCAAAAAAGAGGGACGCGTCGTTGAGTTTCAGTTTTTCGAGCGCCTCGCGTAGCTCTGTGTATTTGCTGCCGTCAGCGGGGAAAATACCCGCAAACACCACGGGCTTGACCGCTTTATATCCGGGGAAAGGCTCGGCGGTGCCCCCTTCGGCAAAGGTGATGGTATCGCCGACGGCGGTATCCGAAACGTTTTTGATACTGGCGGCAAGATAGCCGACCTCCCCTGCGGAGAGCGACTTTACGGGGACCATCTTGGGGGTAAATACACCCACCTCGGTCACGTCGAAGACCTTGCCGGTCGAGAACATCTTGATCTTATCCCCCACCTTGACCGAACCGTCCAGAATGCGGATAAAGCTGATAGCCCCTTTATAATTATCGTAAACGGAATCGAAGATGAGCGCCTTTAAAGGTGCGTTCTCTTCACCGCGCGCGGCGGGAAGATTATAAATAATGCTCTCAAGCACCTTTTCGACGTTCAAACCCGTCTTGGCGCTGATGGCGGGAGCGTCTTGCGCGGGGATGCCTATGATATCCTCGATCTCGCGCTTTGTACCTTCTACGTCCGCGCCTTGCAAGTCGACCTTGTTGATGACGGGGATCACATCGAGATTATTGTCTATTGCCAAATAAACGTTGGTCAAAGTTTGCGCCTCCACGCCCTGTGTGGCGTCCACCACGAGAACGGCGCCTTCGCACGCGGCAAGAGAACGCGATACTTCGTAGGTAAAGTCCACGTGCCCCGGGGTATCGATAAGGTTGAGCATATACTCCTCGCCGTCCAGTTTATAAAACATTCTGACAGGCTGGAGCTTAATGGTGATACCCCTCTCGCGCTCGATGTCCATATTATCGAGAAGCTGTTCCTTTGCCTCCCGCTCGGGGACTGTCCCCGTTACGTCCATCAAGCGATCGGCGAGGGTGCTCTTGCCGTGATCGATGTGCGCTATGATGCAAAAATTCCTGATATGTTCTTTGTCCATACTGTCCAAGGCGGTTTTTACCGCATAAAATTATTATATAATATTTTTTTTACAAGGTAAAGTATTTACATAACTAAAAGTTATGTTATAATATTAGATAAAGGAGAGGAAGCAATGGCAAAAATCAAACCCCAAGTCATCGATCACAGCTGGCTGTTCGATAAGCCCATCGCCCACCGCGGACTGCACGGCGGCGGTATCATCGAGAACAGTTTGACCGCCTACGAAGCCGCCATCCAAAAGGGCTTCAATATAGAGATCGACGTACATATCCTTGCGGACGACGAGCTCGTCGTGTTTCACGACAACACTCTCGAGCGTATTTTCGGCGAAAGCATCGAATTGCAGGACCTCACCTACGATGAACTCTCTCGCTTCACCCTCCCCTTTGTCAACGAACGCATCCCTACCTTCAAAGAAGTCCTCGATTACGTCAACGGCAGGACCGGGCTTTTGATAGAGATAAAGACCTACGTCCGCACCCGTGTGGCGGAAAGAATGGCGGAACTCTTGGAGAACTATCACGGCAACTATGCGATCCAGTCCTTCAGCCCCACCGCCCTATCTTGGTATAGGAAGCACGTCCCCACTTGCCCGATCGGCATCCTTGCATCCGACGTGGTGAGCTTCGCCCTCTATTGGTCCAAGCGCATCCGTCCCGACTTTATCTCCTATATGGTATCCAACCTCAACGACAGGAGGTCGATCATTCTGCGCGGCAAGACGCCCAAGGTGCTTGCTTGGACGGTCACCAACCCCATCTTAGAGAAAAAAGCGCGCACCTATGCCGAAAACATCATCTTTGAAGGATATCTCCCCGACCCCAACGCAAAGAGCGTCATCAACATCAAACGAACTCGAGTGATTTAAAAAAGCGCTTCGGCGCTTTTTTATTTCTTTTTTGCTTTTTTGAAAGAATTCTGAAAGGAAATTTCTATCATTTCGGCGATCCTATCATCATCTACCGTATCGTCCAAGAGAATGGTCACCCAGCTCTTGTGATTCATATGATAGGAAGGATATACCCCATTTCCGAGGAACGATCCCGCTTGCTCATCGAGCTTTACGTTCATCACTTCCACTTCACCGCTCTCGCCCTTGAGCACTTTTCCGCGACCGATATTCATGATAATAGCAAACCACTTGCGAGTATCACGGTTACGATATACGCCGAAATGCGGGAACTGTTGCCACATAAATTCAGGCGTCACCCCATATTTTTCCGCGATATACGCGTCAATACGGTTGGCTTGATCGAAAACGTATCTTTTTACGCTTGAAATCGCGACCGCGATCTCTTCAAGCAATGCTTGATAAGCGTTACGGACCCCGACCACAAAGGCACCCGTCGCCGATTCCACGCGATGATTGACGTATTTTTCGCCAAATTCTTCGTCGTATACGTCGCCCGATAGGACGCCACTGTCATCGATGGTAATACGAGCCATCATTCCATCGTAGATGGTCCGTTCATACACGTATTCTCCGTTTACACGTACGAATCCGAATTTTTCGGCTTTTTCAAAAGATATGGTGCGACGTTTGAAGATATCATATTCTATCATCGGTTTTCTCCTTCTTAGCACGCCTAACGCCAAGATCGACGAAGTAAACGATCACTCCGATCACCCCTCCCGCGACAGCGCCAAAGAGCGCGAGATAAACGAGGAGAAGAGCGACCCCTGCCGTACCCGTAAATGCGATCGCGACGAGGATCTGTCCTACGTTGTGCATGATGCCGCCCGCCGCACTGATGGCGGGGACGCCGTTTGCACCGATATACAAGAGGACAGTCATGATCGCAAAGGACAAAATCCCACCGCCGAGAGAATAGAGTATCATCGTCGGAGCTCCTGAAAAGAGCCCTATGATCACGCATTTTAGGACTAGTATGACCGCTGCATAGGGAACGCCGAGCCATATCAAAGCGAGCAGCACCGCGGCGTTGCCGAGACCGATCTTCGCATAGGGCAATATAGGGATAATGGGAGGTAATAGATTCTCCAAAAAACCGAGGATCAAGGCGACTGCGAGGAGCACCGCCGTTTGCGCTGCCTTCTTCGCCGTCATGATATCGCCTCCACTTCATCCTTCCCGCTTATCTTGACGACCACACGGTTGGGCAAACAAACGATGCTTTGCCCCGCCTTGGAGATGGCACCCCTCTTTTCGCATATCTTATCGGAACAATCGGCATCCTCTACACGCACGAAACCGTCTTCAACGACAACGGTCAAGTGAGCAAGTTCGACGGTCGTATCAAGTCTAAGTGAAAGGGTTTTATAGAGTTCACCGTCTACATATATTTCGGCGCTATCCCCTTTCTCGGGAGAGACCGCCAAATAAACGGCGAGAGCAACCAGTGCAAGCAAAATGACGATGAGAATTACGTCCCATACGCGAAAGAGAGCGAGCGGCTTACGCGAGGACATAAGAAGCATCCTTTATCGTCACGGTAAGCCCATAGGTGACGACCTTTTTATCAGTAGTGACGATAGCGCCCTTCGCGCCGCATTTTTCGAGGAGAGCTATTCCTTCATCCACACCGAGCACCACGACCGCCGTCGCAAGTGCGTCCGCAAGGATGCCGTCCTCCGTCACGATGGTAGCGGAGATAACGCCCGAGGTGGCGGGACGACCCGTCTTTGCATCAAGGATATGGTGATATCGCTCGTTTTCATAGATATAATAGCGCTCGTAATCACCGCTGGTGGCGCATATCTCATTTTCCAATAGAGTAAAGCGGAAGGCATAGCTTTCCTCACTGTCACGCGGTGGTGTAACGCCTATCTCGTAACTTTTGCCGACCGCGGCGATGGTGCCGCCGATATAGACGAGTGCTTGCTGCGCCCTCTCTTTTGCCAGATCGCGAATTCTTTCGGCAGCATATCCTTTGATAGCCCCTCCGAGATCCAAACACGCGGAACCGTTCAACTTATAGACGGAAGAGGCTTCTTCCGAATAAACGAATAACGAGCTATCGCAAAGAGCGCGCGCATTATCTATCACAGCATCGGCGGGGGGTACGCTTCCGTTCATAATATACGGAGGGTCGAATCCCCACGCCTGAACGAGGGGGAGTATGGCCGGCTCAAAGGCGCCGTCGGTTTCCTTCGCTATCTCAAAGCAACGCTTTAAGACCGGACTTTCCTCAGGAGAGAGGTGAATCACATCGCTCTCCGCTGCCGCATTGATGCGCGAGATGGCGGAACCTTCTACTTTTGTAGAAAAACTCTCCTCAATAGAGGAGAGCATCTCGGAAATCTCACTCGAAAAATCCTTCGAGGAAGAAAAAGTAACGTAATATTCAGAGCCCATGGCGAAGCCGCGTGCCGTTTTTGTACTCGGAGAGCAAGCGCACAGAGCACATAGAAGAACGGCTAGAAGCAACACTATCGCCGTGAGTTTTTTCATTTTACCTCGCCGTAGAGCGAAAGCAAACCCCTATCGTGCCGGGACCGCAATGACTGCCTATCACGGGACCGATGGGATAACGCCATATTTCCGCATCGGGGAACGCCTCGCGGAGTTTTGACTCCATCTTATCCGCAGCAGCCTTGTTATCGGCGTCAAGCACGACGATGGGATACTTATCAAGTTCGGCGCCGAGAGTCTTGACCTTCTCCACAAGGGTTGATATCGCCTTATTCGCCCCGGTGACCTTGGTGACCACTTCAAGCTCGCCGTTATCGTTGGTATGTAGAATGGGCTTTAAAGAAAAGAGGGTACCGAACGCCGCGGCAGCTGCCGAAATCCTTCCTCCGCGCTTAAGATGAAAGAGGTCGTCTACGGCAAAGAACTGAGTGAAGTGATTGATATTTTCCTCTAGGTAGGAAAGCACCTCGTCAAGGGTGTGCCCTTCGTTAAAATACTTGACGGCATAATATACCTGAATACCCGCGCCCCAACAGATGTTCTTGGTATCAAAGCGACGGAAGCGAGCCTTTGGGTACTTTGCTCTGAGGTCCTTGAGCGCCATTTCCAGGTGATTGAAGGTGCCGGACATCTTACCGCTGAAAGAGATGTACAGCATATCCTCCCCTGCCTTGAAGAAAGGCTCCAATATCTCGGTATATATCTGCGCGTTGAGTGCGGAAGTTATTGGCATGGAGCCGCCGCGTACAGCGGCATAGAAAGCCTCAAAATCGGTCGCCTCGCCCATATCGTAGAAATACTCTTTGCCGTCTATCGTGTACGGCATCCTGAAGAGCTCACATCCGAGCTCGGGAAGCATCGTGTACCAAAGTTCACAGTCGGTATCGAAAAAGATCTTACTCATATACCCTCCGATGAAAGGATTTATTTATATAATAAATAAAAAAATGCCGCTTGTCAAGGAATGACAAGCGGCAAAACTAACGAATAAGATTATTTATATTGAACTTTGGTGCCGGGCTCGGAATCAAGATACTTGACGTTATCTTTAATAAACTTTCCGCCCTTGACCTCCAAGTCGCCCCAATAATCGCCACAGTTATCATCGTGGAAGTAAATGTGGAAGTCGTCGGTAAGCTCGCTCACTTTCTTGCTCCACTTATCAGTGCTGCAATAGAAAGCGGCGGTATTATTCGGGAAAAGGTCTGCGATAACTTCTTTAAGCTTCCACTTGGTTGCTTCCGCCTTGTAGCCGTCCCATTGTCCGACCAAAGAATTGAGCGGGTCTTGCGCGGCGGATTGTCTTGCCCTATTAACGAAACCGGAAACCGTCACACCAACGACAGCGCCGAGGATCGCGATGATAGCGATAACGACGATAAGCTCAACCAAGGTAAAAGCTTTCTTATTCTTTTTGAAATTATAAAACATAATTAGCCTCCGTTTAGAGATTTCTACAATAATTATATATTGATTGTTATTTATTGTCAATACCGAATTTCGTATTTATTATGAAAAAAAGACGCAAATTCGCTTCTTTCTCTTTCGTTTTTCTCCGATTATTAAAATTTAACAGCGATTTTGCCGGTTATCTTTTTTACTCTATTGCAATTAGCAATGATTTACGGTCCACTCCTACATAGACTCAGATCATTCTACGGTGATCCAATAACAAGAGAAAAGAAATCCTATTTAACTAAGCAGAAAAAAACTAAAAGCACTTGCCGAAGCAAGTGCTCTTGGTGCGATCAGGGGGACGCCCATCTCTCGCCGGGGTGGCAAACGCTGTGCCCGCTCGCGTTTGGCGCCGCCTAACGTGCTGATCCAACTTTATCAGTCGGCGCTCCCCACCCGTTCAAGTCCCCCAAAAACAAAGAAAAAAGCACTTGCCGATGCAAGTGCTCTTGGGCGATCAGGGGGACACACATCTCTCGCCGGGGTGGCAAACGCTGTGCCCGCTCGCGTTTGGCGCCGCCTAACGTGCTGATCCATCTTTATCAGTCGGCGCTCCCCACCCGTTCAAGTCCCCCAAAAACAAAGAAAAAAGCACTTGCCGAAGCAAGTGCTCTTGGTGCGATCAGGGGGACTTGAACCCCCATGGTTGCCCATACGCCCCTCAAACGTACGCGTCTGCCTGTTCCGCCATGATCGCAAATGACATTGAATATAGTAATTGTTTGCCCGTACTTTGTCAAGCATTAAAAAGGATATTTTCGCAAAAATATCCGAATTATTCTATACTCAACCTTTCTTTGCCTGCGCAAGCATATAATCGGGATCGACCGAGTACAGAAGCGCCTTTTCCTGCGTGATGATGCCCTGTCTGAGGAAGTTTGCGATAGAGTCGTCCATGAGCATCATACCGCTATTTCGATTCGTCATGATGGTATTTGCGATCTGATGGGTCTTCCCTTCGCGAATGAGAGCGCTTATAGCGGGATGATTGAGCATGATCTCAAGCGCAGCTACGCGGCCCGAACCGTCCGCCTTGGGAATGAGCTGCTGAGAGATGACCGCCACCAAAACCATAGAGAGCTGCAACCTGACCTGCTGTTGCTGATAGGAGGGGAATACGTCCACCATACGGTCAACGGTATTCGCCGCGCCGATCGTGTGCAAGGTGCTCATGACCAAGTGACCCGTTTCCGCAGCGGTGATAGCGGTAGAGATGGTTTCCAGGTCACGCATTTCGCCCACTTGGATGACGTCGGGGTCCTGACGGAGGGAGGCGCGAAGCGCCGCCGCAAAGGAGCGCGTATCGTTGCCTATCTCACGCTGATTGACGATGCACTTGATATGGTTGTGATAATATTCGATAGGATCTTCGAGTGTGATGATATGCGCGCTACGATGATTGTTGATGTAATCTATCATCGAGGCGAGGGTCGTAGACTTACCGCTGCCGGTAGGACCGGTGACGAGGATGATGCCCCTGCTCTTATTGCAGAGATCGAGCATCGTATTGGGAAGTCCGAGCGCGGGGAAAGAAGGGATCACGCTGTTGATGGTACGGATAGCGATGGCATAGCAACCTTTTTGACGGAAGGCGTTGACACGGAAACGGTTCTCCCCAAGGGCGACGGCGACGTCCACTTCGCCGAGTTTCTGGAGCTTCTGCCAATTATTCTCATCGAGGATATCGCGGCACATCTGCTCGGTATCTTCGGGTGTGAGCGGAGCGGTCTTGAAATAGCGAAATGAACCCGAGACGCGGAGCACCGGAGCGGACTTCACGGTGATATGAAGGTCGGAAGCTTTCTGTTGGAGAGCAAGTTTCAAGAGTTCTTTGATAGTAACCATGTATATCCCCTTTACTCGGATAGCCGAGCGACTTTTGTCTATATGTTATTTTAACATATATCGATACATCTTGCAAGTATAAACTTTTTCGGGCGAGGCAATGATATCAATGACACCCCATCGCGATAATACATAGTATGTAGTGAGCGTCAAGGGGTGAAGTGAGGTGACGCGATGATCAAGCGAGGTGAACTGTATTATGCCGATCTCAGCCCCGTCGTGGGCAGCGAGCAAGGGGGTGTGCGCCCCGTTCTCGTCGTGCAGAACGATATCGGTAATAAGTACAGCCCCACCGTGATAGCCGCCGCTGTCACCAGCCAACTCGGAAAGGCGAAACTGCCGACCCACATCGCACTCGCAGCGGGTGACTACGGACTACCTAAGGACTCGGTGGTACTCCTCGAACAAATACGCACGATAGATAAAAGGAGACTTCGCGAAAAAATAGGCGAGCTCCCCTTGGATATGATGAAAAAGGTCAACGACGCACTGATGATAAGCCTTGGATTTTTTGATTGATCACTTTGCCGCTTTTTGGGCAAGATACTTGACTACGGATGCAATATGACGATGGGTATCGGTGGGAAGAGAGGAATACTCTCCCATCTCGTTTGTCGCGCCCTCGCCCGCTAAGCCCAGCACGTAGGCGGCGCCGTAAGCGGATACCATAGCATCGCGCCCGCCTGCGAGTAGTGCCGCAACAGCGCCCGCAAGGAGGTCGCCGCTCCCCCCTTTCGCCATTCCCGCCGAACCGGTGGTCGATACTACGGCACTCTTTCCGTCCGACACAACGGTGGAAGCGCCCTTGAGCGCCACGACCGCCTTATAGCGCGAAGCGAATTCTTTTGCGTACGAAATGGGGTCAGAAAGTATCTCCTCGGTAGGCAGTCCCATCAAACGCGACATCTCACGCGGGTGCGGCGTCAAAACAGTAGTCGCGGGACGCGATAGCAAAAGCGCAGGTTCCTCCGCAAGCATATTGATGCCGTCCGCGTCGATCACGAGAGGGACTTTTGTGTTTTTGATAAGGTATCGAAGGGTAGCACGTCCATCGTCCGAAATATCCACACCGTTGCCGAACAGCACCGCATCGGCGCCGTTTATAGCTTTATCGAGCGTGCTTTCGTCGTAAGCGATGTGCCCGCCTTGTGAGAGGCAAGACAAAAGCGTACATTCGGTGATTTTGTTCATAACGGGATAGAGGATACAGTCGGGAACGCAGAGTTTGACCAGACCGTCACCAAGGGCGAACGCCGCGGCTCCGAGCTCGGCGATGACAGCCGCGCCCGAATAAGACTCACTCCCGGCAATGATGGAGAGTTTCCCAAGCGACCCTTTGTGCACGTTACGTTTCAATGGTGGAAAAAGATTTGCGACGTCCTCCTCCAAGAGCATGTGAGCGTCGGCTTCTGCTTCTTGTATGCCGATATCGAGTGCACCGACCTCCCCGGCGCAGTCCAAGCCGTCACTCAGAAAACAGCCTTCTTTGAGGTCTTGCACGCATACGGTAACGTCCGCGCGTACGGCGTCCGAGAAAGCAATGCCACCGTCACACGACAGACCGCTGGGGATATCGACAGCGACGACGCGCGCCTTAGCGGCATTTATCTTGCGTATCGCGGAAACAGCGGCTCCCTGCAGGGCGCGAGACAGTCCGATGCCGAAAATGCAGTCGTATATCGTCTGATAGCGCGAAAAATCCATCGCTTCGTCAAAGCACTTGATATCATTCTCGCATTGCTTGCGAAGAATACGCGCTCCTTCGTGCTTACTTTCGCCAAAGTCCACGATATCGACCGAATACCCCTTTTGCTTCATCAAAAGATAGAGGGCGTATCCGTCTCCGCCGTTGCCTCCTTTGCCGCTGACTATCAGAGATAGTCCCTCGGCGGGCGGCGCGTTCTCAAGCACGCCTTTGGCGACACGTTGCATAAGATCGTCCGAACGGATGCCGCTCTCTATAGTGCGTTCGTCCGCCCTTTTCGCATTGAGCGCAGAGACGAGTTTTATCATGATCTCACCGCCTTTAGGATGGCGTCACAGCACACCTCGTCCGCGAGCATCTGCACCTTGATTAGAGGCGCTTCCACCTCTCCGCCCGCGAGGACGAAGACGGTATCGCCGTCAAAAGCGGTATGCACGGGACGGATACACTTTGCGTAGGCGTCCTGCGTGGTATCCGCGATTTTATTCGCTTGCGCCTTGGTCAGCTTGGCATTGGTGATAACGCACGAGATCGTGGTATTCGTAAAGGGAGAGCCAATGTCCCCCTCCGAATAGGCGACGCACTCACCCGTAGCGTGATCGTAGACGTTACCGAGCGCATTGACCACCGTAACGACGGCGACTTCCAAATCACCCTCCTTGCGCATACAAACAGCCATTCCCGAGGGAATAGCGCCCGCCATGCCTCCCAGTTTGGCAACGGTCGCCCCCGTCCCGGCGCCTATCTTACCGCACAGTTCCGTGATAGGGAGTGCGTTTTTCGCCGCGGAATATCCCGCAGCCTTGTCCGGATAGCCGAATGCGCCGCACTCGAGGTCGTATATCGAAGCACCGACGCAGATAGGCACCTTATAGCCGCCCGCATCGAACCCGCAGTTATTCTCAAACAAATAATGCATTACGCCCGAAACAGATTCCAAGCCGAAGGCGCTACCTCCCGAAAGAACGACGGCGTTGACCTTGTCTACGGTATTCTCCGACTTCAATAGGTCGGTTTCATGCGTTGCGGGAGCTCCGCCTCGTACGCTTACGCCCCCCGTTGCCCCTTGAGGGCAAAGAACGACGGTCACGCCTGTCATTATCTCCGTATCGGTATAGTTACCAAGTAAGAACCCTTTAAACATATCATACTCCCTTTATCTCGCAAAATCGCTCTTCGTTTTCAGTAAGGGTGACCCGCCCCGACGTAGCGTCTGCGAGCGAAGAAACGAAAGAAGCCTTGGCGGATAGCGGTATCGCCACCGTCATTTTTGCGCCGTCATCGTAATCGGCGCTCTCGATCGTCCCGCCGAAAGCGAATATCTGATTTTGAACAGCGGATATAAAACTGTAATCGCAAGAAAGCGTGCAAATTACGCACTTGTCGAAAGCCTTTTTCCCCATCGCGGAAAATACGGCAAGAGCGGCGTCGGAATAAGCGCGGGCAAGCCCCCCTGTCCCGAGTTTGATGCCGCCGAAGTATCTGACGACCACAACGACGGTATTGGTAAGTCCGTTATTTTTGATGGTTTCGAGAATGGGGACGCCCGACGTACCGGAGGGCTCTCCGTCGTCGCTTGCGCGCGACCTATCCGCCCGCTCCCCCAAGATATAAGCATAGGGGGCGTGCGTCGCGTCGGTATAGCGCTTTTTTATGCTCTTTATGAAGGCTTCCGCCTCGTCGTCAGTCGTGACGACAGAACAAAAAGCGATAAACTTGCTGTGCTTGACGGTGGTTTCCGCCGTCCCTTCGCCCCCTACGGTAAAATACATTATTTGGAATAAGTGACCTTCAAACGGTTCTTCTTCCCCTTATAGAGGATAAAGCCGTTAGCGATTTGGCTGTCGGTGACTTCCGCGGCAAAGTCTGCTATCTTAACGCCGTCCACAGAGACCGCTCCGCCCTGCACCAAGCGGCGCGCCTCGCTCTTGCTGGGAGCGAATTTGACCTCCGCAAGGATATCCACCACCTTGGTCATCCCCGCGGGTATCACGGCGGTGGGCATATTCTCGGTATCGCCCGAGAAAGCGGCTTTGACCTTCCTGACCACGTCGTCCGCGACCTCTTCGCCGTGCACGATCTTGGTGATCTCATAGGCGAGACGCTCCTTGGCGGCGTTGATACGCTCATCCTGATGCGCCGTCATCGCCTCTATTTCGTCAAGGGGCATAAAGGTCAAGAGCTTCATGCACTTATTGACCTCACTGTCCTCCACGTTGCGCCAATATTGATAAAAGTCGTAAGGAGAGGTCTTCTCCGCGGAGAGCCACACTGCACCGGACGCGGTCTTGCCCATCTTCTTCCCTTCGCTGTTGGTAAGAAGCGGGAAGGTCATGGCAAAGGCGTCCTTGCCCTCCTTGCGACGGATGAGATCGGCGCCCGCGAGCATATTGCTCCACTGATCGTCGCCACCGCATTCCAGCACGCATCCGTACTTTTGGAAAAGGACGAGGAAGTCGTAACTCTGCATCAGCATATAGTTGAATTCAAGGAAGGTGAGCCCCTTCTCCATGCGATTCTTGTAGCATTCCGCAGTCAACATGCGGTTGACGCTGAATAAGGAGCCGATATCGCGCAGAAAGTCCACGTAATTGAGGTTAAGGAGCCAATCGCCGTTATTCACCATGATCGCGGCATTATCCCCTTCAAAGGAGAAAAAGCGGCTCATCTGCTTTTTGAAACACTCGCAGTTATGCTTTACCGTCTCGGCAGTCAGCATATTGCGCATATCGGTGCGACCAGAAGGATCGCCGATCATCCCCGTGCCTCCGCCGATCAGCACGATGGGGCGATGCCCCGCCTTCTGCATATGGCTCATCGCCATCATGGCAAGGTAGTGTCCGACGTGCAGACTATCCGCGGTGGGATCGAACCCGATATAAAAACTGACCTTCTCCGAACCAAGGAGCTTATACAGGTCCTCCTCGAAAACGGTCTGCTTGATAAATCCTCTTTCGCGCAAGGTGTCCATTACGTTCATAAGTCGTACTCCTCATATCAAATATGATATTTATATCATAACATCTACAAGATGGGAATGCAAGTAAGTGAGGGGAAAAAGCCTTTCTGCATACTACCACACGGTAAGAGCTTAAAATAAACCTCACTTTTTCGCTGTATTACAAGATGCGATCAGAAGTCGACGGATATTTCCGCAGATCTTTTCAGCGTCAGAATAATCAGACTCTTCAATACGATTCGTTTCAAAAAGCAGTTTTAACCAATAACCGGTTTCGTTCGCTTCCTTTAAAGCAATTTCCAGCTTTGCAACGAAATCAGCTTTGCTATGAGCATATTGTGCTTCATAAATATTGGCACCAACAGAAGTGCCTGCCCGCGCTAACTGCTCTAGCATATACGAACTCTTAGGCACATGAATACGATCAACGATATCCACAATCCTTTTTGCAAATTCAAAAGATAGATCGATCAATTTATTCTCAGGCATAACGATCCGTCTCCAAATTACTCCCAAAGAATTATAACAAAAGATAAATAAAAAAGTCAATGATATACGGCAACGCCGTATGATATACTCAAAAAGAGTATGATATACGCCAATGGCGTATGATATAATATCCATTCCATAATACGCTTGGAGCGTATCTCATACCCATAGGGTATATCATATGCGACAGCATATATCATCCGTTTCGAATGGAACGGATATCATTGAAAAAAAGCCTCTTTCACAAGATGAAAGAGACTTTTTCTGGTACCCCGTAAGGGGTTCGAACCCTTGATACCGGCGTGAGAGGCCAGCGTCCTAGACCACTAGACTAACGAGGCTTAACGCTAATACTATACCAAAAAGAAAACCCTTTTGCAACTGATTTAAGCAACATTCTTCACTTTTTGTTATTTTTTTTAGCGGCGTTGACGCGGGCGCGAACTTCATCCAAGTCATCGCGCGCATCCGTCGCCCCGTGCAACTTGAAGTCCTCCGCCACTTTGACGTATTTCTCCGCTTCTTCAAAGTCCTGCGCGACACCTTCGCCGTAGGTATATACGTGCGCCAGTACGATCGCTGCCTCGGGCATCTCGCATTCGTGAAAGGCTATTTTGAGCCAATCGACAGCCGCGGCATAGTCCTCTTTTACCCGCAAAACGAGGATGGTCAAGTACGCCGCGAAAAAGAGACATTTCGCGAGGTTTCTGCCTACGCCGTCCCTTGCGGACTCATAGTCCTTGCCGCTCTGCGCATCGTCAAAAGAAGTACAATAGCTGTACTTAGTGTGGTTCTCGGCGGCTTTCTTGAAATAGGACAAAGCGATCGCGCTGTTCTTGTCGTTCGCGGCGTGTCCGCCGAGTACGAAACATGCCGTAGGATTGCCCTTCTCCGCCGCTTGTGCAAGGAGTTGATCCGACCTGGCTCGATCAACCTCTACCCCTTCGCCGAGCGCGTACATCTTGGACATATACACTAGGGCGTCGGTATAGCCGCCTGCGGCAGCTTTTTCATAGTGATCGAGCGCAGCCTCGTAGTCGATGCCCACCCCGATGCCGAAGTGGAAACATACGGCAAGGTTATAGTGGGCGCGCGGATGCCCGCTCCTTGCTGCCTCGAGATAGAGGAGGAAGATATCGTGCTTGACCTCGGTCTCGTCCACGTCCGCGCCCCGCTCTTGCTTCTTAGCAAAGGTCAGATAGCGCATTCCCGCACGATTGCATAGGTCGACCGCTTGTTCGTTTGTTACAGGTTGATTATTCATGCGTCTATTGTATCACGCCGTACCGATTTCGTCAATCGAACGAAAAAAAGCTCCGCCATGGCATTTTACCACAACGGAGCCGTTTTTCATATAGAGTTCGATTACTTCTGTGCCTCTTCGACTGCAACTGCGAGTGCGACGGACGCGCCGACCATGGGGTTATTACCCATGCCGATGAGACCCATCATCTCCACGTGTGCGGGAACGGAGGAGGAACCTGCGAACTGCGCGTCGCTGTGCATTCTGCCCATCGTATCGGTCATACCGTAGCTCGCGGGACCCGCAGCCATGTTATCGGGATGGAGCGTTCTGCCCGTGCCACCGCCGGATGCAACGGAGAAATACTTCTTGCCGTTATCGACGCACCACTTCTTGTAGGTGCC
>DFEQ01000087.1 GCA_002368735.1 Christensenella sp. UBA3798
GCCCTCGCGAAGGTCAAGGACGGCGCTATTTCGGACGAAGACTTCCGCATCCTCTTTATGACGGATAATCACCTCTGCGAGAGGAAGGATCCCACCCGCGAGACCATCGAACGCATGGTGGAATGGGTCTACTCTGAAAAGCCCGACCTCATCATCCTCGGCGGCGACACTTTGAACGGGCTCAACGACCGCGTGCGCGTGGAGCAATTCCGCACCCTGATGGACAAGTTCGAGGTGTATTGGGCGCCCGTCCTCGGCAATCACGAAGGGGACCGCCCCGCCCTGATGACCCACCGCGACGAGGTGGTCAGGTATTGGAGCGAATCGCCTTGGTGCTTGATGGAGAGCGACGTCAAGGTGACCTCGGACGGCAGGACGGTGGACGGCTACGGCAACTACGTGGTATCCATCCTCGGCAAGGACGGATATATCAACAACGCCTTCTTTATGCTGGATAACGGCAGCAAGCTGATGGAGAAGGAAGAATACGAAAAGTGGGGCGTGACCAAGAAAGCGGACACCGCGATATCCTCGTCGCAGGTGGACTGGTACAAGGAGACCTACGCCGAGATGAACATCAAAAACGGCGGCGCCCTCCCCCATATGTGCGTGATCCATAAGCCCTTGCAGGAATTTGCGGCGGCGGTGACCCTCCCCGAGGAGATCGAGTACGGCAAGGTGCTGGATTGGTCTTTCAGCGAGAAAGGCGTGACGGATGGCTGGGAATACGTGGACGGCGATCTCCGAGACAAGATACACTGCCCGCCCTACACCGACGGTAAACTCTACGATGCTTTGACTGCGAACGGCGCGGACGCGGTGTTTTTCGGGCACGACCACGTCAGCGACCTGACCCTCTACAACGCGCCGAATGACATCTACCTGACCTACATTCGTCTCTCGACCGTCACCGAGCGCATCCCCGACGCCGAAGGATACAATATCCTCTCCCTGCATGCGGGCGGCGGCTACGTCTACCGCGCCTACCACACGGACGGCACCCTCGACGTGGAGCTCTTCTCCAAATAACCCCCTCCCGAATAACGATAAAAAAGACAGCGTTTGAAGCTGTCTTTTTTTCATTCGTTTTCACGTCGTTTGCCGTCAGACGACGTCGTTTTGCGAGCGAACATCGTTTGTCGAAGACAACGTCACTATGCAACGCACACACTCACGCTTCCTCGCCCGGCTTGAAGTTATTATAGCGCTGCATATACTCCTCGGTGATGATGGGCTTGAAGTTTATGAGAGCCTTGCGCACCATCTCCTTGGACACCTTGACTACGTTCAAGTTTTCCTCACCCTTATCAAGCTTGACCATCTCCTCGACAGCCATACGGCAGGCGTTTTCCACGATGCCGCACACGTCCGCCGCCGAGCAATAGAAGCGCTCGCTGCCCTTGGCTGCGTGCATCTTCTTCTCCAAACTGTCGATGATAAAGTCCGCTAAGCCCTCTTCGGCGGGCACCCCTTTGAGCTTGGAGTGCACGATGGCGGATATCGCTTCGCTGTCGGGCGGGGTGATATGCACCATATGCGAGAAGCGCTTATAGCGGAGATAAGCGGGGTCGATATCCCACGGACAGTTGGTAGCCGCTATCATGATGCGACGGCTGCCGTCCACGCCCTGCCCGTTCATCCTCTGCAATAGTTCGCTGGTCACGGCGGACTTGTAGTCCTTGGTATCCTTATCGCGGCGGGAGAAGATGGACTCGCACTCATCCACAAAGAGGATGGCGCCGTCGGCAAAGGCGCTGATATCGTCGAATATCTGCCTGACCGCCTGCTCGGACGCGCCGACGTAGGACTTAAAGAGGTCGGCAGGGGTGATGACGAAGAGAGGCAGCTGCATCGCGTTGGCTATCGCCTCGGCAAACATCGTCTTGCCGGTGCCGGGAGCGCCGTACATCATGAGCCCCAAGCCGCCCTCTATCTTATAGGTATCGAAAAGAGATGGGTGCTTGGCAAGGAAGACGAAGCTACGCACCACGTCCTTGACGTCCTCCTGCCCCTTGATGTCGTCCAAGGTGGTCTTGGGGGTGCCGCTCTTGATGCTCGAGCCGAACTTCTTTGCGTTTTGGAAATATAGGTCGGTGCGCTTTTTGAGTATCTCGAGGAAGTTGCTCTTGCCGCCGAGCTCTATCAGGCGCTTTTCCACCGCCTTATCCTCCTCCGCGAGGTCGAGGAAGGAGAGACATATACTCGCCGCGCGCAGATAGAGGGTGCTGATGGTGGATTTGATCTGCGGAAGGTCGAGGGCGTTCTCGGGCTTCGCGAGTTGCTCCTTCTTGTCGCGGATGCGGTCCGCGATGGTATTATACTCCTTCCACAGTTCTTCCAGGGTCTTTTTGGGGTCGGCGGGCGCTTTCGTAACCTCCGCGCCGGGGGTCCTTTTGATGGTATCAGACATAGTTACCTCCCCTATTAAAGGATATCGTCGCCCCAACGGTCGCCGGTAGCGCCTGCGCCGCCGCCCGTAGTGCCGCCTGCGCTGCCCGCGCTACCTGTATCGGAACCGCCCGAACTGCCCGCGTCGGTGGGAGCGTCGCCCGAGGAGCCGCCGCTGCGCCTTCTTTCGATCTCGGCAGTGATCTCGGGAGGAAGGAGGCTCGCGCCGTTCTTCTTTTTGCTGCCCGTGGTGGGGATCATCTTCAAGGACTTGGTCATCCCGGTCATCATGGAATTCATGCCCGTGATGACTTCCTTCATGACCTCGGGCACGTTGCTGATGCTGCCCGTGGCGATGGCGATCTTGGTGCGGAGGATCTCCAGCTTATCCCTGTAATACCTCTTCGCCCTTCTGCGCATCACGAATCCGCGCATGAATCTGGGATATTTCTCGATATTGTAGGTAAACCTCTCGGTGGACTGGAGGTCCATCTCCACGAGAGAATTGACCTCTTCCGAGATATCGTTTATCTCGTTGACGAGGTCCTTGGTGGCGCTGACGTATTCCTTCACCATGCCCATATAGCAACGAAGCACGAAGATGAAGAAGCGGAACTGGGTGATGGTATCCTCTTCGCCCCTACGCTGTGCGGTCTGGACGTATTGGTTCCACGCCTCGTCCTTCTTGCGATCGTAGGCGGTGACGCCCTTTTCCTTGTCGCTCTGCAAAATGATCCTGGAACGCATTTCACTCATAAGTTTACTCTCCTTTTTATTGTTTATAGTTTCTCTTGAATAAAGTTTTTCAAGATAGTTTTGCTTTTTTCGCTTGTCAGCCAGTCATAGGCAAAGATGCGCATAGAGTCGCCCCACCCTCTGTCCTGCGCCATCGATCTGCGATAGCGCACGGCGTAGTCAATGAAAGAGACCTCCCTCTTCGCCACGATGGGCGGGTCTTCGAGGAAGAGAGCGACTATTGCCTTCTCCCCCTTCTCGTCAAGGATGACCACGGGGATGCGTAAGGACTTTTCGGTCACGCCGTAATTCAGTATGACACGAGAGGGCTCTATCCCGCAAGCGTCGATAAGGTAATTCCTCACGCTGACGAGGAAGGGATTTGCCGCTAAGCCATCCGCCTTGGAGCGAATGACCCCCTCCTTGCCTTCGGGGCCCGACTGCTCCCTGACGATTCTCAGAAAGTCGGACAAGTATTTCGCCGCCTGTCTGCCCGTATGCTCTATCTCCTCCGCCGTGTAGGAGTGGATGACCGTCATCATATTCCTCGCGCGCGACGCCGCAACGTTAAAGACGTTCTCGCCGCAGTTGCCGCGGTCGAGGTCGCCAAAGCTGTGGAAGGAGCCTTTCTCGTCCTTGGAATAGGTCATGGACATCACGACGTGGTCCACCTCGCGTCCTTGGAGCTGACCGATGGGCTTGACGAAAAAGCCCTCCGCACCGTACTCCGAGGTCAGGCGATGAGCGAGCTCGGGGTCGGAAGCAATGAGCGAGGTGATATATTCCGCCTGTCCCACGCCGAAGGTCATCACGCCCACCGATGCCTCAGGGGTCTCGTCCAAATGCTTTTTAAGCACGCGCACGACCTCCTCCGCCTCCTTGACGTTGACGCCCTTCGCGCCGTAACCGTCCGCGATATATTTATCGCGCAAGCCCACTTTCTTTCCATAGGAAAGGACGGAGGGGAATGTCAGCATATCGGGATAATAGCGCTGGGAATAGGCTATCAGCGATTCGCTGTTGCTGCGGTAGTGACAGCGCAGGGAATATCCCATCATATCCACCCCGGGCTGCGATATGAGGTCGAGGGCGGAAGTGACCTTTTCAAATCGCTCGTCCTCCTCCTCGTCGCCGGGCGCCTTGGAGATAAAGTATTTCATCGGGGGCATCTGATACTCGTCCCCAATCACCACGCACGTCTTGGCGCGGAAGAGAGCGGGGATGAGGTGCTGCGGCTCGATTTGGCTCGCTTCGTCGAATATCACTATGTCAAAGTCCGCGTAAACCTCCCCATAGAGGAGGGTGCTGACCGTGGAAGGCGACATGATGAAGCAAGGCTTCAAGGCAAGGATGCTGTTGCCCTCGTGCTTGAATAGCAAGCGGGGATTCTTATACGCCGTCTTAGAGGACTCGAAGATATCCAGCTTGTACTTCTTATTCTTCAGCGCGGCGATGCGCTTTATCTCAAAGAGGGATATCACCTTGCGGTTGTTTTGAAGCAGTGCGTCCTCGTGCTTGATATAGTCGTCGAAGAGCTCTCCCGCCTTGCCCTCCGTATAGTCCTTTTTAAAGCAGGCAAAGATGTCGTAGATCACTCGCATATCGTGCGAGATATCCCGCATCGCCTCGGCAGACACCTTGTCCCCCGTACCTTCAAAGATGGCGTTTACCTCCTTGTAATGCTTGCGCCCGCAGGCTAAGCCGTCTGTCATGGGGATAAGCGCGACGGTTTTTGCAAGGGTATCCCTCTCCTCCGACGCCTTCTCCACCGACCTAACGACGAGGGTATAGAAGGAATGCTCCAAGATATCCGAGAAAAGGTAACTACCGTCGTAATCGACTTTGCCCGTCAGGAAGGGCAGGAAGAAGCGAAGCATGGAGTCGTCGCGCCAAGATAAGACCCGCTCGCGAAAGTCCGCCATCGCGGCGCTTGCCGCCTCGTCGTTCACCGCCTCGGTAAAGTAAGCAAGGTCGCTTGCGAGCATCCTTTTTACGTCCCCGCAGACCGAGAGCCCCGCATACTTTTTATCCAAGCGCTCCTCGGCGTATCGAGTAAGGGTGTCCGCCACGACGGCGATCTCCCTTCGGGCGGCGGCGCAGGAGGATACGAGCGACGCTCTTTCCGCAACGTCCTTGATCAAGAGCAGTCCTCTTGCCGCCCTTGACGACGCGATAAGCTCCCCTTCCGAGGGGATGACGCTCTCGCTGAGAAGCGGCGCGTCCTGCAAGTAGTCGTTGACCGCCGCGGCTCTTTCCTTCCACTCGCGGCGAAGCCTCCCGGCGGCGAGGAGTTCCTTGATATCCGCGACCCTTCCCTTGCCGACGATCGTTTCGATGGCGGTATCGTGGACGGGCAGGAGATACCCCTTGACGAAGGCGTGTATCTTACCGCACTCCGCGATAGTGTCTTCAAAGAGGATGCCCTTCTCGTCCAGTCCGATGAGGGCGGACACTTTGGCGACGTCCTCGATATGGAAGGGGTACTCCATCGTCAGCGCGAGGTTCTTTTCTATCTCCTTTATCCTCGCCTTCGCCTCGTGCACGGTCATGAATGCCTGCATCACTTCAAGCAAGCGCGAAAGGCGTATGGGCGCGGGCTTGGGCAGAAGTTCACGCAGGACTTTCTCCGCCTTCTTCGCCCCAAAGGCAAAGAGGGGGAGGGTGGGCTCCTTGTGCCCGAAATACTTCTGCAGTTTTTCGCCGCAGGAAACGAAGAGCGCTTCCCGCTTGGGATCAAGCAATGCGTCCTCACCGTAAAGCTCTGTAAAGGTGGGCATGGTGGCGCGTATCAACTCGCATTCCGCCTTGTAGCGCTCGATATATTCCTTGACGATAGCCTTATTCCTGCGGATGCAGTTCAGTACGTGGTCGTCAAAGGTATCCGCCATCTCGCCGAGAGAGGGGACGGGCAAGCAGTCGTACGCGCTGTCCGCGGCGACACTCAGCTCGGGCAAATGGTCAAAGAGATCGCCCGCAAAGAGGGAAGAATATTTCACGTCGTAACCCTTCTCTCTATACTCTTTTGCGGTTTCTGCCGCCGAGAGCAAGGTGTCCGCAAGTCCCTTGAGCTCGGGAAGGGCAAGGTATCTTTCCATCGTTTTTTCATCAAAGTCGATGGAGGAAATGCACTGCAGGTCGTAAACGGAGAACGCCCCCGCGGCGGGAACCTTTGCGGTGAGAGCGTCAAGGAGCGCTATCACCTTGTCGAAGGCTTGCTTGTCGTAAGCGAAGCGCCCTGCCTTGCCACCCTTCACCCCGAAGTGGGGCGAGCGAACGGGGAGGACGGACATATCCTTCGTAGCCGCGAGGAGCGACTTTCCCGCCGCGTCCGCGACCGACTGCATCTTGATAAGAGAAGCGACGTCCGCCTTTAAAAGAAATGCGGGCGAGGGCTCGTCGAAAGGCACGGTGGGGGCGTCCTTGAAGCGCATAGCGCCCAAGATGGCGTCGTACAAGGAGTAGCCGTTCTTGAGCACGTCCGTAAACATCAGTTTCCGATACCTTTCCAGCGCGTCTTTGTCCGCTTTCACCTGCGCGTCGAGCACCCTGCCCTTATCCCTGACCTCGTGTTCGTTGACGTCGTCCAAGGCGAAGTTCAAGGTTTCGCGCAGATCCTTTTGAATATCGTTTTTATTGCTTTTCGCCGTGGCGCTCTCGGTATCCTCGTTGATGAGGAGGGTAAACCGAGCGATCTCGGGCGGGAGTTTGGCATAAACCTCTTGGAGGGCGGGCTTCTTTTCCGACACGAAAAGCACCTTCTTATCCTCGGAAAGCGCCGCCGCTATCATATTGGCGATGGTCTGCGTTTTGCCCGTTCCCGGAGGTCCCTGCACCTTGACGCACTTGCCCTCAGACAATACCGCTCGCGCGATCTCTTCCTGCACCGAATCGTACCTGAGGACGAAGCGAGGCTCCCCTCCTCCCCCTATCGGCTCCTCGGCGCACTCTTCCCCGCCGAACACCCTGCGTATCAAGGGAGAACAAAGTATCTTCTCCTCGTTCCTGCGGATATCGCGATACATACAGATATCGCCGTGCGTATATTTGGAAAGAGCGATAATGTCGGGAAGGAAGGTAATATCCGCCCCGCTCCTTCCCCTTTCCGAGACGAACTTTTCCACCGCGCCGAAGTAGGCGCGAAGGTCAAAGTCCGATACCCTTTGCGACTCGCTCTCCGATCCCTCGGGCAGAGGGAAACACTCCCCCGCGCTCTCGTAGTACAGGCGACGGAAGGACTCGTTGACGTACACCTCGTCGTCCACCACCTCCACCCGAACGGGGCTCACGCTGTCGCCGCCGCGGATGAGTTTGACCGGGAATATGAGGAGGGGGCTTACGGCGCTCACCGCTTGGGGCTCGCCGTTCACCGTTTTTTCAATGCGCCAACGGATGGCGCCGATGGAAAGGAACATCGGGTTGTTGCCCTTTTCGCGGATATCCTTGTAGCACTCCTCGATAAAGCGGCTGAGTTGCTTTTGCAGGGCGCGGTCAGCGCTTTTCGGAGCACTCCCGACGTAGTCCGCGCGCACCAGCTTGGGGTCGTGAACGTCCTGTTCGGAGGCAAGAAGCGCGCTGTCACGAAGCACCACTGCGGGTCCCTGCCCCACCTTATCCTTTATCTCATCGAAAAAGCGATAGGAAAAGCCTCTCTCCCCCGTCAGAAGATAGAGCTCCCTGTGCTTGGGGCTTCCCTTTTCGTCCAAGCCGAGGTCTACGTGGCGATTGCCGTTCTCCTCCAAGTGGAGAAGAGCCCTCTCGTAGTAATCCAAACGCTCTTTCAAGGTTTTTGTGATGTCGCTTGCCTGCTCGTTCATTGCTCCCCTCTTTTCGTTATCAATCTATCGTGCTCGTGATACACCTGGTCGCCGAGGCAAAGCCCCGCGAAATCGCGCGCGTCCACCTCCACGCTTTGGATCATGTAGATATCGTTATTCTCCTCGCCGAGGTCGACGTACACCTTAAAGTTGTCGTGCCAGCTGGCGATGCGCTCGTTGGATATGTGGAACGCCTTCTTATGCCAGGTTGGGTCCACCGACGTATCCACGAGGGTATATTGCAAGGAGTGATACAGCTCGTGGAGGATGGCGTCCATCAGCCAACCGATATCCTCCGACGCGCTTTTTTTATACTTTATCTCCGCGCCGCCGTTACAGCACAGCCCGCCCCAAGCGCCCCTTGAATCCACCACGAGCACCTTGGGAGCGCGGTGATACACCTTCATCGCATAGGCGATAACGTGGGTGGCGCGCTCGATGCGCTCTCGCCTCTCCTCGTCCGTTAAGACCTCCTTCCACACGCTCTTGTCCTCGTCGGCAAGGAGGATATAGCGCACCAGCTCGCCGCACTTTTCATAGACGGTAAAAGAGTCGTTTGCCAAAATGGCGCGGATGCGGTCATCGCTGACCGCGCGTATCTCGTCGTAATCGTACTCCCCGCTCGCTATTCCAACGCGCCTGTCTATCGCGGGGTCGTAGCGCCAGTCAAGAGGGACGAGCTTGGAGTCGTCGGGCAAGCGCGAAAGGAAGGCGAGCACCGCCGCCGCGTTTTCGTCCGAAAGGCGTTTTGCCGTGTCGATGGCAAGTCCCATCTCCTTCTCGGTGGCGTAGAGGTAATTTAAGCCGCGATACCCCATAAAGACGCAGCTCACGCGGATCTCCTCTTTTCGCTCGTCGTCCGCACCCACCAAGAGTTCGCACGCGTCAGCGAAGGAAGGCAGGCGCAGATAGCGGTTCTCGGCGGGAGCAAATGGGGTCTCCCCCTTGATGCGCTCGTACTCCTTCATCCCCTGCATATCGCCGCTCTTGTCCCAAAAGACCATCCTGACGTCCTCCGCCACGAGGCGCAAATAGGCGGTCACGGCGGCGTAGACCTTGCCCTTTTCCACGTCCGACAGCTTATCGATACCGTAGAAAGCAAAGACCCCCGCCTTGCTACTCCTCTTCGCAAAGAGGAGGAAGCGCGCCATACTGTCCGCGCTCTTCAAGATCGCTTTCGGGAGAAGGGAGAGCTCTATCTGCAATATCTTCGAAATGCCGTTTCTATTGAGATTGGCGTTGAGCATGATGTCGAATTCCGCGCGAATGGGAGTGCACACGAAGAGCACGGGCGCGTCCTTGACGCCCTGCGCGAGGGAGAGCGCGGGGAGGGACTGCAAGCTGTCGTATTGCGAAATGGTATCCGGGACGTACGCCTTGTCCAAGGAAAAGCCCGCGAACATCGCCTGCGTCAGAAGCTCCAGCTTTTTCTGAAGAAGGTCGTATATCGCCTTTTTGACGGATAGGAAAGCAAACTGCCCCTTGTCCGCTTCGGGGAAGAGGGACGCGATGTTCTCGGTCTTTATTGAGCGGTACTTTTCCACAAGGCGGGTGAAATCGGCGATCGTCCCGCGGAATTCCCCGTCCGAAATCAGCTTACCGAAGTCCGCGTTGATGCCCTGCGCCAAAATGACCGCGCGTCCCACCGCCGCGCCGAGCGCCTCGAAGGCGGCGTCCCCGCCCGTCCCTTCGGGCTCCAAGGCGAGCTTTGCGCTGTGATACGCGGTTTTTGCGTATTCGAGGGCGCGGGTAAAGTCCTCTATATCCTCCGCTCTCAGCCCCCGCTCGATGAGGGCGGTGACTGCCAGTTTGGTCTCGACAAGAGCGCGAACGCACCTCCACTCGTAGAGGTTGTCGCCGATAAGAGAAACCTCGCGTATCTTCACGAGGCGGTCGTACTCCGCGCGGATGTCTTTCACGGACGTGGCGGCGTAATAGCCCTTACTCTTGACGTCTTGAATGAGCTGAGGATAGGTCATACTGCTCCGGATCAGTCCTCGTCGTGCGAGCCGAAGATGGTGCGGAAGGGGTTGTCGGCGTCCACGGGCTCCCCTTCGACGATGGTGCCGGGGTCCTCGGGATCACCCCCTGCGGGCGTAGCCTTCTTTGCCGCGGAGGGCGGCGCAAAGGGGTCTTCGTCGTCATTGAGGATAAAGGAAGAACCGCTCCCCTCCACGGTATTGATAAGGGGCTTTAAGGGGTCCACCTCCACACCCGTGATGATGACGACTTCCTCTATCTCGCGTTTGAGTTCCGCCTGCACGTCGGAAACGAGTTTTTGATACAGCGAGAAGTCGTAGCTGTCGTCGTCCTCGATGCCGTTGATAAAGCCCGCGAACCTACGCAAGGCTTCCACGATATTGTCGAAATGCTCGATGAGCTTGGTATCCTCGCTATTGTTCTCCACGATGATCTCCAAGGAAGTGCGGAAACTCTCCCACGCTTCGTACAGGCGCAGGAACTTCATGGACAACGCGTCGTAATACACCTTTTTGCGCTGATAGACGGTAAACGCCGAATCCAGCTGCATCTTGAGCTTCGCGCCCTCTCTTTCGAGCTGCATATTGGATATCATACCGTTCTCGTATTGGCGCTTAAGTTCCTGCCGCTTTTGGGATATCTCCTTGCCCTTCCTCTCTGCGTCGTTGACCCCTTCCTCCAGCTGACGAACGCTCTCTTCGCGCGCCTTGACCGAGGTCTCGATGCTCTTGAAGAGTTGCAAGCATTGCTCGCGATACTCTTGGACGCGGGTGACGTCGTCGATGGCGCTCTTGGGCTCGGCGACGATCATCTTGCCCACGATTTGGCTGTCGGAGGGAATGCTTGCTCCCTTGGGCGGGGTGGCAACGTAGCCTTCCGCCGCCTTCAAGGCTGTATCCGTTTGAATAAAGATATTCTCCTTGCCTGTGGAATGGAGGGAGGCGTAGAAGTCCCTGATAAGGAGCTTTCTCCTTTCGGTCTTGACGGCGAGCTGCACTTTTGCCAGCTCATCCACGATGGCGATGTGGCTCTCGGGCGGCGCGTCCTTCAGTGCCGTCACTCTGTCTTTCAGAGCCTCGTACTTTCCAATCAAAGTGACGACGTCCGCGTGCACCTCCTCCGTAACGCGATCTCGGATGGAATAGAGGTACGCCGCGTTCTTCTCGATAGAACCCACGACGGAATCGATGCTCTTGATGTACCAATCGTTATTGTACTTCCTTGCCATTTTGATTTTTTCTCCTTCTAATAAAATGCTTTTTATAGTCTTGTCGCCCTTGAAGGTGATGGCGGAGAAGGGTCCCTCCGTCAACTCTATCAAGAAGGTCAAGACGCTTTCGATGTTTTTCAGATCGGAGCGACCCTCTATCCCCCTACCGAGGTAGAAGCGAAGAAGGGGCATGACGCGCTCCTCGCCGACCATCTCGCAGAATTCGTCGTAATACGCCGCGAGCTTTCCGTCCACGAAGTCTATCAGCCTGTCGTCCGCCTTTCCGCCGCACTTTTTGTAATAATCGACTATTTTGGTCAACGCTTTCCAGTCTATCATTTATCTTACTCTCCTTGCGCCTTGTGGTACAGCTTGCTCAGCCTGTCAAAGGCGGAAAACTCCTTGGACTTGTCTATGCCGTAATAGCGATACAGCTTTTCGTCGAAGGTGCATATCATCACGTCTTGGTCGGAAAAGTCCGCGCCACGGTTCCCACCCCTTTTCACCTCCGAGATGACGGCGGATAGGTTCTGTTGCACCTCGCTTTCGTTTTGGAATAGCGAGGATAGCCTCTTCTTGAACGCCTTGATGGGGTCCCCCTTTCGCATATAGGCGAACCACAAGACCTCGTCCTCCCTTTGGAAGCACTGCTCGAACTGGTTGGCGCTCGTTATCTTATTAAAGGGGTTCTTGGCGTCCGCCGTCCTCTTCAAAAGATAGACCGTCGCCTGCTTATACAGTTCCGTCAGGCGGGTCAGCACCTCCTTTTTATCCTCCTCACCGAGGGTGCCGTTGTTGCTCACCGAAAATACGCCGAGGCGGGGGCAAGTGGCTTTATCCTCGCTCTGAAACCTCTGCAAGAGCGAGCGCAGATAGAATACGTCGGACTCGGCGCCCTTTTTGATGGGGGAAGACAAGGCGTGCAAGTTGGCGTCCGCGAGCGCTACGATATCGCCGTCCTCTGCGGGCGCGCACTTTTTTGCAAGCTCAAAGCACAGCTTGGCGAAGGAACGACCCGTCTCCACGTGCACACCTTCCACGTATCCGAGGCTGTAGAAATAGCCGAGGTTGACGAGGGCGTAGGGGTCAAGTTCGTACGCCGCCTTTCGGCAGTAGTCGATGGCGGGGCCCAGGGCGTCTCTTCCGCCTCCCTCGCACAGATAATTCGCAAACAGCTCCTGCGAGATGGCGAAAGAGGAGTCCTTGACCGTGCGGGCAGGCTCCCTGTTCTCCGCCTTTTGGTTGAGCTCGATGAAGAGGTTTATCCTGCAATTCGGGCACCAGACCGAGCCGTCAAAGAAGGTCAGCGGACGGATCGCCGCCCCGCAGGAATGACATTTGAATAGGAGTGCGTCGTTATTTCTTTTCATATCGTTTCCCCTAAATTATACACTATACACGGTAAACAGACAAGGTTCGGACTGCGCCTCTAAGTAGTTGTCGGAGGCGGACAGGCGCGCTATTACGTAGTAGTCTCCCTCCTCTGCGGGCGGGACGGAGGTGGGCTCGGACACAGAGCCTTGCACCCCATAGAGATAGGTAACGGTGGTACCGCCCTCCTCCTCTATCGCGCTGGTAACGGTGGGCGTGATGGGCTCTCCGACCTCTACGTCCGCGATATCCACCGTGACGGCGCCGCGCGTCGCCCTCACTACCGTCAGCTTGCCCTTCTTGCGCGTGATATCGTAATTGGGACTGCTGAGCCCCGTAAAGGAGACCGCGTAGTCGCCCACGACGCCGTACGTCGCGTCGCCGGGGACATACAGGGTATTAAATACCGCCGTGCCCGAGAGGGTATCGTCCGCCAAAAGCACCGAAGTATCCACGCTGAATGCGGGGGTGGGGTCTCCGTAGGCGACGGTGACGTTATTGACCCACAGATCGATGGCTTTGGCGCCGACCGTCAGCGTGCCCTTGTCAAAAGTCAGGTCGTAATTGGGGTTAGCGAGCCCCGATACGGTGACGTCGTAGCTCCCTACCGCACGATGGGCGGGATCGGATGCGTCATAAGCGCAGGTGTAATGCGCCGTGCCCGCGAGGGCGTCGCCCGAGTAAAGCGCGGAAGTATCCACCGAGTAGGCGGGCGTGTCGCCGTAGGTCACGGCAGTATCCTTCACCTTGACGGTGACCGCCTTGGGGGTGATGCTCCACGAGTGGGTAACGTTGGTGCCCCCTTCGACGGTGAAGTTGTTGCCGTAAGATGACATCAATGTGCTGAAACCTGTCACCGTGCGGGTATAGTTGCCGACGCTCCTCATCTGCGTAAAGCTATCGTAGGTGAGGGAAATGCCGTCATCGAATTCGTACTGCTTATTGGTGATGGTGGCGATGGGACGATGCGTCTCGCCGTCGTATTCGTAACTATCCTCGCTCCAAGAGAGCACCACGGGGCGGGGGCGTACGGTCAAGGTGCCCTTCGTGAAAGTCACCGAATAATTGGGGTTGGAGGGACGCGTCACATCGCTCACCTTCACGTCGTAGCTCCCTGCCTTTCTGGACGACCAGGAGGAAGTGTCGTAACTCGTGAAATAGGTCGTTGCGCCCGTCAGCGTATCCCCCGCGATGAGGGAGGAAGTGTCGAGGGTGAAGGCGGGCTTATCGTCGCCGTAAGTGATCGTAACGTCCGCGACCTTGACGGTGACGGCCTTTTGCAGGATATTCCATTCGTTCGTTAAGCCCAAGCCGCCCACGAGGGTGTAGTTCCCCGCGCTCGCGCCGGTGATGGCGGTGACGGTGCGAGAGTAGAGCCCCACCTCGGTCTCGGGGGCGTCGGTATCGTAGGTAAAAGCTATCTCGTCCGCCGCGAACGCTTTGTTGACGAGGGTGGCTGCGGGGAGGTGCTCGGCTTTGTCGTATACGACGTACGTAAAGTCCCAAGAGAGCGCGACCGCCCTTGCGGAAACGGTCAAAGTCCCCTTGCAGAAGGTAATATCGTAATTGGCGTTAGCGATGCCCGACACCGTGACGTCGTAACTGCCCACGACCCTCTTTAAGGGGTCGGAGATATCGTATTCCGTGCTGTAGAGCGCAGTGCCCATGAGGGTGTCGCCCGCAATGAGGGCGGAAGTATCCAAGCCGAACTCGGGCGCCACGGAGCCATAGCCCACCTCCGCGTCCTTGACGGTGACGGTGACGCTCTTCGGCGTGATGGTATAGCCGCCGCTCACCGCGCTTGCGAGGGAATAGTTGGCGTTCGTGAGAGTGGCGCGGAAGGTGAAGGTGCCGACGTTCACGTTATTGCCCGAATCGAGCACCGTTTCCGCTTCGCAGTCGTCGCCCGCATACACCCCGACGGGGCTTGCAGTGACCGACTTTGCCGTCTTGTCATAGACAAGCTCGGATGCGGAAAGTACCTGCCAGGAGAGGGTGACCACGTGCGGGGTGACGGTATATATGGGACTTACCGTTCCCGCCGCGCCCGTCAGCGTGTAATTCTCTTTATCCTCTCCGAGGAGGTCAGTCACCGTGAAGGTGAAAGACCCGACGTTCACGTTGTTCCCACCCGCAGAAAGGGCGATCGTCACCGACACGTCGTCCGTGCCCACGCGGTTGGATACGCTTGCCGTGGGCTCCTTCGCCGCCTTGTCGTATTCGAGGGAGGCGGGTGCGGTCCAGGATACGACGATCCTCTTCTTGTTGATCTTGAAGGAATGCTCCGCAGATGTCTCCAGATAGTTCGCGCTCTCCGCCGAGGTGGCAGTGACGACGTAGTTCCCCGCCAAGGTGGGGGGCAAAGAGGAATAAATGCCCGAACCTTCCTTGCGATAGAGATAAGTCACCTCGCCATCCTCCGCGTTGCCCGAGACGACGGGGGTGGGTGCCTCGTCGCCGTAGGTGCGGTCTGCATAGGTGACCGTGAAGGCGGGACGGAGTATCTTATTGATCACGAAGGCTTGCGTATGGTCGCCGTCCGCGAGTTTATAATTGGAGTTGGTGAGCCCCGTGAGGGTCACTTCGTAGTTGCCGGCGTTCATCCCCTCGCCCTCGTAATAGAAGGCGCAGGTATCGTTGCCGCACAGGCTTACGGAGTCGGCTTGGGCAACGGGATGCTGCATCTCGCCGTTATAGTCCAAAGAGGTCGTGACCCATGAATAGGAGATGACCTTGGGCTCGACGTGCAAGGTGTGCGCCACCGTGGGCGTTTCCGCCCCAAAGGTGTAGTTGCTCTCTATGCCGAAGGTGACGGTAAAGGGATGGTCGCCTGCGTTTTTCTGCGCATTGCCCTGATATACAAGGTCGGCAAACGCCACCGCCTCCTCCCCATCGATGTAGCCCGACATTGCGGCGACCTCGCTGCTTTTCAAGGTGCCGTCGTAGGTGTAGCTGTCCGTCGTCCAGGAAGTTACCTCCACCGTCTTCTTGGCGATGGTGTAAGCCTTGGTGGGATTCTCGCCTATCACGTAGTTATCGGTGTCGATATCCACACCGTTATGATTATCCCCCACCTCTTTAGCGAGGGCGACGGCGGTATAGTTGCCCGCCTTCTTGCTGCCGCCCGACACCGTCAAGCTCTCCACCACGTCAAAGACCGTGGTCGTCGCAACGGGGTACTGCACCTCGCCGTTGTAGGTATAAGTCATCTCGCTCCAATTGACCGTCAGCCTCTTCTTATCGATGGTGAAATCGCGCTGATAAGCGTGCTCGCCCGCGGTGAGGAAGACGTACTTTTCGGAGGAAGCGCTATCCATCGTAGCCGTCACGTGATAGTTGCCCGCGTTCTTTGCGGAGGTGAGGCTGCGCGTGAGCTCTATGACGTCCGAGCCCACTCGGTCGCCCTCCTCGTACGAGAGAAGGACGGGGCGCTCGGAATTGTTGAATTCGCCCGAGGGAAGCACCCAATTCAGGCTGAGCGTCTTTTTATTGACGGTGAAACCGAATACCTGCAATACAGCCTCCGACGCGCCGAGCGAGGTGACCTCCGCCGAAGGGGTCGCCGTCATCACGAGGGTATACGCGCCGCTGTTTGCGGGCACTTTATCCGGCATCGCATAGCTCCACAAGCCCGCATCGCGCGGCTCGGTCTCGTCCATCTTGGTGCCCGACGGGGTCTTCAAAATATACTTGACGGGGAAGACGCACTCTGTACGGAGCGAGAACTCGGCGTTCTGCCCGTAGGTGATGACGATATCTTCCATCGGCACGAAGGACACGGTGGGAGGCAGGATGGACCATTCGGGTCTAAGGTCGAAGGTATTCTCATCCGTCGAACCGAGGACGTAGGCGGCAAAGTCCTCCGCCCCGCTTACGGCGTGCGCACTCTCGGCAAGAGGCTTTACACTCCAAGCGACCGAGAAGCCGTCCCTCTTCGGAAGGTGCAGATAGTAGTTTGCAAGCCCCGAAGAGACCGAATAGCGCTCGCGATCAAGGGGGGCGGGGATCCACTTTTCGTCGTTGCCGTGAAAGCCCTCGGTGCCGAGGGTAAACTTGTAGATAGGCTCGAGGGTCAGGAAGAAGTCGTTGCCCTCCGCGTCGCCGCGCGTCAGGATCATGCGGTTATTATTCTCAAAGCAATATTTGAGGTCGCCCTGGTCGCTTGTATCGGTGCGCTCGAAGAGTTGGCGCTTCGTGGGCTCCATCTTGCCCTTGATATCGTTCAAGGTGACGGCGCTGCCGTCGTTTTTGAAAACGGTGGGGATATATCCTACCGTCCCGCTGGTAAAGGCGTCTGTGCAGGAGACGTTATAGTAGGTCTCGCTCGCGCCGAGGTCGATGGGGGTCACGCTGTCAAAGAGGGTCTTTGCGGGAGTGGCGTCGCCGGACGATGTCCAACAATCGATAAACAGCCCGAGGCGCACGGCGTCCACGTTCTCCTTATACACCATCACGGTGATATCCTCATAGAGCGCCTTGATATCCTTAGCGCCGCGGAATTTCAGTTCCTTGCCCTCAACGACGATCTTGGTCACGGACGCATCGATAAAGGAGCAGTCGACGGACGTGACCTTCTTTCCGTCAAAGGTCTCGGGCACGGTGATAACGCCTCCGTCGTGAAAGGAGCCAACGACTTCGTACTCCCCTTTCTCGGTCAGGGAATATATCAAGGTGGCGTTTTCGTCGCCGAACTTAACGCCCTGCCCCATAAAGCCCACGTTGTAGTTGAAGAGAGAATAGCTTGCGAGTATCCCCGTCAGGAAGACGACCAAGACGATGCTCGCCACGCGTTCCTTCAAGGAGAATTCCGACTTTTTATCGAGGTGATAGAGCAATATCACCAATAGGAGTTTCGCCGCCTGCACCCAGATAAAGATAAACATGGCGACGGTAGTCATCACGCGGCTCTTATCGTCCGAGGTGGGGATCATCGCGGTCACGAAGGCGAGCACGACGGAAAAAAGGATATACAGCACGCGGTGCCCGATGGTGTATTTTTGTTTGAGATTGATAAAGAAGATATCCGCCAGGAACACGGCGTCCACGATGGCCAGTCCCACAGGCGCGAGGAAATAGGTGACCTTCTTCGTGACCACGCCGAGCAGGGTCGCCACAAGTACATCCGCAAGGATGGCGACGGCAAGAGCCACGATGAGCCCGAGCTTTTTATTGCCCATGCGGTGATAGGTCTCGGCGGAATTATCTACGGTCTGCGAAGCGCCCTTTCCGTTATAAAAATCCAGCTTCTTATTCATACTCACACCTCACCGTTGCCGTCCGGCGTAACGGACCTCATCGTCAGATGCTCCTCGCCGGCGATGATCGCCGCGAGTTTATCAAAGACGTGGTAGTTCTCGCCCACCTTAAAGACGATGACCGATTGGTCCTCCGCGCATCGCTTGGGGGATGCGAGGCGCTTATGCAGGGGCAGGAGCCCCGAATACTTGTCGTATAATGCCTTTTGCTTTCTTTGCTGGGCTTCGTCCCCACTCCCGAGCGAAGCGCACAAGTCGCACAGTTCGTCAAGGCTGCCCCTCTCGCGATAATAGGCGCGACCGCACACCGAGCAGGTGGTCCTGCCGCCCTTCTCATCCGAACGCAGGCGCAACCCACGCTCGTTGACGTCGTAGAAGACCGAGCTCGTGGTATATGCTTCTCCGTTCACGTAGACGTAGCTCTCGGGATAGACGCAATCGGCGCAACGGATGACCGAGGAGATCTCCCCGTCCCTATCGATATCCTTGACAGGCAGCTGCTTCTCCTCGCACACGTAGCCCACGCAGGCGTCGCGCGCGGCGCAGGAAGAGCACTCCACGCGGCGAAGGTGCTTTTCAAAGACGCTTTTCTTGATATCGGCAAGGGCTTCTTCGTACTCGGCGGCAACGAGCAACTTGCCGTTTACACGAAGGTCGATCTCGCCGTTATTGCATATCACTTCCGCGCTTGCCGCTTTTCCCGACGAAGTGACGTAATCGATGACGTTTGAGGTGATGAGCTCCTCGTGCTCTTTGCAGGCTTCGCAGGATAACGTCACCTTGTCAAAGAGGACTTTGGCGCGAAGCACGGGGGTCTTGACGTTGGTAAAGCGCTCGAAATAGACGTCGAACGCCGTCGCCTTGACCTTCATCAAAAGGATGGTGTTGATGGTCACCTTCAATATCTCCACGGGGAGCGCGTCCTCCCTCTTCTCCATACGGAGCTTTTCGGTCATCTTATCCATCACCGCTTGGTTACTTGCGTTAAAGACGAGGAACCTTTCGAGGTGCTCCTTATCCTCCAGCATCCCGCGGAGCGTCTCCACGATCACGCCGACGTCCGTGTCCTCGGGCGGGGTGGCGCCCTCCTTGGACTGCGCCCTCTTGAGGATATCTTCCAGCTTCGACGCCTCCTCCTTGGTGAGGAACTTTAAACTGCCGTCCGAATTCAAGGAGAAGTACAGCTTGCCGAGGACGGGTTGCGGCACGAGGGAGATCCCCATCGCGAGGCGCAAACTCGCCGCGTAGACGAGCTGGGTGGAGTTGCCGCTCTCCTTGACCACCCTGACGTTCTTTTCGTCAAAGAAGACGTTCACCATCGCCTTTATCTCGGACTCGATATCGCCCCCAATATTGAAGTCGGTATCGGTATCCTCGTAGTAGAGGACGGAATTGTTCTTATAGAAAGTTTCGGAGAGGCGGGTGATGAGGGTCTGCCAAGTATTGGCTGCCTTGATGCCGTCCTCCGCCACCCCTTCGCCCCGCATCTCGCGGAACCAAGTGGCGCCCTTTTCGCTCATGGACAAGTCGCGCGAGGTCTCCTCGGCGCTCGGCGCGCCCAATGAATAGACGTAGACGACCCCCTCGGTCTGGTCGAGATAGAGGATGCTGTCCTTTTCGGTGCGGAGATAACGCTCCTTGTACTTTTCCGCCAGATCCTTGACGATGGGGAAGAGCTTTCTGTCCGCTTCTTTCGTGATACTGTATTTTATTACTTTGTAATCATCCATAGCGCCCCTCTCAGTTGAATCTCAGGATATCCTTGACGACAAGGGTATTGTCCATTTCGCGAAGGAAGTTGTTTGCAAAGGAATGGTCGTGCTCGTACCTTCCGAGGATAAAGGTCTCAAAGGTGTTTTGACGTATCTGCTCGATACGCGCGCCGCACACGGGGCATCGGCCGTCCTCGTAGTCCTTGCCGAAATTGATGGTATAGGGCTGCATTCCGCAACGGAAGGGGCGCCCCGACCTCTTGAACTGACGGCAGACGGCGCAACTGTTCGTCACCGACTTATCCTTGGGACGGTCGCAATTGTCGATGCGGCAATCGCAATGCTCAAAGCTGTCGCAGGCGGAGCATATCACGCGCGCCTCTTCCTCGGTGGTGATATTGTCCACCACCCTTCTCAGCTCGCACTTACTATCCACGAAGGGACAATTCTTGAACGCGCAGAACTTGGAGCAGCCCACGAGGACGTTATTCTTTTCGTCCTGTCTGCGCAGCATATTATTGCGCTTGTAGGACATACACACGTAGTTGTATCCCTTGTCCTTCGCCCTCCTGATGCGATGTGTGGAATGCTTACTGCACACGAATTCGTTGATGACGATGGGCTCGCGGACGGGCGCGCTTTCGCAGGTACAGCGCAGGATGTCGTCCGCAGGGATATCCGTAACGTGCGAAGCGTCGCGCTTACATACGTAGACTTCCTTGCGCACCCCATCCTGATCCACGCGGATATGCGGCTCCATCTTGATGCCCGTGACGCCCGCCGCCTTGCACTCTTCGCACTCGGGGAGAGTCTCCTCGTAGTCGCTCTCGTACATCAGGGTGACGTCGTTACAGGCGGAGCAACGCAGCACCTTCATATTGTCGCTGTTGCACCCGGAAAGGATGGTAGCGTCACCCTCGGTATCGCTCAAAATGCCGATGGTGGCAAAGTAGCCCAGGCAGTAGCCGTCCAGCCTGCTCATCGTGGCGAAGGAGTGTATCTCCACCTCATCCTCCACCTGCCCCAGGCGGCATACACGACCGATGCGCTGGTCCACCGTCAGGGGATCTACCGGTATCTCGAAGTTGACGACCACGTTGCCGCTCTGCAGATCTTGCCCTTCGGTCAGACGCGGATCCTCGGCAAAGAGGATGGCGTCTTGGCTCGCCTCATACGCCTTGATGGCGCCTTCGAGGTCGTCCCCTGTGCCTTCTACGAGGTCTTTTTGATACTCGGGGCGCTGTGCGATGAGGTAGTTCTTGAGCTTAGTCCAAGTCGCCTTATCCTCCTCGCCCCCCGCGTTCTCCTCCTTCTTGTAATCGAAAAAGACGATGACGCGATGATTGCCGTCACGACTTCTGAGTTCGTCCAGCAAGGCGACGAAACGCTTGCACTTGGCGAGGAAGACGGCTTCCTCTTCCGCCGCGACGGAACAAGCCACCTGCTCTACGCGCAAAAAGTCGCTCTTCTCCTTATCGCTCTCGGGCGTCTTCTCCGAAATTGCGTCAAAGACCTTGGCATAAAACGCCGCAAAGCCGCGGCGACCCGCCCCACCGTTCTTGATAAAGTGTTCGTTCTTTTCAAAGAGCGCCGCTTCGTACTCCTCATTGGCAAAGACTTCCGCGACGGAGTCCGCCGTCATGGGCTCGCCGTCTATCATAAAGACGGGGGCTTTCCTTTCCTTGACCCCTTCGATGGGCACTACCTTGTCGATGGGCAGGAAGAAATAGCTGTACGCACGGCGTTTGAGCGAATACTTGTTCCTGCGGCGCACCATGATGGAGCGCATCACGACGTTGGTATACAGATCGTTGACGTAGTCGAGGGTCTTACTCTTGATATCGTGATTGGCGGGTATCTCCAAGAATGCGCGGGCGCGCGATTTCTTTTGGCACTCCTTGAGCGCGAGGTAGCCGTCGTAGTCTATCTCTTCAAAGGGGACTTCCATCCTCGTACCGTCGCTCTTATAAACGGTGGTCGTGAATGCCGCGAAGAACTTATCCCTGCGCTCCGACTTTACGCCGCGCATCCCGACGAGATAGTCGCATTCCGCCTTGGCGATATATTCCGCTACGGTGGTAGCGCCCTTACAAACGACGTCGGTATAGTATTTCTTTTCCGCCTCGTACTCCGCGATATCCGCCCTATCGGGGGTGCCGTTCTCACGGAAGCACTCGGGGATGCCACCCTTGCAACGGATGAAGTACCACAGATTGAACATATGCGCGAGGTTGCCCGAATGCGGCGTGGCTGTCAGGAGCAGGCAGAAGGGTTTATCGCACTTCTTCTTGGTCTGCATCATCAAGGAGAGATAGTACATCGAGGTCATCTCTTTCTTGGTGGCCTTGCACAGATTGTGCGCTTCGTCCACCACGATGAGGTCAAAGAGGGTGCCCGCGATCATCTCCTTACCCGAAGAGGTAAAGGCGGCGTAGGTCATGATATAAGCGCCGGCGGGCTTGCGATATCCGTCCTCGGTGACGGGCGCGCCCTTGAGTTCGTCCAAGCGATCTATCTTATGCAGTTTTCCTTTGCCGAAGCCGAACTCCATCTCCACCACCCCCGTCCACTTGCCGAGGAGGGCGTCGTCGGGGACGATGATAAGGAGGTTTTCGATGCGGCCGCGCACGGCGAGCTCGCTGATGACGACGCACGCTTCGTAGGTCTTGCCGCTTCCCACGCAGTCGGCGAGCAGACCAAAGCCGCGGAGGTCGGATAGGAAGAGCTCCGCCGCCTCGCGTTGGTGATCCAATATCCTCGCCGCACCCACCGCGTCGTGCACCGACTTTTTGAAGGGGATGCCGTATTCCCCATCCTGCTGCGAATAGGTATTCAGAGCTATCTTCAGAGAGGAGAAGTCGTCGTAAAGACCGATGCTCTCCACGTGATCCACTTCCTGCAGCTTCTCCCTGTCGATGGGCTTGGGATGCGCGGAGGACGTGGACTGCGTGCTCTGCTCGTAGTGGGTTTTATTGGTGGTTTTGATATTAATATCTCTTTTCTTGGGATCCATAAGACACCGTCCTAATTGTTGATGGACATCACGCCCGTGCCGTTGGGAATCAGCGTAAACTTGACTTGTTGATAGAGTTCTCGATATTCGCCCATCAGGTTCTTATCGCGATACGCCTGCTCGCTGACGTTGCGGATGATGGGGGTCACCCTGCCCTCGAAATCTATCGAAAAGCCCTCTTTGAAGAAGACGAATGGCGCGATACTCTCCGCGTTCCCCTTGAAAGACTCGGGGAAGGAATAGACGATGAGATAGCAGCCCATCCTCTTCAAGACGACGGAGGACTTGGTGCGGTCCAAGAGGCAGATGCCCGAAAAGGCGATGTTCTCCGCCGCGGCTCCCGTCTTGAAATCGCGGTCGGGAGTATAGTGCTTGAAGACCACCACGTGCCGCTTGTCGTCAAAACCTTCGGGGGTGGGACACTTGTAATATTCGTTGAAGATGAGCAGTCTGCCCCGCCTGACCTTGGGCTTGCTGAAAAGGGGTTTCGCCGCCAGCATCTCCACCTTGAAGTCGGGCTTCCCGACGAGGTCGAGCTCCTTGCCCTTGGGCACGAAGGGATCAAAGGCGTAGCCGTTGCTCTCGGCGAGTTTGGAGCCTCTGTAAGTGCCGTACGCAAAGGTGGTCAGCAGTTTGAACTTATACTTGCCCGCGCCGTACAGAGCGGCGCCGATGGGCACGGTGTCCTTTGCTTCGCACAAAATGTCGTCGTAGCCCTTTTCCTCGTTTTCGGGGCTGAAATCCAAGAAGCGCACTTTGGGGAAGTTCTCCGACAGCTTCTCCTTGATACAGCGATCCAAGCCGTACGTGTCCGCCGCGCCGCCCGAGAAGATGACGGCTTCCACGTCGGTGTTGTCGCCCCCTTTGAGTTCGTCCCTGACGTACTCCCATATCTTGCGGAAGACGGGATAACAGCACGCCTCGAACTCGCTTTGAACGATCTTGACCTGCGTGATCATCTCGCGATATATAGAGAAGACGAAGCCGCCGAGGCGCTCGTACGCCACCCCGTTCGAGAAGACCTTCTTGCCCGATTTGATGCCCTCCTGCATGCGGAATTGGTCGTAGAACATCCCCTTTTCCACTTCCTGCTCTGCGTCCACGTCGCCGAAACTCTTGATGGTGGCGGAACGCTCGAAGAGATAGGAAGCGAGGGCGATGTCGATATTCTTGCCCCCGATCTTGGCGGGAGAGCTGTGCCCGTCCGCGCTGTACACCGAGATATTGGAGCGGTCAAAGTACATCTTGACCACCGAGATCTCCTCCTCGCCGATATTGAAGAGGAGCACGTTTTTCTCCTTCGTGACCACGCCGTATTCCTTGGCGGCGACGCCCACAGCGCGGGGTGCCGAGATGATGAAGACGTCCTCCGCGTCGGGAGCGGCGGCGGATACGAAGCCCACGAGCTCCTTGATATACGCCTTGGAGGCGTTGGCGGGATACACCACCACGTAGCGGATGAGTACGTCGCCGAAGCGGGAGGATATCTCCTCCTCGATCTTCTTCACGCAATACTTGACAAAAGAGGCGCACACCTCCTTGGGGGTGGAAGATGCGGTAAAACAGCGCCCGCCCTCCACGGCGTCCAGGTATGACTCGAACTCCTTGGGGGGATAGTAAAAAGTCTTAAAATAATTGCTTGTATAGAGGTGATCTTTCGCGCGCGTAGCAAAAAGATCGAGAAGATCCTTCACCTTCACCAAATAACAAAAAGAGGACTGCGCGCGCTGCAAGATATCCTTTTTGTCAAAGATCCAGTCCTCGGTGACGGCGTCGTAATACGCCATGGAAGGTAGCCCCGCCCCGTGATCGAAAAGAAGATCGAAGGCGTAGTCGCCCTTGTCGTTTAGGTAGGAATACGCCGCCTTGGTGGTATCCGAACCGAGATCGATGGAAACGCTGATGACTTTTCTGCCCATTTGACCTTACCCTCTTGTAGACAATATGCGCCGCACGGCGCTTATCACACATGCGTCCACCCACATTGATAGCGAGGGGGGTGAAGTCCGCATTTACAATATTTTACCATTTTCGACCCGCATTGTCAATATATTCTTAACGGATGAACTCTCCGTTTTATATATAAAAAGGCGCCGCTGAAGCGACGCCCTTTGGGTCAAAAGTGTAAACTGTATAGGATAATTACTTCTTATCCTGCGGGAGTTTCACGTCCGCCGTTTCGGTGACGACGACCGTCTCCTCCACGTAGACAGAGCCGTTTGCCGTGACCGCTTCGATCTCCTCCACGACGACGGTTTCCTCAACAATGGGATCGCCGTTTTTATCGGTCAAATAGGGTTTTCCGTCCTCGCCGACTTCCACGCCCGCGGCGCTCTTGACCTTATCGAAGAGGTCAAGGACGTCCTTGGCGGGACGTTCGGAGAGATAGCTGACCACGATCATCGTGACGAGACCCACGATAAAGCCCGGGATGATCTCGTAGAGGTTTGTATTGTAAACGACGCTCGTCATATCGTAGTATTCCATATTGAAGAGGATCATCCACAATACGTCGGTCACAAAGCCCGCGATGATACCCGCGGTAGCGCCCTTATAGTTGACGCGACGATTGTAAAGAGAGAGAAGGATGACCGGTCCGAACGCCGCGCCGAAAGCGCCCCACGCCGCCGAGACCAGACCCATGATGGTGCTGAAAGCGGGAACGATGGGTGTATCGCCCGTGCCGAGCATGGCGATCATGAAGGCGAGGAGAGAGACCACGACGACCACGATCCTACCCACCCACAAGATCTCCTTGTCGCTCGCGTTCTTGCGGATGGTCGTCTTATAGACGTCCGAGGCAAAGGCGGAGGAAGAAGCGAGAAGCTGCGAATCCGCGGTGGACATCGAAGCGGCGAGGATCGCCGTAATGATGAGGCCGCCGATAAAGACGGGGAACGCCCTTCTCGCCAGCACGATAAAGATCTGCTGCTTGGTGCCCGCGTCCACGAGCTCCGAACCGAGATACTTCCTGCCCACCAAGGCGACCACGGTAGCCAGGGCAAGGATGAGGATGGTCCAGATCGAGCCGATCAAGCGAGACTTCTTCATCTCCTTTTCCGATTTGATGGAGATATATCTGACGATGATGTGCGGCATGCCGAAGTAGCCGAGACCCCAGCCGAGACCGGTCAGGATGGTGGCGACGCTGATCCAATCAAACTTGCCCGTCGCGAGCATATTGTAGAAGTTGGCGGGAAGGACGCTGCCCGTCGTCGGCACCTGCAAAACGGCTGCCGCTACGATGGGGGTGAGCATCAAGGCGATGAGCATGATCATGCCTTGGAAGAAGTCGGTCCAGCACACCGCGTTGTAACCGCCGAGGAACAAATAGGCGATGATGATGACGGTGCTGATGGTCATGGCGATGCGCTCGTCCAAGCCGAAGAGTGTCTTGAAGAGGGCGCCGCACGCGCTGATGGAGGAGGCGCCGTACACGCAATAGACCACCATAAAGATGATGGCGCACACGATCTGCAACACCTTGCTCTTGCTCTTGAAACGATTGGTCAGATACTGAGGGATCGTGATGCTGTCGTTCGCAAGAATAGAGTATCTTCTGAGCTTGGGAGCCACGAAGATCCAAGCGAGCACCGTGCCGATGGCAAGTCCGATGGAGATCCACACCTGTCCGAGACCCGCCGCGTAGATCGCACCGGGGAGCCCCATCAGCACCCACGCGCTCATATCCGACGCGCCCGCGCTGAGCGCGGAGACCAGTCCGTTCATCTTTCTTCCGCCGAGGAAGAAGCCCTTTTCACCCGTGTCGCCCTTCCCTTTGATAAAGAAAAAGACGCCAATGCCTATAACGATCAGGAAGTATAGGACGAAAGCGACTATCTCTCCTGCGTTGACTGCGTTAAGTATACCGTTCATTTGTATCGCCTCCTTCTACTTCTTGTAGAGTATTCTGCCGCAACTGGGGCATTCCACGAAGGGTTGCGTGCTGAGTTTTACCAGTAGGTCGCCTGCGACTTCCATAAAGCAGCCGCCGCAGTTATATCCGTTCAAGGGAACGATGACGGGGAGCTTTTTCAGTTTTCGCAATCGTTTGTAGACGGTCAGGAATTCCTCCGAACAATCCTTTTCCACCGCCTGCAGCTTTTGTTGCAGTTCGGTCGCCTGCGGCATGAACTTTGCCTTTTCCGCCTCGTAGGCGTCGCGGCAACCCGCCAGCTTTTTCTTGGCTTCCTTGCCCGCCGTCATGGTGGCGGCATAGCTTTGGTTGAGTTCCACTATCCTACCACTCATCTTGCTTATCTCGGAGGCGAGCACCTTCAGGCGGGAGATGAGCTTCTGCACGTTACGGATAAAGAAGTCCGCGCTCACCGCGCTGTCCACGTCGGGGACGGCGCTCTCCGCTTCTTTGAGTTCCTTTTCCACGGCTTCGTATTCGGTGATCAAGGACTGCATCTGGGTGACCATCTCGCCCGCTTCGCGGTTCTGTTTAAGCACCTGTTCCTGCGCCCCGGCGAGCACCGTCTTGTTGGTGGTGTACTCCTTCGCCGCAGGGCTTTGACGCAGTTCGTTCTCCAAACGGATCAAAGCGTTGTCAAGTTTCTGGTATTCCAGCATTATGGATAGTTCCATATCTATACTCCTTCCCTTACGACGGATCGTAAGGATTGATATTCTTCTTACTGATCTCGAGGGTGACGCCCTCGAACTTTGCCCGCATAAACCGCGCTATCTCACGGGTGAACGCCCACTCGCTCGCGTAGTGCGTCGTTTCCACAAGGCGCACGCCAAGGTCCCTCGCCATCACGGCGTAATTGTGCTTTACGTCGGCGGTCACGATGACGGCACCCGTCTCCTTGGCGCGGAGGATCATGCTTTCGCTTATCCCCGCCCCACAGGACGCTATGACCTTTTTCACCTTGCCGCCCCCGACGGTGCGCAGGACGGTGTCGCCGAGCGTATTCTTTATCATATTTGCAAAGGCTGCGAAAGTCGCCTCCTCGGGGAGGTCGAACTCGGTGGCGAAGCCCTCTTCCGTCTTGACGTACTCGCGGGCGCCAAGGAGGCGCGCCAAGGCGTCGTTATTGCCCTCTTCCGCCCTGTCGTAATTGGTATGGAGGGCGATACACACGATGCCGTTCTCTATTAGCGAGAGAAGGAGCATCCCGGTATAGGCGCCATCCGTCACGCTTTTTTGCTCGCGAAAGATGATGGGATGGTGAGATACTATCATATCCGCGCCCATCTCCTTCGCCTCCTCGATGACCGCCATCGTCACGTCGAGGGTGACGAGGACCTTTTTTATTACGGCGTCTTCCCTGCCCACCAAAAGCCCAACGTTGTCGTAGGAGCAAGCGCCTTGATAGGGGAAGTATTCGTCGAACGTCTTAGCAATCTCCGCTGCGGTAGGCATCGGTGAGTTCCTCCTTTTCCCTCTCGAGCGAAGGGTCGCTCTTTAGGGAAAGCAATTGGTCTATCTTTTTCAATCGCGCTTCCCGATAGGCGGGGAACGCCTGCCCCTCCGTCCCGAAATACAGCGACCTTTCCTCCCACGGGAGGGCGAACGTCGCCTCGATGACGAAGTAGAAGTGCTCGCCCTCTTTGACCGCGATATCGCGTGTGATGCGGGCGTTATTATCCTTTAAATATCCTCTGACGAGCGCCGCGTCGCGATGCGGGACGAGGAGATATCGGGGAAAAACGCAGGGTGCGTTTTCGAGGATCCTGACGATCTCTCTACCCCCCATCCCCGCTATCGCGATGACGTCCGCCTCTCCCTTGCGCAAGGGAGAAAGCCCGTCTCCGACGACGCAGGTCAAGGGCACGTTTTCCTCATCCGCCAGAAGCCTTGCCTTGGCGAGGCTGGCGGGGCTGATGTCTATCGCGACAGCCGCTTTTGCCTTCCCCGAAAGGAGGGCGGCGACTGGGAGTTTGCCGTGGTCGGTGCCTACGTCGCAGAGCACCTCTCCCTCCTTCAAAAGAGAGAGAAGCGTCTGTAACCTTTCACCTAAGCGGGATCTCACTTATCCACACAGCCGCGAAGCTTGTCCTTCCTCTTGGGATGACG
>DFEQ01000082.1:0-5007 GCA_002368735.1 Christensenella sp. UBA3798
TGTTTGCCCGCAGAGAGCAGCGCTGCCGCAAGCGCAGTTAAAACGATATCTTTAGTCCAAAGTGACTTTTTCAAACGTAGCGGGAAGCGTGAAGAGCAAAACCTGTCCCTTCTCCGCGGTATAATGCCAGTTTCCGGCGTCAACGGTGAACGCGATAAGAACTTTCAAACCCTCGGTATAGGGGATGGAATCGACGCCTACGCCAGAATAGTTGAAGGTCTCATTGCCGTAAACAACGGAGTCGCATGTGCCGTACAAGTCGATCAAGTTGACGTCGTCCGTATTGATGAACACGCCGATATACTTGCCGTTTGCGTTGTCGTTGTTGATGGTGACGCCATCAAATGTGATGCTCGTCAAAAATGTTCCGTATTCGCTGGTACTCGCCTCGTAGCTGATGGTCCCCGCATTCTTCAAAAGCGCAAGGGCTTCACTGACGGAACCCGAAAAAGCGGGCGTCGTCTCCGTCGTCGGAGTGTTCTCCGTCGTCGTAGTCTGCTGCGCAGGGGTGGTCGTGTCGGTCTTCTTATCGCAACCGACCATGAAGAACGCAGTCAGCAAACAGATCAAAAGTAACAAAACTGCTATAATTTTTCTCATTTTTCTTTCCCTCCGAAAGTTATTTTATTGAGCATTCCGCGCTTAAAGTATCCTGACTGGAGCGGCGCCAAAGGCGCCCTGCGTGCCTTCCCTTGTAGTGACGTTCGCTAACGCTTCTCTCTCTGCCGAAGAAGCGGCTCTTACAGTAGCGGGGGCTGTGCGGGATTTTCACCTGCTTCCTTGTCCGCTCGGAATTATCACCTTATTCAGTTGTACGAAGGGGCGCGTCGCCGCGCCCCTCGAAATTGCTTTTTACAAGGGGAAAAGTCCCTTGAAAGTCCCTTACAGCCCCCTCTTGACGTAGGAGGTGTGAAGGATGTGATGCGCCTTGTGGCTGCCCGGCTCGCCGAGGTACTCTTTGTAGAGCTCGATGATGGCGGGGTTCTCGTGAGACTTGCGATACTTCATCTCTCTGTCGAGCTTATAGATGCTCGCGGCGCGGGTCGCCTTGATGTCGATATTATTTCTCTCGTCCGCGGTACGGATGGGCTGACCGCCACCGTTCACACAGCCGCCGGGGCAGCTCATGATCTCGATGAAGTGATAGGGGCTCTTGCCTGCCCTGATCTCGTCGAGGAGGACGCGCGCATTGGCGAGACCCGAAGCGACGGCGACCTTGACCTTGATGCCTGCGACGTCGTACTCAGCCTCTTTGATCCCCTTGGTGCCGCGCACTTCCTTGAAGTCCACGGAGGGGAGCTCCTTGCCCGTCAATTTCTCCGCTACGGTACGGAGAGCCGCCTCCATCACGCCGCCCGTGACGCCGAAGATCACGCCTGCGCCGGTGGAGATGCCGAGCGGATCGTCGAACTTCTCCGCGGGGAGATCATTGAACATAATGCCCATACGCTTGATCAGCTTCGCGAGCTCGCGAGTGGTCAGCACCGCGTCGATATCGGGGATACCCTCGCCCGCCGCGTTCTGATCGGGACGGGTCTTCTCGAACTTCTTCGCGGTGCAGGGCATCACGGAGACGACGTAGATATCCTTGGGGTCCTTCCCGAGTTTCTCGGCGTAATAGGTCTTCACGATAGCGCCGAACATCTGTTGCGGCGACTTGCAGGTGGAGAGGTGGTCGAGCTGATCGGGGAAGTTATGCTCGATGAACTTGATCCACGCGGGAGAGCAGGAGGTGATCATCGGGAGCACCCCGCCGTTCTGCACGCGGTGGATAAACTCGGTGCCCTCCTCCATGATGGTGAGATCGGCTGCAAAGTCCACGTCAAAGACGTTATTGAAGCCCATTCTGCGGAGCGCCGCAGCCATCTTGCCCTCGACCTCGGTACCGATGGGGCTGTTGAATTCCTCGCCGAGACCCACTCTCACGGAGGGAGCGGTGCCCACGATCACGTACTTCGTGGGGTCTGCGAGCGCTGCGACCACGTTGTCGATCTCCGACTTCTCGGTCAGAGCGCCCGTCGGGCAGACGGTGATGCACTGTCCGCAGCCCACGCAGGCGACGGAGGAGAGGGGATTTTCAAAGGCGCAGGCGATGTGGGTATCGAAGCCGCGAGCATTCGCGCCGATGACCGCCACCGACTGATATTCCTTACACGCCGCCACACAGCGACGGCAGAGGATACACTTATTATTGTCGCGCACGAGATAGGGGGTGGTGTCGTCGATGGGATAATCGGACGTCGCGCCCTTATACTTATTCTCGTCGCAGCCGTACTCCAAGGAGAGCGCCTGCAACTCGCAGCTCTTATTCCTCACGCAGCTCAAGCACTCCTTCTTGTGGTCGGACAAGAGGAGCTCCAAGGTTGTCTTACGGCTATTCATCACCTTGGGAGAATTGGTCGTGACTTCCATACCCTCGCTGACGGGGAAGACGCACGCGGCAACGAGGCTCCTCGCGCCCTTCACTTCCACCACGCACACACGGCAAGCGCCGATCGCGTTGATATCCTTCAAGTAGCAGAGCGTGGGGATCTTGATCCCTGCCTTGCGCGCCGCCTCGAGGATCGTGCTGCCTGCGGGGACGGATACGTCGATCCCATTGATCTTCAAATTAACCATTTTGACTTCTTCCATCTCTGTTACCTCCGTTATTCCTTCACGATCGCCTTGAACTTACAAGTCGACATACAAGCGCCGCACTTCACGCACTTCGCGGGGTCGATCTCCATCGCGGCGAGCTTCTTGCCGGGAGCGATATAATCGGTACGATTGATCGCGCTCGCGGGGCACTGTCTCTGGCACATGCCGCAGCCGATACAGCTGTCCTTAATGATCTTGTACTGTAGGAGGCTCTTACATACGCCTGCGGGACACTTCTTATCCACGACGTGAGCGATGTACTCGTCACGGAAGTAGCGGAGCGTCGAGAGGACGGGGTTGGGAGCTGTCTGTCCGAGGCCGCAGAGGGAGTTCTCCTTGATGTAGTAGCAGAGCTTCTCCATATCTTCGAGATCCTGCAGGGTAGCTTTGCCCGTGGTGATCTTATCGAGGTACTCGAGGAGCCTCTTATTACCGATACGGCAGGGGGTGCACTTGCCGCAGCTCTCATCCACCGTAAAGGTCAGGAAGAACTTCGCGATATCCACCATACAGTTGTCCTCGTCCATGACGATCATACCGCCCGAGCCCATCATGGAGCCGATGGAGATCAGGTTGTCGTAGTCGATGGGGATATCGAAGTGCTCTGCGGGGATGCAGCCGCCCGAAGGACCGCCGGTCTGAGCCGCCTTGAACTTCTTGCCGTTCGGGACGCCGCCGCCGATGTCCTCGATGACCTCGCGAAGGGTGGTACCCATCGGGATCTCCACGAGGCCGGTATTGACGATCTTACCGCCGAGGGCGAAGACCTTGGTGCCGCGGCTCTTCTCGGTGCCCATGGACTTGAACCAATCGGCGCCCTTCAAAATGATCTGCGCGATATTCGCGTAGGTTTCTACGTTATTGAGAACGGTCGGCTTGCCGAAAAGACCCTTGTGCGCGGGGAACGGCGGACGAACGCGGGGCTCACCGCGGTTACCCTCGATGCTCGTCATAAGAGCGGTCTCTTCACCGCAGACGAATGCGCCTGCGCCGAGACGGATCTCGAGGTCGAAATTAAAGCCGGTGCCGAGGATATTCTTGCCGAGGAGTCCGTACTCCTTCGCCTGATCGATAGCGATCTGCAGTCTCCTGACCGCGATGGGGTACTCCGCACGGACGTAAACGTAGCCCTGCTGGGCGCCGATGGCATACGCCGCAATCGCCATCGCCTCGATGACCGCGTGGGGGTCGCCTTCCAAAACCGAACGGTCCATGAATGCGCCGGGGTCACCCTCGTCGGCGTTACAGGCAACGTACTTCACGTCGCCCACGGCGTCCTTCGTGAACTGCCACTTCCTGCCGGTGGGGAAGCCTGCGCCGCCTCTGCCGCGGAGTCCCGAAGCGAGCACCACGTCGATGACCTCCTGCGGTTGCATGGTGGTCAGCGCCTTGATGAGCGCCTGATAGCCGTCCATCGCGATGTATTCGTCGATGTTCTCGGGATTGATGACGCCGCAGTTGCGGAGGACCACGCGGGTCTGCTTCTTATAGAAATTGGTTTCGGAGAGCGCCTTGACCGTCTTACCGGTAGCCTTCTCCTTGTAGAGGAGGCGCTCGACGAGCCTGCCCTTGACGAGGTGCTCGGAGACGATCTCGGGAACGTCCTCCACCGTGACGCAGCTATAGAATGCGCCCTCGGGATAGACGATAACGACGGGACCTACCGCGCAGAGACCGAAGCAACCGGTCTGCACCGTCTGGACGTCGGCGGAGATGCCCGCCTTTTTGAGCTCTTCGTTGAATGCCTTTAAGATGTTCGCGCTGTTATTGGAGTGACAGCCCGTACCACCGCAAACCAAAATGTGACTTCTGTACATACTTCCTCCTACTTACTTGGCGATATATTCCGCCACAGGCTCTCCGCCCAAAATGTGTTTTTCGACGATGACCTTCACCTTATCCGCGGTGAGTCCCACGTAGGTGACGGGAGCCTTCCCGGGAAGCACGACTTCCGCGGCAGGCTGCTCTTTGACGTCCATATTGCCCGCACGGGATATCCTGACGTTCCTCACGAGGCGAGAGGTGATCTCGTCCACGAAGGCGTTGAAGACTTCCACGGCGCCGGACTGCAATCCCGTCGTACCCATCCCGACGAATACGTGGGTCTCGCCCTCTTTCGTATTGTCGCGGATCAAGACCTTGGACTGCATCTCTTCCCTAATGGCATTGATGTCTGCGATGCTTTTCATTCTACTTTCCTCCAAATAAATTTGTTAGAGTATAGTTCACGTCCTTGCGGACTTTCACCATTGTTTCCGTATCGGTATAGCTACCGTACTTTTCGTCTATCAAGCGGGAGTCGAAGACGAAGCCGCCCTTCTTCGTCACCGCCGATAACGTGATGACCGTGATGGGCATCTCCTGCCA
>DFEQ01000082.1:5083-25474 GCA_002368735.1 Christensenella sp. UBA3798
AAGACGATCAAGGCGTCGCCCACCTGCCCAAGGGGTACCCCCTTGAAGAAGGCGCGGACTACCGTGCCCCTGCCATTGGAGTCGTAGGCAAGCGAGCCTCCCGAGCCTTCCGAGGCTTCTTTGAGGAGCGCAAGCCCTCTGCCGCGCGGCGCCTTCTCCCCGCGAAAGGCTTTAGCTACATCCTCTTCGCTGATACCCACGCCGTCGTCGGACACTTCGAGCACGATGCCGCCCTCCTCTTCCGTGAGCATTACGAGCACGTGCTTCGCGAGGGCTTCGAGGCTGTTTACGACCAGATCGACCAAATGCTTTGATATTTCCATAGCTATACGCGCGTGCGCGAGCACGCTCAAAATTGATTGTATCACAGAACTGTTCTTTTTGCAATCTATTATCACTCAATTTTCTTCTTGCTGCTTCTTATTTTTTGCCAAAAAAGCGACGAAGTCGGCGCATTGTGCCTTACCGCAATAAAAAAAAGGACGGCAAGCCGTCCGTTTAATCGTTCGAGTGATGTCGTTATCGATCGCTTTCTTCCGTCTTGGCGGGTTCTTCCGCCTCGGCGCTCTCCTCCCCTTCGGCACTCTCCTCAAGCGGAGCAAGCTCCTCGACGGGCACGCTCTCCTCCTCCCCTTCGGCGCTCTCCTCCCCTTCGGCGCTCTCCTCAAGCGGAGCAAGCTCCTCGGCGGGCACGCTCTCCTCCTCCACGGCGGAGGTAGAGGTATCGTCGGTCTTCAAGTCGTAGAACTTCTCAAGCGCGACAAAGTGCAAGTCGCCCTCGCTGAACCAGAAGGCAAGCGCGGCAAAGCACATCGCAAAGGGAATGACGATATAGCTGTAAAGAAGGTTAAAGTAGATGCTCCATCCCGCCAAGCCCGCATTCAACGCGGTCAAAAGCGCGAACAGCACGAGATATAAAACCAAGGTGCAAAGATAGATGGCAAGGGCGATGAGCTTGGTCTTCTTATCCTTTTTCCAATAGGCGACGACGGCAAAGACGGACATCACTATCATCGCGCAAGCGATGAGGAAAGAGAAGACGCCGGTGGCGCAAGCAAGCGCGCCCGCCCCGTTCGTCGCAAGCGACGCACCCTGCAAAAGGTCGAATATCTTGGTGAGAGCCCAATAGATGGACAGTCCGAGGAACGCCCACTTGGCGATGCTCCGTCTGCGAATGGATAAAAGCACGGGGATGAGGAGCCACAAAGCCACCTCGAGGACCATGGATATCAAGGTGCCCATCACAGGCATAAAGCTACCGTTGATACTGCCTACGTAATAGATAAAGCAAAGACCGGACGCGATATAGAAAAGGATTTGGCAGATGGACTCCGCCCGCCTCTTGACCGCATTGATGACTTGATTGAGATCCATGGAATAAAACCCCTTGCTTTGTTTGTTGTTTTTATTATATTATTTACAACTCTTCCTGTCAAGAATAAAAAAACTTCGGCATGCGATACTGCCTGCCGAAGCCTTTTTTTGTTTTTACTTATCACGCGTTGTATTTCGCGATGATACCCGCCACGTCTTTTGTGGTGATCCTTCCGTACACCTCGTCGTTCACGCTGAGCACGGGAGCCAAGCCGCAACAACCGATGCAACGCGTCTCCAAGAGAGAGAACTTCCTGTCGGGCGTGCACTCGTCGTTGTCGATCTTGAGGATATTCTTGACCTCGTTAATGATGTCGCCCGAGCCCTTGACGTAGCAAGCGGTGCCGAGGCAAACGGAGATCTGATATTTCCCGCGGGGATTAAGCGTAAACTGCGAGTAGAAGGTGGAAACACCGAAGACCTTCTCAAGGGGAACGTTCAATTCCTCCGCGACGATCTTCTGGACTTCCACGGGCAAATAGCCGTAGACGCCCTGCGCCGCCTGAAGCGCCGGCATCAGCGCGCCGGGGAGCTTCTTGATATCGGCGAGCTTCGCACGAAGCTCTTTCTCCTGTGCTTCCGTTCCTTGGAAAGGTACGGTCGTAAGTTTGATCTTACCCATGATAATACCTCCTCACGGGAGAATACCTCCCTCGCTATCGGATAGTTGAATTACGCGTCCACCTTGCTCATGTGAGCGATGAGGTCGAGCACCTTGTTGCTGTAGCCCCACTCGTTGTCGTACCAAGAAACGAGCTTGACGAAGTTGCTGTTGAGGCTGATACCCGCAGCGGCGTCAAAGATAGAGGTCCTGCTGTCGTGGATGAAGTCGGTGGAAACGACCGCGTCCTCGGTGTAACCGAGAATGCCCTTGAGTTCGCCCTCGGAAGCCTTCTTCATAGCAGCCTTGATCTCGTCATAGGTAGCGGGCTTCTCCAAACGGCAAGTGAGGTCGACGACGGAAACGTCGAGGGTGGGCACGCGGAAGCTCATACCGGTGAGCTTACCGTTGAGCTCGGGGATGACCTTGCCCACAGCCTTCGCAGCGCCGGTGGAAGAGGGGATGATGTTGCCCGCAGCAGCGCGGCCGCCTCTCCAGTCCTTCTTGGAGGGACCGTCAACGGTCTTCTGGGTAGCGGTGGTGGAGTGGACGGTGGTCATGAGACCCTCGACCAAACCGAAGTTGTCGTTGATGACCTTCGCGATGGGCGCGAGGCAGTTCGTGGTGCAGGACGCATTGGAAACGACCTTCATGTCCTTATTGTACTTGTCAAGGTTGACGCCGCAGACGAACATCGGAGCGTCGCTGGACGGAGCGGTGATGACCACCTTCTTCGCGCCGCCGACAAAGTGAGCGGAAGCCTTCTCGGTGGTGGTGTTGATGCCGGTCGCCTCTGCGATGTACTCGGCGCCGCAGCTCTTCCAATCGATGTCGGAAGCCGCCATCTGAGCGAAGACCTTGATCCTGTTGCCGTTCACGATGAGCTCGTTGTTCTCTTTGTCGGTGGAAATCTCACCTTCGAACTTGCCGTGAATGCTGTCATAGCGGAGCATATAGACCATATAGTCGAGATCGATGAAGGGATCATTGATACCGACGACCTGGATGTCCTTCCTGCCGCAAGCAGCACGGAAAACCAAGCGACCTATTCTTCCGAAACCGTTAATACCTACCTTAATCATAAAACTACCTCCATTTAAGTTTGTTGATTAAATTTTTTACTTTTTTATTATGCTTTGCCCGCGCAGCCGAGGACGTCTCTCAGCTTGTGGCGGACGATCTCCTTGATATTCGCACGAGCGGGCTTCAAATACTCGCGCGGGTCGAACTTATCGGGATGCTCGTCGAAGAACTGGCGGATGGTGCCGGTCATCGCGAGGCGGAGATCGGAGTCGATATTTATCTTACAGACGGAGAGCTTCGCCGCGTGACGGAGCTGCTCCTCGGGCACGCCGATCGCGTTGGGCATCTTGCCGCCGTGGGCATTGACCATTTGGACGTACTCCTGCGGGACCGAGCTGGAGCCGTGCAGAACGATGGGGAAGCCGGGAAGTCTCCTCGACACTTCCTCAAGGATATCGAAGCGGAGGGGCGGGGGAACGAGAATGCCCTTCTCGTTCACGGTGCACTGCTCGGGCTTGAACTTATAAGCGCCGTGCGAAGTGCCGATGGCGATCGCGAGGCTGTCAACGCCCGTCTTCTCGACGAACTCCTCCACCTCTTCGGGGCGGGTGTAGGAGCCAACCGCGTGGCTGACCTCGTCCTCGATGCCGGCGAGGGTGCCGAGCTCGCCCTCGACGACGACGCCGTGAGCGTGAGCGTATTCGACCACCTTCTTGGTGACTGCGATATTATCTTCAAAGGAGTGTGCCGAGCCGTCGATCATGACGGAGGTGAAGCCGCCGTCGATGCAGGACTTGCAGGTCTCGAAGTCGGGACCGTGATCGAGGTGCAGAACGATGGGGATATCGGGGCACTCGATGACCGCAGCCTCCACGAGCTTCACAAGATAAGTATGATTCGCGTATGCACGCGCGCCCTTGCTGACCTGGAGGATGACCGGAGCCTTCTCCTCTTTGCAAGCCTCGGTGATGCCCTGAACGATCTCCATATTGTTGACGTTAAAGGCACCGATGGCATAGCCGCCGTCATATGCTTTCTTAAACATTTCTTTGGACGTAACTAAAGACATAATGTCCTCCTAAAAAATTCACTTTGTGTATTATATCACGCCAAAATCGGACTTGGCAAACATTTGACCGCACTTTCGATGAAGTTTTCGGCGCTTTTCATTACTTTTGTAATGATAGCGCTGCGCGCCCCGCACCGCGAGAGTCGAACTCTCGCTTTTCTCTTTTTTCTTTCAACCCACGTTTATCGCTTGACAGGGCGCGAAAAACGAAACTATAATAAGCAAAAATTTTCAAGGAGGTGCGAGTCATGGACGTTCACTTATGTGACGGAGAAGAAGCGGTTCGAAGGCGCGACGCTCGCACTTTCGCCTGATCTTTCCCTATTGACTTCAAAGTAAAATGAATAATTTTGAATCCTACGTTTCCGCCAAGGAATATTCTTTGGTCGCGGAGATCTTCTCGGGGCTCGAACCCAAAGAAGCCGTCTCCCTCCTCCTCACCTTACAGGACGAGGATCTTTTTGCCGTTTGCCGCGAATTTGAGCCCGAGGCGCTGGCGCGTCTCCTCCCCTTCTTTGACAAAGACAAACTCATAGATCTCGTCGAAGCCTTGAATTACAGCGAGATCGAAGCGGTCTTTGCCGAGATCGAGCCCGAAGTCAAAGCGCAACTATTGAAGTCGCTCCCCGCCGAGATCGCCGTGCGCACTCTTGCGCCGGAGGCTGTGGGAGAAGTTTTGCATCTCATCGACTATCAGATCCTGAAACCCATCCTCGCCGAGATGAACGCGGTGGACGCGGCGCACGCCCTCGAATGCGTGGAGGAAACAGACCTCCCCCTCCTCTTCCGCCTGCTGCCCAAGGACCTTGCGGCGGAGGCTTTCGCCGAGCTTCCTTCGGACAAACAGCAGACCTTGATAGGCTCGCTGAACTCCCTTGAGATCCATCACGTTATGAGCGATATGTTCCTCGACGATATCGCGGATATCCTCGAAGAGATGCCCGCCAACGTGGTCAAAAAGCTCCTCGCAAGTTGCGACAAGGAAACGCGCAGCCGCGTCAACGAACTCTTGAAGTACCCAAAAGACAGCGCCGGCAGCATCATGACGGTGGAGTTCGTGCGCTTGCGCCCCTCGATGACGGTGGACGAAGCGTACGATCAGATCCGCAAGACCGCCATCGACAAGGAGACCATCTACACCTGTTACGTCGTGGACAAGGAGGGCTACCTCGTGGGCATCGTGTCGGCAAAGGAACTTTTGCTTTCCGCCAAAGACAGCAAGATCGAGGACATCATGGAAACGAACTTTGCCTATGCCGTCACCACCGACGACAAGGAGCAAGCCGCCAACATCCTCAAGGAATACGGCCTCCTCGCCATCCCCGTCGTAGACGAGGAAAAGAGGATGGTGGGCATCGTGACCGTCGACGACGCCATCGACGTCATCGAAGAGGAAAACACCGAGGATATCGAAAAGATGGCGGCTATCCTCCCGAGCGAGAAGCCCTATCTCAAGACGGGGGTCTTCTCCATCTGGCTGAAGCGCATCCCGTGGCTCCTCATCCTCATGGTATCGGCGACCTTTACGGGACTCATCCTCAACACCTACGAAAGCAAACTCGCCGTCATCAGCACCGTGCTCTTCGCCTGCGTCCCGATGATCATGGATACCGGCGGCAACGCAGGCAGCCAAGCCTCGGTCACCGTCATCCGCGCCCTTGCCTTAAACGAACTGACCACGAGGGACGCCTTCCGCGTGCTGTGGAAAGAGATACGCGCCTCCATATTGCTCGGATTGACCCTCGCCGTCGCCTGCTTCGGCAAGCTGATGCTGGTGGACAACCTGCTCTTCGGCTATCACGACTATACTCCCTTCACCTGCTTCGTGGTGTCGCTCGCCCTCGCCTGCACCGTGGTGGTGGCAAAGCTCGTGGGATGCACCCTGCCGCTCCTTGCAAAAAAGATGAAGCTCGACCCTGCCGTGGTGGCGAGCCCCTTCATTACGACGGTGGTAGACGCCGTGTCGCTGATCGTGTATTGCGCACTCGCCGTCGCACTTTTATAGACGCATAGCGACACTTACCGTGCGATATGCCCTATGGGCGCGATATATTGCTCCGCAATGCGATATATCCTTCGGATGCGATATGCCGCAATACCCCAAAAAATCTGCTCGATTTTTCGGGGACCCCGACGCGACACGAGATGCCCGCGCTTTGCTTGGGTGCGGCGGATAGCCATCCGCAATTCCTAATTCCTCATTCCTAATTCCTAATTAAAAAGGCGGCACTTACCGCACGATATATTGCTCCGCAGGACACCGCAATGTCGGCAAAGCCGATACATCATGTCACCGAAGGTGATACATCATGCGCCCATAGGGCGTACATCATGTCGGCATAGCCGATACATCATTCGCGCTCTGCGCGCTGCATTCCGCATTCCACTAGCGCGGCATTGCCCCTCGACATTGCCGTGCCCTATACGATACGGCACTAACGCAACGACTCGAGGGAGCTGCCTTGCTTCGCTCCGAAACTATGTTTCGTTCGCGAGAGGGAGCGTTCATAGGCTCGATCGCTATGCGCTTCCCTTTTGGCAAGCGCCACTCGCTCCGGAGCCCATTTCCGCTCCCTAAATGAGGATATTTTGGAGCAAATTACGCATTGATCATATCCTTTTCTTCTCGCAAAGCGAGAAATATCACTTTCGGCAACGCCGAAAATATCACTTGCCGCATCGCGGCAAATATCACTCGGCGTCGTCGCCGAATATCACTGCGTAGGGCGATGTCCTACGCTTTGTGTCCTCCTATCATCCCATTCCGCTCGATGGCGGTGGCGCCCTTCTCAAGGTCCATGGCGCGGAGGAGGGCATTCTTGCCCATGCGACTGCGTATCTCCATTGCCGCACGTTCCGCCCGCTTCTCCTTATCCACGCGTTCCGGGTCGGTGAAGAAGTCGTACCCCTCGCACCCTTCGTCCACCACGTCGTCAAAGGCGATGCCCAGTCGACGAATGGGCACACCCGGGAGAAGGACGTCGTCAAAGAGGCGGGAAACGTGCTCCCTGACCCGCGAGAAGAGTGCGGTCGCCGCGTCCATGCGCACCCTGCCACCCGTGGATTCGGCGGTGCCGAAGGAATAGCCCACAAAGATGGATACGCCCCCTGCGATGAGGTGCTCCTTCATCAGTCGGCGACAGCCGTCCAAGGTCATCTCCATCATCACGACGCGCGCCTCCTCGGGGGTGTAATCTTTGGGCAGTATCTGCGAGGAGGACACAGAGCGCGACTTGCCCTTATACGCCTTGATGTCCGCGATGGTGCACGTCTCCCTGCCCCAAGCGTGGTCGATGAGGAGCTCCGCATTGATCCCGAAGGTCTTATAGAGCAGTTCCTCGGGAGCGTGCGCCACGCTCTCCATATCGTAAAGCCCGTATCGCGCAAGGCGGCGCGCCGTCCCGGTGGATATCTGCCAAAAATCGGTGATGGGACGATGACGCCACAGCGTTTCCTTGTAACTCTCCTCGCTCAAAATGCCGATATGCTCACGGCTGTGCTTTGCGGTGATATCGAGAGCGATCTTGGCAAGGTAAAGGTTGGTGCCTATCCCCGCCGTGGCGGGAACGTGCACATCCCGCGCTATCTCGCCCAGCAGAAATTTGGCGTATTCGACGGCGCTCTTTTTATATATCTTCAAATAGTCCGTCACGTCCAAAAACGCCTCGTCGATGGAATAGACGTGGATATCCGACTTGTCCATATAGCGAAGGTATAAGCCGTAGATGCGCGCCGCATAGTCCACGTACATCTTCATCCGCGGACAGGCGACGATATACTTCACCCCTTTTGGTATCTCGCTGAGGCGACAGCGATTGCGCACACCGAGCGCCTTCATCTTTGGTGAAACGGCTAAGCAAAGCGCATTCTTCCCCCTCGTCTTATCTGCCACGACGAGAGGGGTCTCAAAGGGGTTCAACCCCCGTTCCGCGCACTCCACCGAGGCGTAAAAACACTTCATATCGATGCAAAAATACGTCCGTACTTTCTCCATACATTCCTCTTATCATCCGTTGCATTTTTCAGAATGCGAACAAATGTTCGTACTTATTGTATCAACTCTTTTGCCCTCTGTCAATCCCTCGAGCGGAATTTCGGAAAGGATTTTTTTGGAAAAAGCGCGCAAGGAGTGGAGATAAAAAGGTATAGCCGAGCGCAAAGAGGGTGGCGGCGAGCCCGAGATAGGAGATGGCGGGATAGGTGGCGGCGACGATAGGAGCAAAGCCGAAGCCAGCGACGGTAACGCCGAGGAGGGTCATAAGAGAAGCGGAGAGAACGCCGTCCCCCGTCCACCTCCGCAGCCGAGAGAGCCCCAAATAGAAGCAACTCGCCATAGTGGTAAGAATGGCGAGGAGAAGCGCAACGCGGGCAAAAGTCCCTAAGCCCTCCCTATCCGCCGCCGCAAGGAAGGGCATATCCACGCCGACCGACACGCATCGCCGCATAAAAAGCAGCATAACGAATATCACCGCCCCCGAGATAGCCGCCGTGACGAGGCGTTCCGCGCGGGTGCTGCCCTCCCCCGCCTTCGTCATCAACGCGCCCGAAAAGAGCAAATTCATCCCCCCGTAAGCAAAGGCGGTCAAGAGGTGCGTCCCGCCGCTGACCTTCCCGCCCGAGCGCGCCCCGACGAGCACCACGATCCCCACCATAACGGGGAGGGCGACGAGGTTCAAAAAGGACAGTCGCTCGGCGCTTGCAGAGGAGAGGAAGGCGACCGACACGGCAAGGAAAAGCGACAAACCGCCCTGCCCCGTCAAATCGAAAAGCACCTCTTCCGACGCGGCTATCATCGCAGCGTAGACGGCAAAGGACGAGAGCGAGACCACCCCCTCCGTCACCGCGCCGACGCGAGGAGGGAGCGCCTCCTTTGCCCCGATCTCCATAAACGCAAAGACGCAGGTCGCCATAAAGAGAGAAGCGGCAACGAGGCTGATGACGCCGTCCCCGCCGAAAAAGAGCATTATCTCCTGCCCCGTGGCGAACCCCGCCCCCACGACGGAGCCCACGAAGAGCGCCGACACCCGAACGGCTTTTAAAACTTTCATATTGATAGATATGTAAAAAAGGCGGCTTCAATGCCGCCGAAACGTCAGTCCGCGATGATACGGTCGAGCATACGCACCCGCGCCATATTGACGCGGCGACGACCGAAGATGAACTGCAAAAGAAAGCGACAGGCGTCCCCCTCCGAGGGCGCGTCTTGAGCGATGGGAATGATGCCTTCTGAAAGCAGTCGATAGAGAAAGGCGCCGAGAATGACCTCTTCGGACAAGTCCTCCGCCCCGTCCAGGCACAAGATACGCGAAAAGAGGGCGTTGAGCCTCGGCTCGCACCGGGCGTCCGTCATGCAAAGCAGGAAGGAATAGACCTCCGCATACGCCTTGCGAAGCGATTGCGGCGCGATGGAATAATGCAGGGGCTTTGAGCAAGGCACGCGCACGGGCACCACCGATTGCGCCACGAAGAGGGACCCCTTCTCCTTACGCAGCCACAGCGCGGCAAAAATCTCCCTCTTCAGCATAAGGTCCACGTCGTAACGCAACAGCACCTTGGCAAAAAAGCCGTCCACGTGACGATTGGAAAGGGTGCGAAGATAGCCGACGATGCGCGAAGTGACCTTCTTTTCCCCTTCCTCCAAGACAAAGAGGAGAGAGGCTCGGAAGGCGTCGTCGGTCAGCATGGATGCGAGGAACTCCTCCTCGTCCCGCGCGTGGCTCAGGACATATCGCTCCAAGATGCGCACCACCTCGTACGGGAGCCGCCCCGAGAAGCCCGCGTCGCATTTTTTGAGGCGCCGCCACCCCTTCAGAAGAATTTCGCGCGGATACTTGCGATAGATGGAAAAGAGGGCGGAAAGCTGCTTTTCGCTCCCCTTTTTATCCCCCGCATTGAGGCGGGCGCACGCCGCCACGAAGTAGGCGCCGGGGACGTAAGGATTGGCTTCCAAAAGTAAGTCGGAAAGGCGAAGCGCCAGCGGGTGATCCCCCACCGCCTCCGCCGTCAAGATGGCGTAATAGATATCGCTGCCCCCATCCGCCACCGCGGACAATAGGGGGATATATTCCTTCTTTTTAAATCGTACGATGAGGACGTGCAGCACGAAGCCGTTCTTTGGTTCGAGCTTGATCAGCTCCTCCGCCGTTTGGAGGGCGCGCTCGTTATCCTTGCGCTTCAAGTGGGCGCGCAGGAGGATATTGCGCGCTTCGAGATAATGCTCGGAGCCTTCCCCTTCCTCCATCGCCAGGCGGATAGCCTCCGCGAATTCCCCGTGATTGAGAGCGTAGTTCGCCCTGAGAAGGGTGGTGGGGTCAGGCTTTTTCTCCTCCTCTTTTCCCACGAGGAAGAGCCCTTTGTCCTCCGCCCCTTGGTTCTCGGCGTCCAATTCTTCAATGACGGCGTCCATCGCGTCGAGGGTGTCGTCGTCCCCTTCGTAATGCGCCTTTTTGGCAAGGTAATGGAAGGATTCGTAGAAGTGCCCGAGTTCGCCCGCCACGCGCGCAAGGATATCGTACAGCTCCGCGCGCAGTCCCGTACCGTAACAGAGAGCCTCCATCGCGCTGTTCGCCGCGTCGTTGTAGCGCCCCATAGCCAAGAGCACTTCCGCCAGCGAAAGTTTATACTCCGCGCACCCCTTGCCCCGCACGGCGTCCTCTGCGTAAAGAAGAGCGCGGTCAAGTTCACCGCGCGCAAATGCTTCTTTCGATAGCTTGAAAAGCTCCTCGGGAGTACGGTCAAATTTTATGATCATACTTTTGCCAGATCTCTATAACGTCCTGTTTGGAAAATACGTATTTCGTGCCGCAAAAATGACACACCACCTCGATCTCGCCCCGCTCCATCAAGAGGTTGACCGAGTCCCCCCTGCCGAGGGCGATGACCGCTTTGCTCATCTGCTCGCGACTGCACTTGCAACGATAAAGAGGGGTAACTTCGGGGAAATATTCTATCTCGAAGTGTCCGAAATAGTCTTTCAAAATGTCGGAAGGCTCCTTGACCTTCAAGATATCGCCCACGTTTGCAAAGCCGGAGACGATGTCCTCCACCACCACGAGGATATGCTCTGGGCAACCGGGCATGGGCTGTACGAGCACGCCGCCCGCCGAAACGCACTTGCCGTCCTCCCCGATGAGCACTTCGAGGGCGAGCGCCGTCGGCGACCCTTCGCTGCGGGTGAAGTACCAGGCAAAGTCCTCTTCGAGGTTGCCCCTAACGAGCTCGGTCTTCCCGACGTAGGGGTCCTTGAGCCCGAGGTCCTTGATGACGGTGATAAAGCCTTCGCTGCCGATGCCTTTAAATAGGTCCTGCCGCCCGTTGCCGAGAGGCGGGAGGGTGGCGTCCGGATGCTCCACGTAGCCCCTGACCTTGCCGCCTGCGTCCGCCGCCACGATGATGGAACCGAGGACGCCCTTGTCCTGCACGTGGACGCTGAGCTTTTCCTTGTCGCCCTTGAGTTCGTTAGACATATACGCGGCGACCGACAGCACCTTGCCGAGAGCCTCCGCCGCAAGGGGCGAAAGCGAATGCAAGCGGATCGCTTCGTTAACAACGTCGGTGGTCTTGAAGGCTACCACCTTGACCTGCCCGTCAAAGACGAGCGCCTTAGCGATAGAGTCCATTTATTTTTTCCTCTTATAAGACACGTGTTTCGTGGCTTTCTTTTTCTTCTTATCGGTGGGAGCATTTTCCTCCGCGTTTGCGGCGGCGTCCTCCGCTCTCTGCTTCGTAGCCTGCCCGATGGCGCTCTTTTCCTGCTCCTTCTTCTTTTGCTTCGCCTCTTTGTAGGGGTTCACGCCGCGACGAGCGTCCACCTTCATCTTGCCGCCCGACTGTCCGCTCTCGAACTGCGGGAGGATAAAGTTGCCGAACGCCTTCTGCGCGCAGCTCGTCCACAAGCCCGCGAGGAAGGTAAAGCCCAAGCCGAGCATCAATATACCGATGAGGAAATTGAGGACCGAGCCCGCCGCCGAAAGCATAAAGACGCCGATAGTGAACGCCGAAGCGAACAAAGCGCCGGGGAACAAGATCAAGAAGAGCAGCGCGCTGTTTTTCAAAGAGTCCTTATAGGAGAAGCGATAGCACGCGAAGATGGGCAGGAGGAAGTAGAGGATAGCCACCATGACCCATACGAGAAGGATGAGGAAGATAAAGAGTATCCACGAGCCTGCGTTCGCCGCGCCCGCCTTCAAAAGGCTGATATGCCAGTAGCAGCCGTACAAGACGCCGCACATGATGGCAGCGACGGCAAAAGCGGTGATGAGGAAGGGCTTCCACAGCCTCTTGATGCCGCGGAAGAAGCTCTTGACGGGACGCACGTTCTCCCCCCACATATAGCCACGCATGCAGTGGAACACGCCCGACAAGCCGAATACCATCGGCACGATGGAGGCGGAGAGCACCGGGATGTACATATTAAAGTAATGCTTGAAGAGGATAGCGTACCCTTCCGCCATCGTGTTCACCACGCCGGGATAGCCGATGCCGACCTGCCCGATAAAGTTGTAGCCGCCCGAACCGAAGAAGTAATTCTTGGCGAGCATGGGCCACACGAAAACGCAAAAGATAAAGGGAAGCGCAAAGATGAAGGCGTACACCAGGTTTATGAGGAGCATTTTGCTGAGGTTTTCCGAAAAGACGCTGAAAGCGTGCTTGACGGAATGCTGCTCGACCTCACCCGTATTGGTGCGCCTGTCTCTGTCCACTGTCAACTTCAATAATAAATCAACTCTGCTCATACTTACTCCTGCCCTTATTTTACACTAAAAACTAAAAATATCAAAGTAAATATAAGTCAATTCTTTGACATTCACCGTTTTTTTTGTTAGCATTTATTGAGAATGCGGCGTAATTACGCCGAAATAACGGAGGCATTATGAGAAAAATCAATCTCGCCGTCGTAGGCGCGACGGGCATGGTCGGCAATAAATTTTTGGAAGTGCTCACCGAGCGCAAGCTCCCGGTGGAGAACTATTACCTCTTCGCCAGCGCAAAGAGCGCGGGCAAGGTCATCGACTTTATGGGCAAGCCCCACACCGTCATCGAGCTCACCGAGGAGAACGTGAAGAAGGTCAAGGTGGATATCGCTTTGTTCAGCGCGGGCGGCTCGGTCAGCAAGACCTTCGCGCCCATCTTCGCTTCTCAAGGCGCCATCGTGGTGGATAATAGCAGCCAGTGGCGTATGGATAAGGACGTGCCCCTCGTCGTCCCCGAGGTCAACCCCGACGACGTTATGTGGAATCACGGCATCATCGCGAACCCCAACTGCTCTACCATTCAGGCAATGCTTGCCTTGAAGCCCCTTGACGAGAAGTATCATATCAAGCGTGTGGTGTACTCCACCTATCAGGCGGTCAGCGGCGCCGGCGTGCAGGGATATATGGACCTCAAGGACGGCATCAACGGCGAAGCGCCCAAGAAGTTCCCCTACCCCATCTTCGGCAACGTCATCCCGCAGATCGACGTCTTCCTCGACAACGGCTACACCAAGGAAGAGGAAAAGATGATCAACGAGACCCGTAAGATCCTCGGCAGACCCGACCTCCGCGTCACGGCGACCACCGTCAGAGTCCCCGTCTTCCACGGTCACAGCGAGAGTATCAACATCGAATTTGATAAGCCCTGCACTTTGGAGGGCATCAAAGAGGCGCTCGCCTCCTTCCCCAACGTCATCCTCGTGGACGACGACAAGAACGCGAAGTACCCGATGCCCATCTACGCCGAGAATCACGACGAAGTCTATATCGGCCGTATCCGCCTCGACTACAGCGTGGAGAGCGGCTGCAACCTCTTCGTGGTGGCGGACAATATCCGTAAGGGCGCCGCGACGAATGCGGTGCAGATCGCGCAGCTTCTTCTTGAAAAGGGCCTCGTTAAGTAAAAGACCGAGTATAACCGCACATCTACTTTGTTTCTGTCTTCAAAACAGCGCAGTTACGTACAAGGAGTACGCGCCTGCGCTGTTTTTTGACGTGCCTCGTATCTGCACGATTCTCCTCGGTCTTTTTTCTATAACGTTATAAAACCATCCACAATTCCTAATTCATCATTCCTAATTAAAAAGGCGATATTCCACGAGCGCCCATAAGAATTTAATCAATTCTTCTGGGACCCCAACGGCAGCTTTCGCTAACTATTTCATCAAAGGGCAGTTTCCACAAGGAGTACGCGCCTGCCCTTTTCTTCAACCGAGGTCCCCGAGAAATAACAGATTTCTTGGGGTGGCATCGCGCTTGTCTCTGCACCACTCTCCGCACTCGCACTTTTTGAAATTAGATCGAGCTTCGGCAATGGACCCTTCTCTGCTGTCTTTTTTCAAAAAAAAGCGAGGATCACCTCTGACGGTCTTTTGCCGATATTTACTTATCGCTTCCCTTGCCTTTTTTGAGAGAAAAAAGTTTAAAAAGATCCACGGATCGATCCCGTGGATCTTTCGTTGTGTTTCTACGAAACTTTTCTCCCGTTACTCTCCTTTCGCGATATCGCCGCCGATACAGTGAACGGTATAATTGCCGGAGTCTCTATCCCAGGACATGGTTTTTTCTATATTCACCCATTGCTCTTTCGTCCCTTGGAAGTTGATGGAGGTCAAACTCGTGCAACCGGAAAAAGCATAGGAGTCGATACTTGTTACACTGCTCGGAATAGTGACGTCAGTCAGCCCCGTACATCCTTGAAACGCCGACATCCCTATGCTCGTAACGCCGCTAGGCAAGGTCACACGGGTTATTTCCGCAAGTATGCTGAAAGCCCCTACGCCCACACTCGTCGTGCCATCGGGAATGACTATCTCCCCCGCGACCTTATTGCCGTCTACATACAGAGCGCTCCCCGCGGGGAACCCTTCGAAATTTACGTTTCCGCACCACTCCAAAAGCGTCCCCTGATAATAAACGGAAAGCGATCCCGACCGAGGCGCGCCGAACGTATTCAGGCACGCCTTGATACTTTTCGGCAAAGTGAGAGAGGTCAGATCGTGACCGCTTGAAGACAGGAGACCCAACCCCACTACCCCGTCGGGAATTGTGAGAGAGGTGGTTTCAGCCGACAAATTTATCCAAAGATCCATTCCTTCTTCGGGCGCTTCCAGAGTCGCCAATGCGTCGTAGTCGAAAAACTCCATTTTGCAACGAAACAGCTTAATTTTTATCGAAGCGACGGAATACTCCGGCCCGGGCGCATCGGTTTGTATCGTAGTTAAAGTGCGTACGGGTCCCGTTTCGGAATAATAGAGCAATTGATAACTCAGGGCTCCTGCGCCTTCGACGGTGGGCGTCCATCCTTCAAAAGTGCGTAGCGCCGTGCATCCTTCGAGCGCATCGGCTGCGGCACGGGTATCGACGTTGTACGGGAGTGTGAAGGAGGTCAAGGCGGTACAATCGGCAAAGGCTTTTGCCCCGATCCGCGTAATACTTTCCGGAATGACGACTTCTTCTATGTTCGCATTGCCCATAAACCCTTTGTTCTTCACTTCGGTTACGGCAACTTCGTTATGCTCGGAAGGGATCTCCAACCGTTTGGGAATCACCCCCTCGCCCGCGCTGATACGATACGTTCCGTCCTGCAACAGCTCGAACACGAAGGGCTCTTCCTTTAAAATGGTATCACTTGTCGTACCGGTATCCCCCGTCGGATCGGAAGCACCGGCAGGATCGGCAAATCCATTCATCGACTCGTTTACGAGCTCCGTTTGTGTCGATCCATCATTTTGGCAGCAGGCAAAAACAAGCGTAATAAGCAGGCAAATCATTATGACGACAAAAATCTTTTTCATCCATTTCCTCCGATCAACCTGTTTTTTGAAAGAAAAACAATTTTACTTTCAAACTGACAGTTTTATTTTACCTAAAAAATCAATGAGTGTCAAATGTAAGGAATATTCGTCAGACGATGGCGTTCGTTCTCTCTCATGCCCGATCAAAACGCATCGTCATAATAAATTGTAATATAGAATATTCTATATGTCAAGAAGAAAAATAGAAAATTCTATACAATAGGGGTATGGAAGACTTGGAGTTCAAAGAGATCTTGGAAGAATTCTTGCTACTGAAAGGACTGACGCAGGTGGCTTTTGCCGCCAAGATCGGTGTCAAACAAAGTCAAGTCAGCGAATGGCTCCGCGGCAAAGCGAAGCCCGGCTACGATATTTTGAAAAGAATGGCGCTCGCATTTGACGTTTCAGCCGACTATTTCCTCGGAATAAAAGACTGAATGTAGTTTTGAAAAAATCCCCCTCTCCCGCTAACGCGGCAGACGATCCCCCTTTGTAAAGGGTGAAAAAAAGGAGCCCTGCAGGCAACCCTTTTCTTCTCGCAACGCGAGAAATATCACTTGTCCGTAGGACAAATAGCACTGCCGAAGGCAATATCACTTGCCGCATTGCGGCAAATATCACGCAAAGAAATCTTTATTTCTTTGCATCAAGGTACGCTCTGCGTATCTCCCCTGCGGCGGCGCGCATAAAGGCGTCGTACTGCCCTTTCCAGGTGGCGACCTTTGTTTTGTCGTACTTCACGGGGAGGGTGCGGGTGAGGAGGTAGGCGCGGACGGCGCGATTGAAGGCTTCGCGCACGGTGGTGACGATGTCCTTCCTGTGCCAGGTGGAGAGGAAGCCGCGGAAGAAGCCTCGCACGTCGATATCCTTGATGTGCGCCTTGTCGAAGGTGGCGAGGGCGACGACGCCCTTGTCGAAGAGTCCCGAAGTAAAGATAAAGTCGAGGTCCTCGGGCGAGAGCGCCTCGATCGCCTGACGGAAGACGTACTGCGCGGCGTAGTAGGCGCCGAAGCGCTTGACGAAGAGGAGGGTGTATTTCCACAAATACTCCGCCGTAAAGGGGGCGTCCTTGAGTTCGCGAATGACCGAGACGAGGTCCATCGCCGCTTTCAGCGAGACCTCGATCCCCGAGCCGCAGAAAGGCTGCGTCATAAAGGCGGCGTTGCCAATGACGGCGTAGCCGTCCGCCGCGAGCACGCCGAGGGGATAGCGAAGAGGCACGCACTCCTTGCGGGTGGAGAGGAGTTCCCCGCCGAGAGCGGGGTTATGCGCGCGAAGGAAATCGAGAGCCTTCGCCTTCCCCTCCGATGTTATTTCCTCATAACTGCCGAGGAAGACGTCCATACCCCCCATATCGGGCTCGGTCTTGCACCAGGCGAGCATCAGCCCCGCGGGGTAGAGATAGACGTTGGGGCGAGGCTCCTTATCGGTACTTTCGCGCGAATAGACCTCGCGGTAGGCTACGATATAGTCGTTTTCGTGCAGAGGATCGTTCAGGAGGAAATCGTCGGGCGTTGCGGTGCGACAGGGAGAAAAGAGCCCCGACGAGTCGATGACGAGATCGGCGTCAAGGGTCTCCTTATCGGTGACCACCCCTTTGACCGCGCCCTTCTCGATGACGAGCTCCTTCACCCTCTCTTCAAATCGAAGGGCGCAATGGGGCTCCAAGCGGGACAGAAGGAAGCGGATGAGTTTCTCGCGATGCACGTCGAGCGACTTGCCCGCGCGGTCGGGCTGCTTGATCTTGCCTTCGCCCGAGGGGGCGTAATAATTGAGAACTTGTTTGGGGATGACGGCGTCCTCGGGAACATCAAGTCCTACGTCCGTAAAGGTCGTAGGTTCGACCGAGTCGTACCAAGGATAGCCGAGGTCCTCCCTTCGGCGCGCCTCGATGACGGTGACGTTATAACCCATTTCGGAGAGGGGTTTCGCGGCGTACAAACCGCCGATCCCCGCGCCGATGACGATGATCTTTCTCATTCGTATATACCTCTAAATCAAATGCCGATGGGGCTATATATCATTATACCTTATTTTTCGCCTTCCTGCACGGTGGAAATATGCGGAAGCGGCTTCTTCTTCACAAAGCAGAAGGCAACGGAGAGGACGAGGGCGACCCCCCAACCGATGGGCCACGCCCACCATATCCCGCGCGAACCGAGATAGGTGGAGGCGAGGGCAAAGGCGAGCCCCACGCGAAGCGCGAGGTCGGTGAAAGTGCTGACCATAAAGAGCCCCATCCTCTCTTCTCCGCGCAGCACGCCGTCTGCGACGAGCTTCCCCGAGATCATCACGTAGAAGGGGGCGACGGTGGTCAAAAAGTCGTGCCCCACCTCGATGGCTTCGCGACTTTCACGGTTCAAGAAAAGCAGCATGATATCGCGGTTAAAGAAGAAATACACAAAGAAGAAGAGGAGCCCTATCGCCGCCGCGATGATGGCGCCGTACAAGAAGCCGCCCTTCACGCGGTCCTCCTTCCCCGCCGCGACGTTCTGCGCGGTGTAGTTGGAAACGCCGTTGCCGACCTGGTGCATACCGGTGACCGCGAAGTTATTGAACTTCACCGAGGCGGCGTATCCCGCGATGGTGGCGGTACCGAAGGAATTGATGAGCCCCTGCAGGACGATATTCCCTACCGAAATGAAACTCTGTTGCAGCGTACTGGGCACCCCGACGATCAAAAAGTCCCTAAAAGCTCCCTTAGAGAATAGCTTCGGCTTCTCCTCGGTCTTGACCTTTCGGAGGATCCGATAGAGAGCGATCCCCGCCGCAACGGCGGAGGCGCCTTGACAGATAAAGGTAGCCCAAGCGACGCCGCTGACGCCCATGTGAAAGACCGCGACGAAGAGGATATCCATTAGGACGTTCGCGATGGAGGAGACGACGAGAAAGATAAAGGGGGTCATCGAGTCGCCGAGCGCGGCGAAGATGCCGGTGGAAACGTTATAGAAAAAGAGGAATAAAAGCCCCGCGAGGTAGATATAGAGGTAGGAAAGGCTGTCACCGAGTATCTCCGCGGGGGTATTGAGCGCCACGAGGAGAGGTCGAGCCGACAAAAAGCCCACGAGCATCAGGACGATGGTCACCGCGAGGGTGGAAAGGAGCGATGTATTGATGGCGCTCTTCATCTCGGTATAATTGCCCGCGCCGTAGTTCTTCGCCGTGACGATGGAGGCACCCATATTGCATCCAAAGGCGAAGGCGAGCAGGACGAGGGTGATCTCGTAACTATTGCCCACCGCCGCGAGAGCCTCTTCCCCCACGAACTTCCCTACCACCACGCTGTCCGCGATGTTGTATATCTGCTGGAATACCACACTCAAAAAGAGAGGTAATATATACCTCAGCAATACCCTATGCGGTTTTCCGACAGTTAAGTTTATCATCTCTCTATAATATGCGGCAGCGGATAGCGATGCTTTTATAATTCGGAATGCGGAATCATTTAATTGGGAATGATGGCGCGCTTCGCCGCGAAGAACAAAAATCGGCGGTGGAGAGTGGTGCAGCAGCAATCACCCGACCCGCCTATTCGCTCCGAAAAAACAAACGTTACCTCCTTTATCGACCTGAAAGCATATTCACTCGTATTTGGTGGCGAAGAAGGGTTGCAGATGCGAGGCTCGACAAGGGGCGACGAATGAGCGTACTCCTTGTACGTGATTTCGCCGCCCCGTAGTCAGGAACAAAGCAGATGCGCCGTTATTCGCCACCAAATCAAGCGGTTTCGATCTTGCTGGCTTTCTGCAATCCCAGTTTCTTGATCGCGTCCTCGCGCATCTTGTACTTCAAGATCTTGCCCGCCGCATTCATCGGGAACTCGGTGACGAACTCCACGTAGCGAGGTACCTTATGGCGCGCCATATTCGCCCCGATATAGGCTTTCATCTCGTCGGCGGTCATGGTCTCGCCCTCTTTCAGGATGATGCAAGCCATGATCTCCTCGCCGTACTGCTCGTCGGGCACGCCGATGACCTGCACGTCCGAGACCTTCGGATGGGTATAGATAAATTCCTCGATCTCCTTGGGGTAGATATTCTCGCCGCCGCGAATGATCATATCCTTGAGCCTGCCCGTGATGCGGAAGTTCCCTTCCTTGGTGCGGCAAGCGAGGTCTCCCGTATGCAGCCAGCCGTCCTTGTCTATCGCGGCTTCGGTAGCTTTGGGCATCTTGTAGTAGCCCTTCATTATATTATACCCGCGCGCGAGGAATTCGCCCGTCACTTCGTCGGGGCAGTCCTCCCCCGTCTCGGGGTTCACGATGCGGCACTCTATCTCGGGGAGCGGTCTGCCGACGGTGGCGACGCGCACCTCGACGGGATCGTCGGTGGAGCTCATCGTACAGCCGGGGGACGCCTCGGTCTGACCGTACACGATGGTGATCTCGGTCATGTGCATCTTCTCCACCACGTCCTTCATCGCGCTGATCGGGCAGGGAGAGCCCGCCATGATGCCGGTGCGCATATAGGAGAAGTCAGTCTTGGGGAAGTCGGGATGCTCGAGCATCGCTATGAACATCGTGGGCACGCCGTGGAAGGCGGTGATGTGCTCGTT
>DFEQ01000036.1:0-4476 GCA_002368735.1 Christensenella sp. UBA3798
CCGCTCTCGGTTCTCATCCCCTGTTCGAGGTAGTAAAAACGAAAAAAGCAGTCTCATCGACTGCTTTTTCGTTGCTTGGTGGAGATAAGGGGATTCGAACCCCTGACCTATACGATGCGAACGTATCGCTCTACCAACTGAGCCATATCCCCAAGCACCTTTGTATTATAATGCATTGCGAAATCTAAATCAAGCGTTTTTTCGGAATTCTTGCGTTTGCGTTCTTTTTCGCTTTTTACGACACGATTTTATAGACAAGCGGGTCGGGGGAAACGCGTTCCGATACGATTTCAAAGCAGCTTTCGAGGGCGCGAAGGGCATCCACCGAGGCGGGGTTTTCGCCGAAGAGGCGAACGAGGGCTTCGCCCTGCTTGACGGCAGTGCCCACTTTGACGGGGACGTGCATTCCGTAGCCGCCGCCCGACTCGAATTCTCGCGCGAGGAGCCCGAGCTTCACGCAGTCGATACTCTTGACGTAGCCCGCCCTATCTGCGAGGACGACGCCCGCGCGCTTTGATAGGATGGAGTCCCTTGTTTCTCCCTTGAATAGGTCAAGCGAGCCGCCCTGCGCCGCGACCATTTCGCGGAGTTTACCGAGCGCCGCGCCGCTTGCGAGGATCCCCTCCGCTTCCGCCCGTCCCGCCTCGTCCGACACGCCTTTTGCAAGAGATAGTATCTTGCCTGCGATCAGGAGGGCGAGCTCGCGCAGACGACTTTTCTTTCCTTCCAATACTTCGATGGCGTCGATGACCTCCATCACGCCGCCCACCCCTTCGCCGAGGGGGGAATTCATATCGCTGAGGACGGCGGCAGCCCGCCTGCCCGAGAGGGTCAGGATGCGCACCATGAGGGATGCGAGGGCTTCGCCCTCCGTAACGCTCTCCATGAAGGCGCCCGCCCCCGTCTTTACGTCCAGCACCAAGACCTCCGCCCCGCTCGCGAGCTTCTTTGATACGACGGAGGATGCGATCAGGGGGAGGCTCCTGACGGTATCCGTTTCGTCGCGGAGCTTATACAGCGCCTTGTCCGCGGGGACGAGCTCCCCCGTCTGCGCGATGACCGCCGCGCCCACCTTGTCCACCACCTTTTCCGCTTCCGCCACGGTAAGCTCGGTTCGCAGTCCCTTGAAGCATTCGAGCTTGTCGATGGTGCCGCCCGTGTGTCCGAGCTTCCTGCCGCTCATCTTGAGGAAGGGGACTCCCGCCGCCGCCACGATGGGGGCGATGATGAGGGTGGTAGAATCTGCGACCCCACCCGTCGAATGCTTGTCCGCGTAGGGGTACTCCCGCGGCTTAAAGGAGAGCGTTTCGCCCGATTCAAGCATGACCTCGGTGAGGTAGGTGGCGTCCTCGTCCGACATCCCGCACTCGCACACCGCGCGCAAAAATTCCGTCATCCTCGCCTTCGTGACTTCTCCCGAAAGGTACCCGCCAACGATACCTGCAAGGGCGGCTTTGCCGAGCGGCAATTTGTTTTTTACGCATTCGATAACGTCCATTTCGTTCTCCTTTTTGTTATTTTAGCACTCAAAGAGCGCCTTTTTCAAGAGCAATGTTGACTTTGCTCGTTCAAGATTATAAAATAATAGCATAAAATCCATTATACGATCGGAAACGATCGAAAAGGAGCGAATCATGATCCCTGCCCAAGAACTCAGAGCGCGCGCTCGCCGCTCGCTGAACGACAACATCTTCGGCCGCACCTGGCTGATGCTCATCCTTTGCGCCGTCGTCGCGGCTTTCGTCGAGGGGATCCCGAGCCTCCTCTCCTCCATCTCCTCCGCCCTGCCCACCTGGCTGGGCGCGCTGATCGGGTTCCCCCTCTTCCTGCTCTCCGTGCTGCTCGGCGGGCCCATCTCCTACTCCCTTGCGCGGATATACGTCAAGGTCGCCCGCGGCAACCGCGAAGTGGCGGTGAAGGAGGTCTTCGTAGGCTTCAAGGAGAACCTCGCGGAGTCCGTCATCCTCGGCTTTATGCGCGACTTGTTCATCTTCCTGTGGAGCCTCTTATTCATCATCCCCGGCATCGTGAAGTCCTATGCCTACTCGATGGCTTTCTACATCATGCAAGACGGTGAAGGCAAAAAGACCTGGAAGGCGTGCTTGGACGAGAGCCAACAGCTGATGGACGGCTACAAGGGCAAGCTCTTCCTGCTCGACCTGACCTTTATCGGTTGGTATCTCCTCGGCTTCCTCTGCTTCGGCGTGGGCGCTCTGTGGGTATCGGCGTATCATCAAGAGGCGCGCGCCCACTTCTACGAGGAGCTCCTGCGCGACAAGTACGGTCTCACCGACGAGGACTTTGAAGATGACTCGGACGCCGACGATCCCTACTTCCTTGCCGAGGATGGCGAAGAGGAAGAGGAAATCTACGACGAGGAGGACGAAAACGACGAGGAGGACGACAGCAAGGAATTCCCCTCGGACGACGAGTAGACCCGATGACTGTCGAGGGCAAGAAAAACCACCTGGCGGTCGTCGTCTTTCTCGCCCTATTCGGCGCGCTCTTGACCGTCGCGACCTTTTTTGACCTCGAAGTCAGCCGCATTTTGACGCACTTCTCCCTCAAAGAGGGAGAGTTCTATACGAGCGACGTTTTCGCCAACTTTTTCGAGGCGGTGGGGATGCTTCCGAGATATTTGCTCAGAGCATTCGCCGCCCTCTCGATAGGTTGGCTTTTTTGTAAGTCTTTCACTAAGAAATGGCTATCCCTCCTCTTTCTCCTCGCGGGGGTGGGGGTGGCGACACACCTGTTATCGGGCGGCTTCCGAGATATGATCCTCTACCCCATGCGGCACATGATCGCCGAGGACGCGGAAAGCGCCCTCGCGGCGATAGACAGCGTCAAGCCCACCGTCTACGTCATTTCCTACGTTATGTCCCTTGGGCTCGTTTCCCTTGCGGCATACTTGACCCGCGATATAGAGCTCGAAACGTGGCGGCGCCTTGCCTACTTTGCGGTGGTATACTTTATCCTCGACCTCCTTGCAGGCACCGTCGTTTCCCGCGTCAAGGGATACGTGGACCGCGTGCGTTTCCGCTCGATGAACAGCGCGTACGGGCAGTCGGTGGGCGGCTTTGATCTATACACCCGTTGGTACGAGGTGACCGATCACGCCGACCTGATGCGCGCCACCCCGCTCGTGGACTACACCGACGCCTTCCGCTCCTTCCCCAGCGGACACACCGAGAGCGCCGCCCTGACCTACTCCTTGATACTCCTGATAGATTGCTTAAAAATAGAAAACAAAAAGGGAAAGTTCGCCTTGTGGCTCGTCCCTATCCTATGGACGGGACTCACTGCCATCGGGCGCATCGTGGCGGGCGCGCACTTTATGAGCGACGTCCTCGTCGGCGGCACCATCCCCTTCGTGCTGACGATACTCTTGCGCGAAATCTTCTTCCGTAAATTCCGCGGCGTGAAGGCGATGTTCCCCTTCCTTGAAAAAAAGCCCGCGTAGAAAAGAGCGTATCGCCTTAACGCGCGTTTGTTGCTTTTCTTTCGTAATTTATATATAATGTCGTTATGAAAAAGTTTCTTTGTATCATTCTCGTATGTTTACTCCTCATCGCGACGGCTCTCTCCGCCGCTTCCTGCTCGGATAGCGCCTCCGAATCTTATGTAGATCCCGCTCCCGCCGCGACCATTGCCTCTTGGCAAAAGACCTACACCGCGGGCGACTTCGGCATCCGCAATAAGAAGGACCCTTTCGTGGAGTTCACGTTGAGCACGGGCGAGACCATCCGCTTGGAGCTCTATCCCGGCGTGGCGCCCATCTCGGTGGATAACTTCATCACCTACGTCAAGGAGGGCTTCTATACGGGGGTCGCCTTCCACCGCATCATCGAAAAGCAGATGATACAATGCGGCGGCTTTGAGATAAAAAACAATAAATATGTCCAAAAGACGGCGACGCACGACGCTATCAAGGGCGAATTCCTCGCCAACGGCGTCAATAACACCCTGTCGCACACCCGCGGCGTGATCTCCATGGCGCGCACGACGGCATACGATAGCGCGACATCGCAGTTCTTTATTTGTTCCGCCGTCGTGACGGGTTGGGACGGGCTGTACGCCGCCTTCGGTAGGGTCATCGATATGGAGAGCATGGCTGTGGTCAGCCGCCTCGAGAAGGTGGAAACGGGGAGCGAGGCTCTCTATTACGGCGCAGATGCCTACAATTCCTCGGACGTCCCCGTGACCCGCGTGACCGTCAAGAAAGCCGTGCTCGTATGGGATAAGTGATCCGCAAGGTCCTTCGCCGATCGTCCGATCCGTCCGTCGCATCTTTCCCGAGATGCGACTTTTTATTATTCGGCACCGGATGATAAGAAGAGGCATTGCGCCGAATCCGACACAATGCCTCAAAGGAAGGAAGGAATGGAAATGTCTGTTTCATCATGGCAGAGAGGTCATCTCATCTGCCCGGGGCGTCCGCCGCCGCCCATACTGCCGGGCTGTCCACCCATGCCGCCG
>DFEQ01000036.1:4565-16549 GCA_002368735.1 Christensenella sp. UBA3798
GCCGGGCTGTCCACCCATGCCGCCGCCCATGCCGCCGCTCGTTCCCGTGGTAGCCGTCAAGGTCACCGAGGAGGAGCCATAGGTCAAGGTGTAGGTGCCCGAGGTCATCGTGGAAGTGCTTATCGTAACGTTTTGGAAGGCTTTGGGTGCTACGAAGGTGACGACCGTTTCGCCCGAAGCGTTCTTCAAGGTGACCGTGCTCCCTGCTTGGACGGAGACGTTTGCCGTCACCATATACTGCGTGGCGCCCACGGGGTCCATCGCTTCGCGGCAGGTGGCTATCACGGTGCCGCCCGATATCGTGGTGCCCGACTCGCTGTCGAGGGCGGAATTGCCGCCGTTAGCGGGTCCGTAGACGATGACCGTGCCGCCCGAGATCAGGAGTCTGCCGTTACTGTCGATGCCGTCGCCCGAGCAGTTCACCGTCAGGTTGCCACCCGATATCACGATATAGTAAGTATACCCGCTGAGGTCGGCATTCGCGGCGTTGACGCCGTCGTCCACTGCGGTGACGCTGATGGTGCCTCCCGTGATCTCCACCGCCGCGCCCTCGATGCCTTCGTAACTCTTGGCGATGGTGACGTCGCCCCCTGCGATCTTGGTCAGGTATTCGGCGTGGATGCCGTCGTCGCCCGTAGCGATATCGAAGGTGCCGCCCGCGATAAGCACGTTCCCCTTGCTGTGGATGGCGTCGTCGTTGGAATTCAGGATGAACTTGCCGCCCGTGATGACGAGGGCGTAATTTGTTTCGTGCGTTGCGGGATAGTCGGTCTCGTTGCCCTCTTCGTCCTCAAGCACGATGCCGCCGACCTTCAAAGCCTTGCCGTCCGCCGCGTCCGAGCTCTGCTCGGTGACGGTGGTGGGGGCGCCGCCGTTCGTGGTGACGGTGATAACGTCGTCCTCGCCGTTCGCGATATACAGGCAGTTATTCGCCGCGATGCCGTCGTCCCCTGCGGTCACCGTGATCGTGCTGTTCTCGATATAGAGGTATCCCGCCGTAGCGTCTGCCGCATAGGCAAGCGCTTCTTCCTCGGTCTCGGGCTCGATATCGGTCTTGATGCCGTCGTTGCCCGCGGTGACGGTGAGGGTCGCGTCCTTGATATAGACGAGGTTATCTGCCTTAATGCCGTTCTTGACCGCCGTCACGTTGATGGTGGCGGAGAGGATGGTGAGATCCTTCTTGACCTTGATGCCGCCCGCGTCCTCGCCCACCGCGATGACGTTCAGGGTGCCGCTGCCGTTGATGGTGAGGGAACTCTTTTTCGCTTGGATCGCCGCGCCGTCACCGTCCGCAGCCGTGTCGCCCACGCTGTCCGAAACTTCGTTCACGGTGCCATCCGCGATGGTCAGGATACGCAGCTCGCTGCTCTCCTTAAAGACGATGGCAGCTGAGGTTTGGCTCTCCAGGGTGTGGATGGTGGCTCCCGCGAGAACGATACGCACCGTGCCCTCCACGTTCTTCGCCACTTCCACCGCGCCGTTCAAGGTGCCGGTCAGCACGTATGTGCCCGCCGCCTTGACGGTCAGCACGTTCTTTTTAAACTCGGTGCCCGCGGGGGCGTTATCCGCCGAGAGGGTGGAGAGGTCTATTTCCACCGCGCCCTCCTCGCTTGCGTCGCTCGCCTCCTGCTCTTCCGAGATCGTTACCGTTTCGCTGAGGTACTCCGACGCCGACGTATCGGAGAGGGTATCCTCCACCTCGGCAGCCGCCTCTGCCTTTTCGCTCTCGGTCACGGTGGTCGCGCCTACCCCGCCGTCCACGGACGACGAAGTGTTCGTAGTCGTATTCGTGCCGGAGCACGCCACGGCAAAGACCGCGATAAGCGTCAGTATTGCGATAAGTATGATCCATTTACGTTTCATAAAAGCGTCCTCCTTTTTTGCTTTTCTTGGCTTCATTATGGAGGGGAAAGCTTAAACGTGGCTTAAAGAAAACGGTTTTTATAAAAAATTTTTGAAAAAACGAAATTCCCCTTCCGCCCCTGCGCGCGTAATAATAAAAAGTCGTGCCCGCATGGGGCACGAAATCGTGATAGATGTTTTATCGATGCATCTCTTCGGCGCGAGAAGGGTCAGAGAGACAGAGTCAAGCGGAAGGTCACGGCAGTGCCATCCGAGATACAGGCGACTTCTCCGCCGTGTGCTTCGACGATCGCCTTGACGACGGATAAGCCGATGCCGTGCCCACCCGTGGCGCTACTGCGCGAAACGTCGGGGCGATAGAAGCGTTCAAAGAGCTCCGGGTGCTCTCCCTTTTCGAGGGAGGCGGCGTTGGTCTCCTCGATGACGACCTTTTTCCCGTCCTTGCGGAGGGTCAGGCGGATATCCTTCCCCTCGGCGTACTTGACGGCGTTATCCAATATCAGCGTAAAGGCGCGGCGCAGCATCTCCTCGTTGCCCGTCAAGGTAGCCTCTTCAAGGTCGAGGGTGATCTCCTTCCCTGCCACGAGCGCCGCTTCGCGGAAGGTGGCGGCGCAGTCCTCCAAGGCACTCTTTAGGGAGAAAGGCGCCTTTTCCACCCTGCCCTCGCCCTCGTCCATGCGCGAGAGATAGACCAGCTCCTTGGTCAGCGAGGAGAGCTTCTGCACCTGCCCCTTGATAGACTTCAGCCACTCGTTGTCCTCGCCGAGGTCAAGCTCCAATAGCTCCGCGTTTGCGCTGATGACGGTGAGGGGCGTCTTGAGCTCGTGCCCCGCGTCGGTGATGAATTGCTTCTGCTTTTTATAGCTCTCCTCCACGGGGGCGAGCGCTTTTTTGGAAAGGAGAATGATCAGGAGCGCGATGACCGCGAGGCCGATCGCCGTGATGATCGCGCTGCTGACGATAAAGGTGCGGCATGCGTCCACCTCCTTCTCGCAGTCGAGAAAGAAGTAGTGATAGCCATCCTCGGTCTCACGGCGCAGATAACGATAATTCCCGACGAAGCCCTTTTTGCCCGTCGCTTTCTCGACGATCTCGGCGATATCCTCCGTTTCTACATAGGCGACCTTATCGCGGTCGATCTGCGTGACCACCCCATTCTCGTCCGTCTCCACCGTAAAGTAGCGGGCGGAAAACGCCGTTTCACGTGGGAGACCCTCGGGTCTGTCGCCCGTGAGGGCGCCTCCCTCGCCCGGCTGCGGCATCTCCCCCGGCTGCGGCATCTCCCCCGGCAAGGGGGCGAAGGGGGCGGGCGCGGCGTTCTCCACTTCGAGGAAGGCTATGGTCTTATCCGCCTCAGCACGCATATCAAGGTAGTTCGCGACGTCGATCCCCGCGACGATGACGACGAGCACCGCCGCCACGACGGCAAGCGCTATCAATATAAACCTTTTCCTGAGTTTCTTTATCATACTATCTCCAAGGTGTATCCCGCGCCTCTCAGCGACTTCACGTTCACGTTGGCTTTTACCTGCGCGAGCTTCTTCCTGACGTAGGTGACGTACACCCACACCACCCCGATGTCGCTGTCGCTGTCAAAGCCCCATATCTTTTCCATAAAGGTCTCGGGCGAGATGACCTGCGACGGGGCGCTCATCAGCATTTCGAGTATCTGAAATTCCTTATTGGTCAGGCGCACTTCCCCGCCCGGCGCGCTGAGGAGGTAACTGGAGCGCGAGAGGGTGCAGTTGCCGTAGGTCAAGTTGGCGTCCACCCCCACCGTCAAGCGGCGGGTGATCGCGCGAACGCGGGCAAGCAGTTCCTTCACGGCAAAGGGCTTGGTGAGGTAATCGTCCGCCCCGCTGTCGAGCCCCAAGATGCGGTCGTCGATCTCCGACTTCGCCGTCAGGATCAATACGGGGAGAGTCTTCCCTGCCTTGCGAATGGTCTTGAGGGCGGTGATGCCGTCCATCTTTGGCATCATCACGTCGAGGACGGCGCAGTCGTAGTCCCCCTCCGTGAGGTAGGTGACCGCTTCCTCTCCGTCAAAGACGGAGTCCACCGAATAATTGTTTTTTGTAAAGACCGCCACGAGCGCTCTGTTGAGTTCGGGTTCGTCTTCGGCTAAAAGTATCCGCATACTTTCCTCCTCCGCCCGCCGCACTGCGAGCCACATTTTATAATGCGATTATAAAAAGATAAGCTTAAATAAACCTTAAAAAGGATTGCGTATATGATTATCGTTAAATAAAACTGTTCCTTTTTAACTATAAAAATAGCTCTCGTAGGTCTTAGATCTTAGATAATTTGCCGCTTTTTCGCATTTACTATCAGCGTTGCCCTATTGACGCTTCGCGAATCCATCTGCTTCTTTTTTAATATTAAAACACAAGTGTCCCATTGTATACGAGAATAGAATCATAATTGCTATTCGCCCCAGACATTTTTGATTGTACTGGAACACTTCTCAAAGCATTCTTTATCATTTCATACTGAGATCTAGAAATAATACGAGGAACTATCATCCCATTGTCTCGTTTCTCTAGAATACCCATACCAGCCCAAAAATCAACCATAGAAGAAGAACTTGATCCAATATGCGGCCACGACTCTCCACCTGGACCCAAACCAAAAGAAAACAACAAGGGGATTGTGCTTTCATCATCAAAGAAAGAGGCGCCTCTTATCTCGTAATCCGCATCCAAAAACGCTTCATTTAATACTCGCGATTCTCTATATAGTCTATATTTTTCCGTCTCGCTTAACCCCGTACAGTCTTTCACACCATCCAGTTTGTAATTAGATTTAACTTTTGCTATTCTCCTTTTTTTATCTTCTTCTTCATAAGCGTCAAATCGAGCATAATACTCTGGCATCATCTCTTCAATGCGTTTCAAAAGCTTTCCTTTGGAAAAGCCCATTTCTTCATACTGCTCTCGCGCTAAAACAAGCGATAAATCAACTTTTCCCCCTATTATAGACTGAAACACACTTAAAGCCTCTCTAAAAGATTTAGTATATTCATCCAATCCGTCTTGCGAGATATTATTCAATTCAGCTAGTATTACTTCTTCTGATTCATATTCTATCGACACTCTATTCGTCGTATATGAATTAAAAATCGGAGCCAAGTACTCTAAAAGAAATTTAATGTTAAATACCTCTGCCCAATCAGTTTTTGGGTATGTTGGGCACCACCAATGTTTGTAGCCGCCAAAGCTAGGAACAAACCTCAAAGGAAGCGATTTTAGAACAATATTAACCAAACGATCATGTACAAAAGTTTTTACACCTTGCGTAGTCGCATATTTTCTAAACCTTCTTAAAAATAACCTCGACAAAGCTTGGTCGACAAACTCGTGTTTATCCCAACAATCATTAGAAAGCCCTTTCGTAGAAAGCAATTCTTCGTTCAAAAAACTATTAACCGTTTTTTCAAAATCACTCATATCGATCTCCTTTTTTCTTTTAACCTCTTGACTTATGCATCCCATTACATTATAATAGAATTGTTTTGCTGTTGTCGTCTAAAGTAGGACGCTGGATTTGTTTTCCAGAAATGGTGGGTCACGACCATCCTACAGCTCCATATTTAAGCCAGCCAGATGGTTGGCTTCTTCTTTTTACTAAAAGGCGTTATTAGCTCTTCGCAATAAGCGCCGCATCCTTTGATTCTTAGCACATCTCCTCTCTTTATACAACAAGGGAGATGATATTCGCCAATTATGTCCGACACATCTGACGAATCTCCGCATACTAAACATGGTTCTGACTTTTCAGCTGTCTCTTCTTGTATTTTAAAAGAAGATTTCTTAAGAACCACATCCATCAAACCATGATAGATTCCGCTATCAATAAACACCAATTTTTTATCGTTCTTATAACGAACTTCTAATACTTTTACATACAAATCAATCGCAGGATTAAGCAAGTGCTGCCCTTGCTCAATAATCACCTTTGTATGGCAATCTCTTGTTAAATCTTGTAGTTTGCTTCGTATTTGGGGAAGCAATTCTTCAGAAAATCCGCCTCCTATATCAAAATAGTGATAATTCCCCGCATGCATCTCATTAAACAACCCATCCACAATTGCCTCAAAATTATGCATATCGTTTATCTCTTGCGGCAAATAAAAGCTATACCCCGCCATGATGTGAATGCTTTTTTTTATTAACAATTCTGTTTCCTTTAGTCCTTGTAAATCAAAGCCCCATTTTACAACTATATCCCTACACTTTATGAAAGAAGACACATCGACCCTCAACAATATTTGAATCGGGGTCGTAGCAAGTTCTAGCAAGTCATTGCACTCCTTGATATCATCGACAACAAATTTCTTTATTCCCCACCTCAACGCAAACCGCATCTCCTGTCGGCTTTTCAATGGATAACTATACAAGATCCGTTCAGGCGCTACTTTATGCATCCTGATAAGCCTAGAGATATGGACCAACGAATCTGCCTCATAGCCATCAACAATACCATCAAAAAAAGCAACCAATCTAGGGTTTGAATTTGCCTTTATGGGATAGTATACTAAGAAATCATTCTTGAGAGCATCTATCGATTTTTTTAGTTCATTAGTGTTTACGTAATACTGCATTCTATCCCTTATCCTTCAAGAGAGCAATTATCTTTGATCTCGAACGGTTTAATTCTTTTTTTACAGATTCATCGGATTCAATTAGCACCTTAAATGCCCGACACAACTCGTTCAATAGCGGATCCGTCCGCCCTTTTAAATCTATCATAAACAAATCATTATCTATCAAATCACATTCTTTACTGTCGTTGTTCTTATACGTTGTATACCATGATGCCGCGCAATCATCTTTACTAATAAAAATAGTAAAGTTATAACACAAAGTAAAAGGGTTTTCTTCTTTCAGTTGCAGAAAGTGAATATTATTTACCCAGTCATCCTCTAAACCGGAGCAATCAATTTCTCCACAATGAATTTCTCCTTTTTGTGGCATAAGCCATGTTTCAACTGGTTTTGATATCAGCTGATTAAACTTTTCATCAGTTTTTGTTTTATCTTTATATCTAAAAACTTCAAATAGGTGCTTTATCCTCTCTTCTTTTATTTCATAATCACTTCGCGTTTGCCAAATCGTCAATTCTTCCATATCTACTAATAGCTGAATCTTTTCGCAGAAATCTCTTATTTGGCTATCTTCATTGGGATTTATTGTTTCTTCAATTGCATCAACTAAAATTTTAAAGCTGTTGATGAAATCATAAATCGGGCCCTCATCTCCAGAACTGACGCCATCAATCCAACTTAAAACTTTTTTAAGATCTGCTTTTGGTGGCAATTTGTAGTCCCCAGTTTTATCATACTGTGACTGTATGACATTAAGAATATTCTGAGAGAGGTCTTTATCTTTAACATTGCTTATATTGACTATTCGATTGATTATCGTTGAAATGGATTCTCCACATAGCGCCCCTAAAAAATCCGCATAGTCATACATGGCGCTCTTTGCTTTTCTTATCCAGCAAGTTACGCTGCGACGCGCTTTAAAGCTTTTTCTGTAATATTGCTTAATTATTTCTTTTAGTACTTTAATGTTCTGAAGCTGGTCTGCGGTTGCATAATAGTAATAATGTATATCGTTCTGAGTGTTAATTGCTATAGCCAAACTCGCCATTGGCGTTAAGTCATAATTCGTCAATTCGTTTGTGAGTATATGCAATTCTTCTCCGGGCTCCATTCTAGACATTTCATCAGATTCAATAACGTAATGGCAAACCTTTCTTTTATCCGTCCCCCGTTGAACACACTTATTCATTATTTTTAAAAGCGCATCCGAATCGCACGCTATGCCCGTTACATTCCCTTCTGGTAGGGTCTCAATGAATCTTTGAAGATTGGCTAAGCACATCTCATCAGAATGATTACAGCCTTCATCTATTATTTCCCCTAGTTTTTTTTCACACGTTTGACAAAACGGCTTTTTCCCTTGCATCATTTTTCGCCACCACTATTTTGACAGAAAACTGCTTATGCTATTAATAACAGTATCCAAATTTAATACTTTCTCTTTACATCCCCCAAGCAACTCCCTTTCTTGAGCTTTTATTTCTTGATTCAGCTCCTCGTTGTATCGCTTGGCATAATTGTTGCTTTTCTCATCATCGCTTTTTTCATCAAAATGCGCAAAATAATAGTTCGTTTTAATTTCATACCATGAATTCAATTCATGTATCCTCTTGTAGATGGCGAACAATTGACTTCGCACATTAATAGGAATCAATGAAATAATTCCCACATTTATTGCCTCATCCCAAACTGGCGTCTTTAGTGGATTCTTATCTAAGCTGTATTCGGTCAATTTGCCCAATTCTTCTTTTATGCATTCTAATTCCGCCTTAATTCTCTCACATAATTCAATTGTCGATTTCTTATCTTTATGACGATCAAAAACATATTCACCAATCAATGCTAAAACAAATCCTATGAATGTCGCAAAAATGGAAGGTATAAACTGCCCCCAATCACAAGGCCAAATCTCCAACAAATAAATGCCTTCCATTTATATATCTCCTTTTGCAAAGAGTTTTCATCAAAACACATTTGCACTGATACAAAATTATTATATCTTTTTTTTATGTAAAAAGCAATATTTTAGTCCAACCATTTTTGAACGAGCGCCCGTGGGTTTGGCTACAGGCTCCCTCAAAGCAACAAAAAGCGCGTCGCCGCGCCGAAAGGGGTCTCCCTACTGCGCCTTGACCTTGTTCAACCTGTAGGATAATAGGAAGGCGAGGACGATCTTGATGACGTCAGGAAGGATAAAGGGGACGACGCACACCATAAGCGCGTGGACGAAGGTCCCGCCCATCATATACACGAACCAGGCAGACCCGCCCGCGTAGATGACGGCGAGGGAAACGGCGGCGAGGAGATAGTGCGCCCAACGCGGCAAATTAAAGAAGGAAAGGATAAAGTAGAGGAGCGCCACGACGGCGAACGCCATGATGAAGCCGCCCGTCGCGGAGAGGAGCACCGAAAAGCCCCCTCGGAAGCCCGAAAAGACAGGGAGCCCCACCGCTCCCATCGCAAGATACAGCCACACGGCAACGGCGCCGCGCTTGCCGCCGAGATACTCCAAAGTGAAGAAAACGCCGAAGACCTGCAGGGTGAAAGGCACCGTCGCAGGGATGGTGATAAAGGCGCAGATGGCGTTCAATGCCACCGCGAGCGCGATATAGGCGATATCGCGGGTCTTGAGCTTTTTGAGGACGTTTTCCTTCATACCGATATTATATCCGTCCGATGGCGGAAAGACAAGCAAATTCACCGCGCGCAATTTCTCTCCGCAGCGCAAAATTAAATGTGCAAAGTGCTTGCAAAACTTTTTTCGCTGTGCTACAATAACACTACCCAATGGACAGTTAGCTCAGTTGGTAGAGCGTCTTCTTGACGTGGAGAGGGTCAGGGGTTCGAGTCCCTTACTGTCCACCAGAAAAGAACCCTGATTTATCTTCGAATCAGGGTTCTTTCAATGATATCCGTCCTTCGAACGGATGATATATGCTCTGCATATGATATACCTTTCGGTATGATATACGCCTCATAGCGTATTGCGGACGGATATTATATCATATTGCGCCAAAGGAGCAATATATCATGCGTCGTCAGACGTATATCATATCGCGCAAGCGATATATCATTCCACGCCCCCTCGCGTGGCAGGAAGGAGCCCCCCATGTCCTCAAAAGCCAAACTCATCCTCAAGATAGTTATCCCCGTCGTCTGTGTGATCCTCGCGGCGGCGATCGTGCTTGCTTGCTTGTATTTCTTCCTGCCGAAGTCGGAGGCGCAGTACGTGGCGCACATGGGGTGCAGCAAGGACTATGTCGGCAACACTGAGGCAGCATTCCGCGCCGCGGCGGAGAAGGATTACTACGGCATCGAGACCGATATCCGCAAGACCAAGGACGGCGTGTACGTCTGCAACCACGACGAAACGGTGAAATACGCGGACGGCACCCAAATGGGAGTATCGAAGCACGCCTATGCGGAGCTATCCGCCAAGCCTTTGAAAAACGGCAAGACGGACTCTCCCGTTTACCTCTGCACTTTCCAAAGGTATTTGGAGATATGCAAAGCAGGCGGCAAGGTGGCTGTCATCGAGCTCAAAGAGGACTTTGACATCGTGGAGCTCGGCGAGATGCTCGCCATCGTAGACATTGTCTACGACCGCGAGAAGATCTCCGTCATCTCCTTCTATTACGACCCGCTGCTCCGCGTCAAGGAGTTGGACGCGACCGTCAGCCTCCAGTACCTCTCGGAGACCAAGGACGACCCTTACTTTGACAAGTGCATCCGGGACGGCATCTCCCTCGACGTGCGGCAATCCGTCCTGACCGCCGACCTCGTCAAGCGCTTCCACGCGGCGGGGCTCACCGTCAACACTTGGACGGTCAACAAGTGCTTCGACCGAAACATCGTGCGCATCAAAGGGGTGGACTACGTGACGACCGACCTCTTTGACAAGAACTGATTCCGCGCAATCACCCGCTCAAAGCTCGGCTACTACGCCGAGTTTTTTGTTTGTCTTCAAGCAACGCTCGGCAACTTTGGGGAGACACTTCGCAAGATGGCGCTACGCGCGATTGTCCTTTTCTTTGAAGAAAAGAACGAACAATCACCCCAAGAAATTTGCAATTTCTCGGGGACCCCGAGAAGGCGGGGGTTGCGATTGCTTAAGTAACTTAAGAGCCGCTCTGAAAAAAGCGCTACGCGTGTTGGCACTTTTCTTTTGAAGAAAAGTACCCAAAAGAAAGTGGGGGTTGCGATTCCCCCAAACCCCTAAACGCTTTTAATCGGTGATCGCTTCGCGAGAAGGAAAAGAATAAAGTGAAGTGCACCGTGACAATAACTACGTAGCAAAGTGATACGGGGAGCTCAGCTCCGCGGGTCAAGGGCTATAAAGGGGGAAATGTGCGGCGAGTCCTTTAAGGATAGTGAACAAGTACAGTTGGTGCATTCTTTTTATTCTTTTCCACAACTGCGCGCAAGGCGTGCAACTTCACTTGCCGCAGGCAAACTTCACTGGCTTCGTCAACTTCACTCGGCAGAGCCGAAACTTCACTGCTCGCTATTGCGATATCGCGCGATCCGTGCTAAAATAACGGTATGAAGCAAAAAAGCTATTCCATTTTGAAAAAATTCCCCGAACTCGCCCCCTTTGCAGGAGACATCCGTCTCAGGATGGAGCGCTACGAAAAAAAGCGCGCCGAGATAACGCAAGGGAAAACTTCCTTGAAGGACTTTGCCAACGCGCACAAGTGGTACGGCTTCCACCGCCTGGACGGCGGCTGGGTGTATCGCGAATGGGCGCCCGCGGCGGACGGCGTATTTTTGGCGGGCGACTTCAACGAATGGAGCTATACGGCGACACCCTTGACCCGCCTCGAGAACGGCGACTGGGAGGTCTTTCTCCCCGGCGACACCCTTCACTTCGGCAGCCGCGTGATGACCGTCGTCCGCAACGGCGACGCCTTTACGCAGCATATCCCCATCTATGCCCGCCGCGTCACGCAGGATTGGGTCAGTCACAGTTGGTGCTGCGAGGTGTGGGAGGACGAAGCCTACGACTGGCAAAACGACGCTTTTACTTCGCGCGAAGCGCCCCTCATCTACGAGGCGCACGTAGGGATGTCAAGCGAGGAGGGCAAGATCGCGACCTACCGTGAATTTGCCGATAACGTGCTGCCCCACGTCAAGGACGGCGGGTACAATACCATCCAACTGATGGCGGTGATGGAGCACCCCTATTACGGCTCCTTCGGCTATCAGGTCAGCAGCTTCTTCGCCGCATCCTCTCGCTTCGGCTATCCGAACGACCTCAAATATCTGGTGGACAAGGCGCACGGCATGGGCATCCGCGTGCTTCTCGACGTCGTGCACTCGCACGCCGTGGGCAATACCCTCGAGGGGCTCAACCTCTTCGACGGCAGCGATTATCAATTTTTCCACGCGGGCGCCAAGGGCGACCATCCCGCCTGGGGCACCAAACTATTCAATTACGACAAGCCCGAAGTCCTGCACTTCCTCCTCAGCAACTTGAAGTTTTGGCTGGAGGAATACCACTTCGACGGCTTCCGCTTCG
>DFEQ01000032.1 GCA_002368735.1 Christensenella sp. UBA3798
CTGATGACCACGACGGGAACACCGTTCAAGAACCTGTTGAATTTGTGATTCTTGCTCGCAAGTTTCGTGATGAGTATGTGCAGGATAAAGAGGGTAAACATCGGTATGATGCCGTAGGATAAGGGAATGGAGGTATCGGACATCGGGATGCAGGCAAGTTCGGCTACGATGAGGGTGATGACGAACTCGAAAGGTTGGAGCTGCGATAGCTGCCTTTTGCCCATCAGACGCATGATGAACAGAAGGAAAACGTAGGTGATGATAGAGCGTAAGAAGACGGTTAACATAAGGATAGTTTGCGTCGCCCGCCGTCTTTTATTTTTAATGGCGAACAAAAAGTCGAAAATGAGATAAAAAATAAAAAAACCATCAATATGTAAAGGATATATTCAGCATATTGCACGAGTTTGGTTTCTTGGGACAAAGCGCGAAAGAATGGGGGCATTTCACGCGAAAATGAAATCGGAAAAGGTTTTGTCACAAAAATTGAAATTTTGTACAAAAATGGTATAATATAAAAATGTGGAGCAGAAAATGCGGTATTTGAGGCTTTTTCAGCATTGCGTTCAAAAATAAAAAAGCAAAATCTGTGCAAAATACGAATTTTACATTTTTTCATTTTACCACTGAGAAATGTCACAAACACTTCCATCTCTCGGGGAAATGTGTTATATTGTGTATGTGAACAAATGTTCGTATTACTCAACCGCAAATTCTGAAAAAGGAGGACAAAATGGAAGATCAATTACTGGTGGCAAAGACGCTTTTACTGTGCTATCCGCATCTTGACGATCTATTTGATTCGCTCACGCGATGCGAAGAGGAGTGCGTGGACAGCGGCTTTTATGCCATATTTCCGAATGAGCAGATGAGATTATACGAAAGGATCGCCGCCTACGAAAGAAGAAAGGTCGGCGTGTATAATATGAAATATTTGATAGAGGAGTGTTTCCGCAGAGGGAATGGTTGCGCGTTATCCTTATTAAAGGAAAGGTATCTAAAAGGGGGCGATATGAGCGAGTTGATGGAAAAGTACGGCGTATCGCTGCGTACCTGCTATCGCTACATTAATCGCGGCCTGAGCGAACTATCCAAGGCGCTATTGACCCTCGGCTTTGATAAAAAGAGGATATTCACGGAATACGGCAACGAGCCCCTCTTTATGACCATGCTGAATCGCGTTATCAAAGAAGACGACGCCGATAACGACAACGGAAGGTTGGAGAAAAAGAGTCTCAATAACCTCCCTCGTCGTCCTCTGATCTATTACGAGAGCGCTTTTTCGGCGGTCGGAAGAGCACAACGAGGATGATGACGATAGGGACGAATATCCCCACGATGAGGAGGATGCGCACGACGTCCACTCCCTTGGAACTGTCTGCGCTCTCCGCTGCGTCGCTATCCGTCCCCGCGTCTGTGGTGACCGCGGTCGAAGCGGCGGAATTGGGGTGCAGAGGGAGAGCGGTCTCGAGCAGGTCGAGGTTTTCCGTCATAGCGGCGTGGATATAAAAGGGCTTATCGTGCCCCGAGTAACTCACGGCGAACCAGGTCGAAGTACCGTAGGTGCCTTTTTCACCCGAGATCTTGCCGAGGAAGGTCAGCGTCGCGCCGTAGGCGATGATGCCGCTGTCCTCCGCTTCGAGGAAGGAAGGACGCTTGTAGAGATGGGTGCTGATATGCGCCGAGATGCTCTGCGCGGTGTAATAGGGGTCTTGGACGTTGTTTTCCGTCTTTGCGGAGACCTCGGAAGCTTTGATCAATCCTACAATGCCGTTGTACTCGACTTTGTGATAATTCTCGTCGTAATTCAGCTCCAAGACCTTGACGTAATAGCTGCGCGGAATGACAAAGAGGACGGGAGCCTTGCGGGTATCCTCGTAGAGGGCGACGTTGTCACGCTCGATGAGAAGATATGTCTCCTCCTCCGCAGCCGCTGAGTGGGCGGGAAGAAATGCCGTCAAAGACAGGCAAAAGGCGAGGATCAAAATGAGGACAACGATGCGTTTCATAGACCTATTATACACTATTATTTTGTTTTTGTGAACATAAGAGTAGGCGAAAGGTGACGATAAATGGATAAAAATGACAGAATAAGAGAACTCGTGCGAGAGATCAAAGAGATAGAGGCTTTGCAACGCTTTCGCCGCGAGCACGACAAGCTATCCAAGTACAACCGCGACAAGGTGCACCTCAAGCAAATGCAATTTCATAAATGCATGAAGCGTAACCGTTGGGTCTTTGGCGGCAATCGCAGCGGAAAGACCGAGTGCGGCGCGGTGGAGGCGGTGTGGTGGCTGAGGGGCATCCATCCCTTCCGCGAAAACAGGAAGGACGTGTGCGGCTGGGTGGTCTCCCCGACGTACGAAGTGCAGCGCGAAGTATCGCAGAGCAAGATACTCTCCTACCTCCGCCCCGAGTGGATAGTGGACGTTACCATGCAGTCGGGCAGAAAGTCGAGCCCCGACGGCGGCGTTATCGACTATATTACGATAAAGAACGTCTTCGGCGGGGTGTCGCGCCTCGGCTTCAAGAGCGCCGACCAAGGGCGGGAAAAGTTCCAAGGGGCGTCGCTCGACTTCGTATGGTTCGACGAGGAGCCGCCCCGGGACGTCTATCGCGAATGCGTGATGCGCGTGATGGACAGAAAAGGGGAGATATGGGGTACGATGACCCCCTTAAAAGGGCGCACCTGGGTATACGACGAGATATATATGAATAAGCGCGAGAACCCCGAGGTGTGGTCCGTCACGATGGAGTGGGCGGATAATCCATACCTTGACCCCGAGGAGATAGAGCTGCTAACCAAAGCTTTTGACAAGGAGAGCGTGGAGATGCGCCGTTACGGCAGGTTCGGGGACGCGGGAGGGCTGGTCTATCCCGAGTTCGACGAGAGCGTGCACGTCGTTGACCCCTTTCCCATTCCGCCCGAGTGGTACGACAATATCTCCATCGACCCGGGACTGCATAACCCACTCTCCTGCCACTTTTACGCAGTGGACTACGACGGCAACGTCTACGTGATAGCCGAGCACTACGAGAGTGGACGGGACGTGGACCATCATGCTCGCTGTATCAAGAAGATAGCGGACGAACTGGGCTGGCCCCGCGACGCAAAAGGGCGGCTGAAATGCATCATCGACAGCGCCGCGGGGCAGAGGACCCTGTCCTCCTTGAAGTCGGTCGCAGACCTCTTTTACGAAAAGGGGATCCTGTGCGACACCACGGTCAACAAGGACTTGTGGTCGGGTATCGCGGAGGTCAAGAGCAGGTTCAAGGATCGCCCGCCTTCCATCGTGATATTCCGCAACTGCGTCAATATGATACGCGAGATAAAGGGCTACTATTGGGGGACGGGGGACGCGCCCGTCAAAGCGGACGACCACGCGATGGACGAACTCAGATATTATCTGATGAGCAGACCCCGCCCGCATCACGAAATGCAGGAAGCGGAAAGCATCCAAGCACGCTACAAGCGGAAGCTGTTGCGCGCAGGTCGGAGGCGTTAGTCGCTATCGAAAAAACACAGTCTTTACACACTGCCTTCTAGGGATGCGTAGGGACTTTTTGTTTTGGGTGATGAGGGAGAAGTATGGATAAAAAACTGGTGAATTCACTCTACAAAAAGGCGGTGGGGTACACGGCGACCGAGAAAACGACGGAATATTCGCCCGAAGGCGAAGTGATAAAGAAAAAGGTCACGCAAAAACACTTTCCGCCCGATATAACGGCGCTCAAAGCCTACTTGGAATTGATCTCAAATAAGGAGGAGCATGAGAGTATGACCGACGAGGAGCTTGAGCGGGAAAAACAACGACTATTACAAGAATTGGAGGAGATAAAGAATGCAACTGATTAAACTAAACGTCGCTTCGCGCTGCGATATGAACCTCTGCCGCAACAAGGCGGATTACAGGATCGCCACGGGGAAGAATACGCTTTCGGCATTGTTCGGTACGTCCGGGCTGTATCTTTGCCGCGACTGCCTGGCAGCGCTCTATGAAGCGATAGGCAAAGAGTTCGTTCCCAAGAGCCCCGACAATCTCGTCAAGAAAGCGATAAAAAGGAGGGAAAACAATGAAGGGAAATAAAACGGAGAATAATAAGGATCTTGCTCAAGAGGTCCGTCGCGACTTTGAGAATAGGCGAGAAGCGCGCAAACCCCTCGAGATGCAATGGCGTCTCAATCTCAATTACTTTATGGGCGACCAATACTGCGAGATAGGGCAAAACGGCGAGATCGAGGACTACGGCAAGCAGTATTTTTGGCAACAGCGCGAGGTGTATAACCATACCGCCACCGTCCTTGAGACCCGCATCTCGAAGCTGTCGGGCATCAAAGTGGGGATGTCTGTGCGCCCGCTCTCTTCGGACGAAGCGGACAAGCAATCGGCGGCTTTTTCCACCAAGATACTCTCCTCGGTCTTCAACGAGATAAACCTGCAAAAGCTCATCGACGAGGCGAATATGTGGAGCGAGGTAACGGGGACCGCCTTCTATAAGGTGGTATGGAACGGCGAATGCGGCAGACGCATCGGCAGGCAAGGGGAGGAGGACATCTACGACGGCGACGTGTCGGTCGAGGTCATCCCGCCCTTCGATATCTATCCCGACAGCGTGACCAATATGCAGCTTTCCGATTGTATGAGCCTCATCCACGCCAAAGCGTACCCCATTTCCGTCATCAAGGATAAGTGGGGGGTAGACGTGCCGAGCGAGGAGGTCAGCGGCTTTGCCATGTCGGGGACGAGCACCCTCGGCGGTCTGGGATACAGCGGCTACGTGCGTGGACTGTCGCAAGGCAGTCTCGAAAACTACGCGATGGTCATCGAGCGCTACGAAGCGCCGACGAGCGAGCGTCCCAATGGCAGGCTGGTCATCGTCGCGGGGGATAAGGTGGTCTTTGAGGGCGACCTCCCGTACGTCAATAAGGAGGACGGCCGCCGCGGTTTCCCCTTTGCGAAGCAGACCTCCGTCATCGCGCCGGGATGCTTCTTCGGCACCTCCATCGTGGAGAGGATGATCCCCATACAGCGCGCCTTCAACGCGGTGAAAAACCGCAAGCACGAATATCTCAATCGCATGACGATGGGGGTGCTCGCGGTGGAGGACGGTAGCGTGGACGTGGAAAACCTCGAAGAGGACGGACTCTCTCCCGGCAAGGTGCTGATCGTGCGTCAAGGGGGCAGGATGCCGCAGATGCTGGAGATCGGCTCCGTCCCCGTGGAACTCATCCGCGAAGAGGATCGGCTTTTGGACGAATTCACCTTGATCAGCGGGGTCAGCGATCTGATGAAGTATTCGCAAGCCCCCACCACCAACACGAGCGGCAAAGCGATCTCCCTTTTGATGGAGCAGGACGAATCCCGC
>DFEQ01000005.1:0-16975 GCA_002368735.1 Christensenella sp. UBA3798
GAACATCAGGTTGAACTGACGGATGCCCGTAAAGTCCGACTTGCCGCACACGGGGCACTTGATCTCGTGCTCCTTGATGTACTTTTCCATCTCTTCGTGCGACCAAGCGGCGATATTCATCTCGATACCGTTTTTCTTATTATACTCCTCGATGAGGTTATCCGCACGGTGACGCGCCTTGCAGCTCTTGCAGTCCATCAAGGGGTCGGAGAATCCGCCCACGTGACCCGAAGCCACCCATACGTTGGGATTCATCAAGATAGCGCAGTCCAAGCCCACGTTGAGGTGATTTTCCGTCACGAACTTCTGCCACCAAGCCTTCTTGATATTATTCTTGAGCTCCACGCCGAGAGGGCCGTAGTCCCAAGTATTGGCGAGGCCGCCGTAGATCTCGCTGCCGGGATATACGAAGCCGCGTCCCTTCGCGAGAGCGGTAAGTTTGTCCATAGTGAGTTTCGCCATATATAGCCTCCTACATATAGAATAATCGAGTTATATCCATAATAATGGCGCGCGAGAGAAAAGTCAAGCGCGCGAGTGTCAAAAAGCGAAAAGCCTGCGTATGATGAAGTAGAAAAAACATTCCACATCGGAAATACAGGAGGTACATATTATGAACGGTTTCTGCTCTAACGATTGCTTATGGCTGCTTCTCCTCTTATTCTGCTGCGGCGGCAATAAGTGCGGTGGCTGTAATATCGAGTCCATCCTTTGGATCTACCTGCTCCTGAACTGCTGCGGCGGATGCGGCTGCGGGTGCAAGGACGCTCCGAACTTCGGCTTTGGCTGCAAGTAAGAGGAACCCGACGAAAAAAAGTGCCGCTACGCTTCCGTGGCGGCACTTTTTTCATGAAGTGAAGTTTGCCTGCGGCAAGTGAAATTGCTCGCTATTTGCTCGCACTTAAGGATGAAATCGTGAATTGACTTAATAGCGGCGTGAATCGCTTAGAGCGCTATTCACCGGCGTTGAAAAAGTTTCTTCATTCGGCTTCAGCCGCCGCTTTTAATTCGGCTTCAGCCGCTGCTTTTACTTCGCCTCTCAGCCTTGCATACACCTCGGGTCCTATCGTATAGGTCTCGCCCGGCATGGTGTTGAAGTTGCCGTTTTCATCGCGACAGACGATGTGATAGGTCTTGTTCTGTTTGACGTCGATATCAAGCATCTTGGCATAGCTCATCAGGTTCCTGACCGAAGGCGCGAGCTCGGCGTTGACCTTCAAAGCCTTATACTTGGTATTATCGTAGAAGACATTGATGCCGCCCGGGGTGAAGGTCTCGGGGTTGAAGCGGGGATCCATATTCTCCCAAATACCGATCATCAGGAAGGAGAAGTTGAGGTAGGAGTGCTTTTGCAGATACTCCACCCGCGCGAGTTCGTCCGAGGAGGGGATGGCTTTGTATTCGTCGATATTCTCGATATACAGGTGGTCGTCATCCGACTGCTCGAAGGCTTCGCGGATGATCTTGCCCAGCTTTTCGTTGACTTGGTCAACGAGGAGGTTGGCGTTGTCGTTCTCCAGTCCGCGCGGCAGGAGGCTCATCTGTACGTCAGAGAGGCGCTTCCAGTTATAGACGTAGTTGTTGCCTTCCAGCTCAAAGGTGCCGAACTGCGCCTTGACCCCCTTCGCTCCCGTAAAGCGGGCGAGGATGTCGTTGAAGTTGCCGCAGGCGATGCCGACGGGCGCGATGGTATTGGAGAAGATGCAGTTCTTGACTTTTGCATTCGCGATGCCGAAACTGGACTGTTGCAGAACGATGGCGGAGGCGGAATTATTGCGGAAGATGCAGCCGTCGTACACGCTGTCGCCTATCGCGGTGTTGACGTGCCCGTAAGCGTACTGGAATAAGCATCCCTTGACGTACAAGGAGAAGTGCTTGCTTTCGTCGTACGCCCCTAATACGCCGATCGCGCCGCCGCCCCTGGCGCTCAGCTCTTCAAACGCCTTTTGCGCGTCGTCGGAGGTGGGCTGCGTGGCTTGCATATTGAGGTTGACGAGCTCGACCGAGAGCTTGTCGGGCATATCGGGATAGTGGTCAAAATCCCACAAGAGGAGTTTATCCGTTTCCTCCACCGAATTGATGAGGAACTGTCCGTCCAGTTTATTGCCGTTGCCGTAGATGGATGCGGCGAGGTTCTTGATGGGCTCGCCACCCTCCGCGGCGGGGGCGAAATAGACGTCGTTATGCAGTACGATCGCCTTCACCGAATCGTTCTTGACGATCTCTTTCAGCTCCCTATACGGAGTGAAATCGGGCTTTTCACCCGCCTGCGCATTGAAGTGCTGATCGGGGGTGTCGACGGCGATATTCACGCCGTTCACCATATGGAAGGTGTAGGTCTGCCTGACGGGGAGCCCCTGCTGATTGTAGGCAAAGGCGGCAATGGTCACCTCGCGTCCCGCCACGTCCGAGGCAAAGTAGATGACGCCGTTCCTATCCACGGTGGCGACGTCGGTATCCATGCTCTCAAAGGTGAAGGCGCTGATACTCGCGTTCAAGGGATAGGTGGAAGCGATCTTCAACGTATAGGTATTGGTAAACTGCCCGTCCTTGTAGGTCCTGTTGCCGAAGACGCGCTGTTGCAAGAGCCCCACTTCGTCGCGGAAAGTCGTCTCCGCCAAGCGGAAGTCCTCCACGGGGCTGGTGACGTTCAACGTCAGGCGCTGGGCAGCATATCCCTCCGCCGAAGGATAGATATCCGCTTGCCCGCTGCCGATGGCGTATAGGCGCCCTTCTCTGACCACGATGACGTTTTCATCGGTGGAATGCCAAGTAACGTCAGGGATAGAGCCGTCCGTTGCCACGGCGTTCAAACGGATATTGGAGGTGCCGAGGGCGATGAAGCCCGAGAGTGCGCCTGCTTTCAATGCGTAATAATTCTCGATGACGAGGGACTTTTCCTGCGGGAGCTTGACTACGTAAACCGTCTGACGCTCCTCCCCTTTTTTGAACACGACTTCCTTCGCGCCGAAATCGGCTACGTCGCCGAGGGTGACCGTCGTCCCCCCCTCCACGGTGACAGTTTCGTCCGTCATATAGGGAGCAAGGTCCACGCTGCCCGCACTACTGTAGATGAACGCCTCGCGAGAGAGGGCGTCCCCTTCCACCTTGACGGTGACGGTGGCGCTGACCGTCTTTTCCTTTGCCGTGACGGTGGCGGTGACTAGGCAGGTGCCGTAATTCTTTGCCGTGATGACGCCGTTACTGTCCACCGTGGCGACCGCGGCGTCGGAGGTGGACCAAGCCACCATCTCCTCCTTGACGCTTGCCGCGGGCTTGACGTTCGCAACCACGCCGCTGACAGAGTAGCGCGGAAGGACCATTTCGCCGACTGAATCGGTGACGAAGTCGCCTATCGTCATATAGCCGGGGATCAAGCCGCCGACGTACAGGGTGGCGCGGGCGCTGATAGATGAGTTCTTCTTGGACGTGCAGGTGATATCCACGCTGCCGTAATCATAAAAGGTGATATCCGCGGCGTCGCTTCTCTCGGGGTCGGGAGTCACGCGGGCGATGCGCGGGTTGGAGCTATGCCATATCATCTCGTCCGTCGCGATGCCGGGGAAGACCTCGCAGAATACGGTGTATTTATTGTCGGTATCCTTGTAGTCTTCGAGGTAGATCTCGTCGCTTTCCAAGACTTCGCCGCCGTGCTTGATGGCGACCGACTCGGCGGGGATATCCACGAGGGCGGAGGCGATGAGCTTGCCGCTGGCGTCTATCGTCAGAATGACGAGGATGGGGATGAGTAGTAATAAACAAATAATGACTTTTTTCATTTCACTTTCCCCCTTTACCTCTGCGATATCCGCTCGTAGCGCTTGTCCAGTCCTATCATCAGCCACAGTACCGCGGCGACGGCAAGGAGCAAGGATACGCCTGCCAAAATGAGGAAGGTCTTGGTGAGTCCCCACAGGAAGATACCCACCATGCCGAAGAGCCCGTAGACGACCGAGATGGCGAAGCCTACGAACAATACGACGAAGGTGGAAACGTTGCCCACGGAGAGTTCGCCGTCACCACCCACCGCGAACTGCGGACGAGTGGTATCGAGGCGTACGGCAAACGCCGTCACGGCGATGGATACGAGGATGGCGATGCCCGCCGCGCTGAAAGCGTACGCCGCGCTGAGCTGCTTAGTCAAAAACATCACGAGCGCCGTCACGAGGAGGGACGCCGTGGAGACTGCCATATACAGCGCGATCTTGATCAGTACCTGCGTCCGGTAACTGACGGGCACGATCTTTGTCAGATAGAAGTTATCCCCCTCGCGCGATACCGAAGAAGCGGCGAAGGAAAGGATGATGGCGCAGAAGATCAGCATGACCATCAAAGCGAGCGCCGGAACGATGACAGCGCCGATGGTGTTTTCACCCATCGTAGCGGCAAGTTTATTGCAGTTATACACCATCACGGGCGCTGCGACCGCCATGCACAGATATTGGAAACTGTAGTTGCTGCTGCGGAAGATGTCCAAAAACTCCCTGCGGAAGGTAGCCCGGGTGGCGCTCCTCTTTTTATTCTTGGTGACGATGGTAAAGGTGGTGCCGTTGCCCTCGATGTCCCTAAGGATGGTGGGCAGATACCACTTCTTATTGAGGAAGAAGGCGCCCGTGGCAAAGATCGCCACCACGAGGAGGGATAGGAGGCTCGCCCCCACCCGCCACTCGCCTATCAGCATATAGGCGAACCAGTTGGAGGGATAGATATACTTCGCCGCCTCCGAAACGATGCCCATCGTCTCGCGGCTGAAGAAGCTCATCGCCTCCTCCTTCATATAGTTCACCACCCCCTGAATGACGCTCATATAGATGGCGAAGCCCGCCGCCACCATCGCAACGGATACGATGAGGGTCAATGTGAACATATTCTTGAGCCTCGCCCCGATCTGCATGACGGGGATGGCGAGGAGGTTTGCGACGGAGAGTGGGAGCAGGATACAGAAGACCAGCACCACGGGCAGGAGAGCATAGTAGGTCCAACCCTGCCCCGTCGTCATGCCGAAGATGATAAAGACGGGGAGCTCGATAAAGAGGGTAAAAATGATCTGATATAGGATAAAGACCGAGATCTTACTCGCAAAGACCGCCTGCGGTGAGACGGGGAAGCGCATCAGGAGCTCGTTGTCGCCGCTTCGGAAGAGATTTTTGATGACCGAGCTTATGCCGAAGAGGGTCAATATCAGGAGTGAAAATGCGATAAATAGGATCAGGAACTCGTTGCCCATCCCATAGAGATAGAACATCGAGACCAGCTGTTTCACCCCAAAGATATACGCCGCATACACCAGCCCGACGAGGACGAGAGCGACGAACACCTTCAGGACGGTGAGGAAGGGCTTGCCCGTCCCTCGCGCGCCGTAGCGAGACTTCATCTCGAGGCGAAATAAGGTCAAAAACTCTTTCATGCCTTATTCTCCGCCATGGTCAAGCTGCGAAATACCTGTTCGAGGCTTTCGCGGTTGCCCTCTTCGTGCAGGTCGATGAGCCGTTTCAGCTCGCCGTCGTGGATGATCGCCACGCGGTCGCACAGTTTTGATACGAGGTCGATATTGTGCGAGGAGAAAAAGACGGTATTGCCCGCCGCGGTGTGCGCCTTCATCTCGTCGATGATATCGAACATGGACTGCGGGTCCAAGCCCACCATGGGTTCGTCCAGCACCCACAGACGGGGGTTATGGATGAGGGCGGCGATGATGCATATCTTTTGCTTCATGCCGTGCGAATAGCCCTTGATCTGGCGGTCCACCGCAAAGCTGATCTTGAACATCTTGAGGTAGCGCTCCATCCTAGCCTCGCGGTCTTCCAAAGAGACGTCGTAGAGGTCGGCGATGTAGTTGATATACTCCCTGCCCGTCAGCTTCTCGTACACCGAGTGATTGTCGGGCACGTAGCCGATGTTCTTCTTCGCCTCGATGGAGTCTGTCTTCATGTCGTGGCCGCATATCTTTATCTCCCCTTCGTCATAGGGGTGGATTCCGGTGATGCACTTGATGGTCGTGGACTTTCCCGCGCCGTTTTGTCCGAGGAATCCGAATATTTCACCCGCTTTGAGTTCCAAAGTCAGGTCGTTTATGGAATAGCGGTTCGCGTTAAGATATCTCTTCTTGAGGTGACGTATCACGAGGAGGTATTCTTCATCATTCGCGATTTTTTCGATGCTTTCGCTCATATATTTCTCCCTTGCCGCATATAGCGGCTCATTTGTAGTATCCGGCTGCTTACTGCCAAGAGACCTCTCCGTCCTTGCGGATATTGCCCCATCTGCCGTCCTTTTTCACTCTGCCGTAGCCCTCTCCCGTGAAAGGAGTCGCCGCGTCGTAGATAAAGGGGACCATCTCGCGCCCCGTCTTATCCACGTAGCCGCACTTTTCGCCGAGGGTCACGTTCGCCCATCCCTCCGAAAAGCTGCCTGCCGTGTCGTACTTATAGGGGATGACCAGCACGTTTTCACGGTTGATATATCCGAAAAGTCCGTTCATCTCCACCGCCGCCATATCCTCCTTGAAGGCGAGCGCCTCGGTGTAGATTGGCGGGATGACTTCCTTGCCGTTTTGGTCCTTGAAGCCCCACTTGCCGGCGCGTTGGAACTTGGTGTAGATATCCTTCTCCGGCTCGATGCGCGGGGAATGCACGAGTTTTTCACGCGGGAATATCTTGGAGAAGTCCACCGCGTTATTCTGCTTGCCGCCCTTATTGCCGTTTTGCTGTCTGTCGCCCTGCTTATCGCGACGGTCGTCACGGCGGTCGTCACGACGGTCGTCGCGTGCTTGTCTGCGCTCCTCGGTGGGGGCGCCCTTCTTCATATCATCGCGGCGCTCCTGCCGTCTGTCACCGAGAGGCTTATCCTGCGCGCGGTCGCCTCTAACATCCTTGCGGCGGTCGTCCGCTCTTTTATCGCCCTCGCGGCGCTCGTTCCCCCGCGGGTTATTGTCGTTTTGGCGGGGAGCCTCTTCCTTTTTCTCGACGCCATTCTCGTCGGGACGGAAGTCCACGCCGAGCGGGGAGATGGCGTTCACCACCTCAAAGAGGCGCTTTTTATTAAAGTTCTGCACCTTGTACATCTCGTTCTTGCGGCGCGATACGATGTTTCCCACCGTATTGATGCCGCCTTTTTGCAGTATTTCCAAGGTCTCGGCGGAGAGGTTCAACCCCTCGACCGACATATTGAGCACGTCCTCGGAATAGGGCGGCTTATAGTCCGTCCCGGGGCGTTGCGGTTTCTTGTGCCAATGCCTGTTGTTCTTTCCCATAATTACTCCTTATTCATTCGTTTGTGCTTCTTATTGGCGCGCAGGATGAGGATGGTCAGCACGCTGCCGATGACCGCCACCACCGATAACACGATGGCGAGTATCTGCCCTGCCGAAAGCCCGTTTTGCCCGACGTTCATGGTCAGGACGTAACACACCTCGTCCTTGCCGTCTATTCTGTAAAGCACGGCTGAAAATACACTGTTTTCATCGAAAGGCTCGATGACTCGTATCCTGCTTCCGTCCGAAAGCGTCCCGAGCACCTCGCTGTCGATGCTTGCTTCCTTATAGATAGCCACCGTCTTGCCGAGGCCGTCCGACTTGACCTGCATATCAATGGTCTTGGGCATAGGTTGCGGCTCGGAGTCCACGTCCACCACGTCGTCCACGCACACGTAGCCCTCCTTGTCCGCGTAAGAAACGCGATAGAAACCCCACACGTCCCTGCCCTCGTCGTCCACCGCCACGTAGGAGATGACGTCAAAGACTTCGTCCCTGCCCAGCGCGGCGAAGAGGGGAGCGCCCTTCTCGACGGGTTCACTATAGATATTCACCCCCACGGGTTCGCCGATGGCGGGTATCAAACAACGCGCCTTGCGGAAGGGTGCCGCCCCTTCGTCAAAGACCTTTACGTCGCCGAGGGCGATATACACCTTCCCCGTCCCCCACGACGCGCGCACGTATTGGGTGCCGGCGTAGGAAACGTAGGCGTAACACATCAAACGTTGCCCTTTGGGCACGATAGTGATTTCTTCAAAGTTGCCGGGCGAAACGTAAGCGACCACCGTATCCTTGACCACCTCGCAGATAAAGCGGGGATGCACCGAGGGCACGTCGTCCACGAAGGCGCCGTCTTGCTTTATCGCCACGCCGAGGGTCTCCTTGGCGTATATAAGCACGTTGTGGTCGGCGATGACGTAGGTCCTCCCGCTCTCGTCAAAGGCGAGGTCGCCGTATTCGGCGTAACCATCGGGAAGAAGGGCGACCGTCGTGGGGGCGTCGTATCCTTGCGGGATGCGCTCGTAACGTTTCAGGGCGCTCTCCGTAGCCACGTAGATATTGCCGCGATAGTCCACCGAGAAGCCCTTCACCGCGCCGTCCACGGCGAGTCTCGCGATGCGTACGCCGCTCTCGGCATAGGCGGAGATCACGCCCTCTGTGAGCACGTAGAGGATGTTCCCTCCGATGCCCACCGTCAAGCCCTCAATGGTGCCGTCCGCCGCGATGGCGCTCTTGGAAAAGGCGGATGCGTCCGACGTTTTTTGATAGACATCCCGCCCCGACGAGGCATAGACCGTGCCGTTCGGCGACGCAGTCACGCAAAGGCAGTTCGAGGAGAAATAAGAGTGATCCTTGGGCGACTTCAGCGAGGCGTCGTATTCGTACAAGATGCCGCCGTCCGCGAGATACACGGCATCCTCCGTCCTCGCGATATCGGTCGCAGAGGAGACGTTCCTCCCCTTGAGGGCGCGCACGCTCTCGCCGAATTCGCTGCCGCGGACGCCGTCCGCTACGAGCACCCTGCCCCCCTTCACGGTCAAGGCAACGGGGTCTCTCAGCCTGCCGAGAGACTGCCCCGCCGCACCTATCATCTTTTGATAATTGCCGTCCTTGTCGTACACCTTGACGGCGCTACTCGTGCCGTCGAGCACGTAGATATCGTCCCCCACCGCAAAGTCGTTCAACGTGGTAAACAGAGCGTCACCGCTCTCGTCGCTCTTTGGCAAGAGGGTCGACGTCTGCCCGAGGAGGCGTATCACGTTATCCTTGGCGTAATAGAGCTTGCCCCCCATAGCCGAAAGCGCACTCACTTCACCGATGCCTTCCAAGGGGGTGACCGTGTCGCCCTCTCTCTTGATAACGGTGCCGTCGTATTTGCGGAAATACTCCCTCCCCGCCTCCGCGGCAAAGCGGATGGAGAAGTTCATACCCGGGAGTTCGTAGCTCTCCGCAAGAGAGCCGTCCGCCGCATATCCTTTGACGGATAATAGCGAGGCGAGGGTGTAGAGCTTGCCCTCCGCGAAGGAGATATCCGTCACATTTTCCGACGGGATAACGTAGTCCTTCTCGGTGCCGTCCAAGGAATAAACGAGGATTTCGGGCGCGTCTGCCGTGAGCCCTGTCAACAGATACACCGCCTCACTCGAAAGCACCAGCTTATCGCACTCTTCCGCCCGAGTATCAAACGTCCTTCGCGACCCATTTAGGAACAAAACGACCTTGCCGCTGTCAAATACGGCAAAGTCATCTCCGCACGCCGCGATACGCGTGGGCGCGTTAAAAGAAAAGTAGTCGGAGATGAGTTCCCGATAGGCGGGACTTTCCGCCTCGGCTGCTCCGCCTACGACAAAAATGCATTGAACGAGCGTCAATGCAAGCAATATGACGAATAACGCAAAGGTTATCTTTTTAAACTCAGCTTTCAGCAGCCTCATTGAGCTTTTCGACGAGCTCGTCTACGTCAACGCCGTGAACGGCAGCCGCATCCGCGATGGTCTCGCCACGAGCGAGGGCACAACCCAAGCAATGCATTCCCACACTCATAAGGACCTCCGCGATAGCCTGCGAATTTCCCTGCCGAATGGCTTCGCCTATTAGCATGTCTTTGGTGATATTAGCCATAGTCAGCCTCCTTTTCCATAATAGTTTAGCACACTTGCGCGCGAATTACAACTATATTATTGTCCTTGAATCCCGCGCGCGGAAAACGGCGCGTCTTGTCGAGGAAGCGTCCCATGGCGCTCTTTTTGTCCGAAAGGCGCTCTCAATGCATAGTTTTTTTGCCCTTTCAATATAAATCACTATCGAATAATCAATCAAAGCGAGGTATCCATGAAAAGTATCGTCGAGCAAATATCCAAAGAGATCGTCGCCGCTGCGGAAGGGGCTGCGGCGGGCATCGTCACCAACGTCTTCGTGAGCGACAGGCTGCGCCGCGTTCGCGGTTACAAGGCGTCTGACGAGGAGAGGGACGTCGCCACCATTCTCCCCCTTCGTCGTTTGCTCGGGGATGAAGACGCCCTCGTCGTGCGCAATTTATCCGCCCTGCAGGAGACCTCTCTCGCCGAGTGTCCCCTCGGCGCCAAGATATACGACACCACGGGGAAAGCTCTCGGGGTGCTGCGTGACCTCTACTTTGACGAAGGGAGCGGCGAGGTCATCTCACTCGTCACGGGAGAAGGCGAACTCTCGCCCGAGCGCGTCCTATCCTTCGGCAGCAGGGTGCTTCTCCTCCGCGCGCCCGAACACGACAACACCCTTTTCCGCAAGCACGGCAGCGGCGTAAAGCGCTCGGCGCCAAAGGTGCCTTCCGAGAAGATCGCCCTTCCGAAAGCAGAGCTGACGCTGACCGAAATAAGCGCCGAGAGAGAGGCAGTCCCCGAAGAAAACGACGAGTCGCTCTTTCACGACTACGCCTTTCTCCTCGGACGGCGCGTCCGCAAGGATATCGTCGGCGCAGGCGGCGTCATAGCGGCGGAGAATGACGTCGTCACACCCGATGTCGTCATTCGCGCCCACAGAAGCGGCAAGCTCGTCGAACTCACCGTCAACAGCCGCAAATAAACGGATGAAGCGGTCCGCCTGTCTTGCGGTGGCGCTCTTTGCGCTCTTTTCCCTCGCGGGGTGCGGCAGCCTTCCTCTGCCAAAGGAGCGAGAGACAGCGCCCGTCCCCTCCCCCACACAATACCACATCACGGCGGAACTGGACGCGGCGGAGCACACCCTTTCGGTACTGACCGATATCGATTGGTCTTGCCCCGCGGACGACCTTTCGGCGGTAAAGTTTTATCTCTACCCAAACGCCTATAAGGAGGGTCACGAGGTCGTGACGAAGGATAAGGTCGAGGCGGCATACCCCGGAGGCAGCCCTTCCTACGGCGGCAGCGAGATACTCTCCGCCCTGTGCGACGTCCCCGTCACGGACACAAGCCTCGGGGAGGACGATATGGTCTTGACCCTGCGCCTTTCGCGCGATTTGAAAAAGGGCGAGAGGGTGCGTTTCCGTATAACGCAAAAGGTGACCCTCGCCTGCATCAAGCACCGTCTGGGCTATGCGGAGGGATACTATTATCTCTCGGGCTTTTACCCCGTAGTTTGCCCCTTTTCGGAGGGGGTTTTCCTCACCTATCCATACACCCCGTTCGGCGACCCTTTCCGCCTGGAAACAGCCGAGTTTTCCCTCGATTTGAGCCTGCCGATAGGCACCGCCTGCGCCGCTTCCGCCGAGATCGTTCGTAGGGAGACGCAAGGGAGCACGGAGATCTATTCCATCGCCTCGAACAGCAGTCGAGAAGTGGCAGTCGTCGCCTCCAAAAAGATGTTCGTCGAGAAGCGCTCTTACGGCGATAAAAGCCTCTTTTATTACTACGAGAGCGGCTCTAATAAGGAGCGCATCCTATCCGTCATCGAGGACGCTTTGCGCTACTATGAGGAATGCTTCGGCGCCTATCCTTACTCCACCTATACGGTGGTCTCCGCCCCCTTCTTCGAGTCGGGCGTGGAGCACGCGGGGTTGACCGTCATCTCCAAGGACCTCTCCTTTGCCTATAAAAAGAAGACCATCTTGCACGAGACGGCGCATCAATGGTGGTTCGGCAAGGTGGGAAACGATGAATTCGCCTCCCCGTGGATAGACGAGGGGCTCGCCGAATACTCCGCCGCTGCCTACTATAAAGCCGCAGGACAGGAGGCGGTCTATCGCGAGCTGGTGCGTGAAGCCGAGGACGCCTATGCCGTACGCCTCTCGGTCAAGGGGAGCGAGGGGGTGCGCTTTGACCTCCCCCTTCCGGAGCTTGCGGACGGATACTACGACCGCGTGTACGCAGGGGGACTGCTCCTCTTTTCCACCCTTGCGGAGCGCTTTGGGACGAAGCGTTTTCACGCCGCGCTGAGAGACTTCGCGGAGCGCTATGCGGGGAAAGTTGCCACCCAAGGCGCGCTTATCTCCTCCTTATCGCAGTCGCTTGAGGAGGACCTTTCCGCCTTCTTCCAAGGGTGGCTGACGGGGGTCGTTCCGTTACAATAAAAAAGAGCCGCCACACTTAGCGCGCGGCGGCACTTGATCTCTTCGATTATCTCAATATCCTATTAAAAATCTTGATTTCGTCGTTGGAAAGCACGTCGTTGCTCTGCATGATGCACATGCCGAAGATGCAGGCCGCCTCTTTTCCCTCGGGAGAGAGCGCGTCTATCGCGGTGTCGATGAACTCCTCTCTTTCGTTATCGTCGCCGCTGTCCGCCATCGCCTTTTGGAACTCCTCATAGCTCATGTGGCGATTCAACGCTTCTGTCACGAAGGAATAGTCCTCAAAGGTCACCGCACGGTCCGCCCGCACGAAAAGCTTGGCAAGCGACCAGGCGAATAACAAGTAGTTCTCCTTGGTAACGCCGAGTATATCCTCTGCGTCCTCAAGCACGATGAAGAGATTGGTCCTCGCCAAATCGATGCGATTTGCCCCTTCGGTATGAACGACTCTATCCATCCAGTAATTGATATCCATATTCCACCTCTCGATAGTATTTTACAGTATTCGTGGCTGCGTGTAAACTCTTTTCCCTCGGTCAGTCCACCATCAAATGCCTGATGCTGCCCGCGCCTATCTTCCTCGTCAGCAGATAGTCCTTCAGCCCTTCGGGGTCCTTCACGCCCGCAAAATTCAGGTCATGCTTGCCCGCGACGTCTGCAGTCACCGTGCCGTAGCCGAGGATCTTTCCCCCCGGCGGCTGCGTAAGAGTGACCGACAGCACGCCCATAAAGACGATCTCCTTCTCCACCGTGTTGAAAACGCCGCTCTTGCGCACATATTTGTCGCTATAGAACTCCACGAGGTCGTGCTTTGCCTCTATGACGTGATAGAGGATATATATGACGCCGGGGATGACGCCCAAGATGCACAAAACGATGCAAATCAAAAAATTCATATCATAAAAAGGAGATTTTACGGCAACGTATTCCGGCATAGCTTTTTCCTCAGTTTTTATCATTGTAACACCTTCCCCTTCCCTCGTCAAGTAGCTCGCCCGCGCGCGATAGGAACGAGCGCTTGTTGAGAAGACAAGTGGCACTATGCTCTTTGCCTCCCTAAAAGTGCATTAAAAGCGGATATGGAGACTGCGCGTTTCTTTATTTAACTACCCGTCATCTCTCCCCCGACGCTACGTGTTCGATTATCCCTGTCTATCTACCCAAAATCTCTCCCCGGAAGGCGCACCGGCGATGGGCGCCGTTGTAATAGCACTTGCGATTCATTTTAAGCAAGTGCGTATATTTAGGAGCCTATCAACGGTGCCCGGCGTTTGAAGAATCGCAGATTTTCAAACGAGGCAAGCGAGAAGGCGTTCACCGTCGCGATAGGAACGAGTGCGCTCGTTTCGGCGATAAAGGGGCTCTATTCCTCACTCGTTTTTTTCCTTATATACTACCCGTCACACCTCCCCCTAAAGGAGAGCGAACCTTGTTTTCCTCCAATCGGCTCTCCCCAAGTGCTACGTTTTATATTGTCCTTGTCTATCTACCCAAAATCTCTCCCCGGAAGGCGCACCGGCGATGGGCGCCGTTGTAATAGCACTTGCGATTCACTACAAGCAAGTGCGTATATTTAGGAGCCTATCAACGGTGCCCGGCGTTTGAAGAATCGCAGATTTTCAAACGAGGCAAGCGAGTAGGCGCTCACCGTCGCGATAGGAACGAGTGCGCTCGTTTCGGCGACAAAGCGCCTAACTCGTGCGCAGTGAGGTATTTAATTTATGAAAAAACGTTTACTTATCACATCCATCGTGATGATGCTCGTAGTTGCTGTGGCTCTCTCCACCGCGACCTACGCATGGTTTACGAGCAATGCGAGTGTTACTGCAAGCTCGATCACTATGACTGCGACCACTGCAACTGCTCCGGCTCTTGGTATTGGTTGGGAAAGCGGTGAAGCAGGTTCCGCGATCACTCTTGGTGGTTCTGCTTCCGGTGTATCACCTATGGTTCCCGCAACGCTTTATACTCAAGCGCAAGCTGATGCAGACAATAGTGATGAAATTACTGCTGCAACGATCAGCACCGTCGGATTTGAAACTGCTACTACTAAGTCCGTAGGTGGTCATCTCGTATTCAATACGCCTACCACTGCGACTCCGTATACCTTTACCGATGGAAGCGCGACAGCATTCTATGTATGCAACCTTTCTACTGCTAATACTGTGACGAACGTTCAAGTCCAGGCAAACATTTCGGCAGTTACTAACGAAAAAGATGGCACAGGTCTCGTGAGAATCGCTATCTTCAAGCGCGACACTGCTGGCAGCGGCGATTATAAGCTTGTTGGCGTTTTGGCTGCAACGGGTGCGAATGATAATGTTGCATTCGGCGATGTAGCAGTTGGCGCTAATGCAGAAAAGGGTGCCAGCGCGTCTCTCACCTATGGTGCTTCTGTTGAGTTTATCGATCTTGGTGGTTTAGCCGTCAATAATGGTGCTGCTAATGGAACCGATCAGATTGATTTGGTTGCAAAGGTTTGGATGGATGGATATGAGCTGAATGATGACAAAGCAGGCTATGATGCTGCAATTGAATTGAACTTCTATGCTGCTCCGTCCGGCGAAAAATACAGCGCATAATTGTAATTTGCTTTGCTACTAAACACGAAATCAAGGCTACCCGCTCGCGGGTAGCCTTTTTCGAGGCATTATATACGAAAGAGGCGAGATCCGAAGACCTCGCCTTTGTTCGTGTTTAGTAGCAAAGCTTTGCTCTTAATTATTAGGCATGTACCGCATCAAATGTCAATGCAATGGAAACAGCCTGTTCAGCCAAAGTATCATCGAGAATTTCGCCGTCCATCCAAACGACAACCATGACATCTACCTGATTATTTGCCGCAAGGGATTGATCCGCATTGGTTGCTTTTTTGCAAATATTGAAACCAGTGGCGGCAGCCGTCGCAGTTGAACTCGTCGAAATGGCGCTCTGCAAAGTTCCATCTGCGATGGTTCCAGTAGCAATCGATGCGGCGGTACTTGCAAGGACCCCACGAAGAAGGTAATTGTCTTCATTGCCGGCACTTGCTCCAGCTGCCGTCTAATCTTTAGTAAAGACAGCAATTCTTACAAGTTCAGCATGATCTCCCGTAATGGTTGCTTTTACCGTAATGTTCGTAACTGCATTTGCCGGAGACATATTCTTAATGTAGAAAGAGGTAGCAGTTGCAGCAGGTTCTGCCCCATTGTCTGATGTGCTCCAAACAACAGGATCTGCGGCATGGCTATCTGCATCGTTAAAGGTCGCAACACCATCATCACTAAACAACGTGCCCGTCGTAAAGGACGCAAGGAATGCAGTCGACGTGGTGCCAACCTCCACAGAAGACGGAATCATAGGATCCATAGCTGTTCCATTTGTTCCTGCCGAAAGAGTAGTACCAGGATTGCTATTACCAGTCCAAGCAATTGCGATTGATTCAGAATCACTGGTATTCGCAGTAAAGCTGATTTGAGTAGCAGTAACCTGCGTGTTGCTCGTAAACCATGCGTAGGTCGCGGTGGAGAGAGCCACAGCAACTACGAGCATCATCACGATGGATGTGATAAGTAAACGTTTTTTCATAAATTAAATACCTCTAGCGCGGCACTGCCACTCGCAGTTGCCGCGCCATACGAAGTATGCCGCTAATGCAACGGAACTCGTGGCTGCCTTGCTTCGTTTGAAAATCTGCCGATTTTCAAACGTTGGGCGGAGCGTTCATAGACGCTCTGCCGCAACTGCACTTGCTCGCAGGCTTGCAAGTGCTTTATGCTCTGCGCTGATTTCCGCTCTTCCTTCCGGGGAGAGATTTTGGGTAGATAGACAAGGACAATATAAAACGTAGCACTTGGGGAGAGGCGATTGCAGGAAAACAAGGTTCGCTCCGCCTTTAGGGGAGAGTCTGTTGGTAATATATAAGGATATTGTTGCTTTCGAGTGCTGTCATCATTACTTGATAAATAGCAATCGATAGTCGCCGAAAACGGGAAATCTTTACTTTTTTATCATCAATGCACCGGAAAAGTAAAGATTTTGCACCTTTCACCATTGAAAAAGTAAAGATTATTAGTTTTGTCATTGATTTCTTTACAAGATACCCCTTGATTTCACCCGCGGAAAGTGATATACTAATCGCACTTGGGCATGTACCGGCTTCGACGTGGAGCGAGGTGGCAGTTTAAGCACGTAGCAGGCTCGTCTGCTTATAACGGAACGTTCTTAAAATAAAGGACAACTCTAATCTTGAATTGATGGCGGCTTAACGCCATCTGTCGACGTGATGGGGCTTACGACGTCACATTCGGCATCATTACCGTAAGGAACGGCACTTGGGCGTTGCCGCGCGCCCTTGGCGGAAAGTTGTGGCTTGGAACCGAATGGCCCGCTTACGGGCAGTTCGGAACGACAACAAACGTAAGCTAAACGTGTAGAAAGAGCTGTGGTCTTCTTTACGGACCGGGGTTCGACTCCCCGCATGTCCACCAAAAATTGCTCGGTTCTTGCCGAGCAATTTTTATGTATTTTGCGAACTCGAGAGCAAAATATACATAATGCATCCCTCAGGGATGTGCATCATGCCACCGCCTTGCGGTGGTACGTTCGCAAAACATGATGTATCGCCCTTGGCGACATGATGTACTTGCTACGCAAGCATGATGTATCTCGCTGAAGCGAGACATTACAGGGGATGAGAACCGAGAGCGTTAAGAAAA
>DFEQ01000005.1:17052-18060 GCA_002368735.1 Christensenella sp. UBA3798
TGACTTCTGCTGTTTTTAGCGACTGCCCGCCGCTTCGAGCAAGGCATTACTTAAAGAAAACGGGTTGCCTTGCGAGAAGCAAGAGGAGAATCCCCTTATGTCCACCAAAAACAGTCTAAAGCGAACCGCTTTAGACTGTTTTTTATCCAAACCGAAGCGTAGCGAGGTTTGGCATATCATCACACCTTTAGGTGTGTATATCATCACGGCTTTGCCGTGCATAAATCCCTTTATCCGCTTTCGATTTGATGATATGCAATACTTCGTATTGATGATATACACGATTTTACAATCGTGATGATATGCGCGCTTTCACGTGATAAATTTGTTTGCATTGTATTCGTTTTAGCTTGCGTCATCTCCACCAAAATGGCAGTCTTGCTTCGCGCAGCACAAGAACAACTCCCACGGGCATAGCGGCGCGTATTGACAATGCTCTACGCGCAGCTCGAGGGAAGCTTTATCTTTTTTTGCATCCATTTATATTGACGCCCTTCGTCGAAAGGGAGCGTGATTGCGCTGCAGGCGCGATGAGGGTTTTTCCGCACAGACACAGAACTACGCACAATCGTAAGTGGCGAGTAGGAGAACATAAAAACCCCCATTCCCGCCAAAAAATCGGCGGCAATCAAGCCCCCTTTGCCCGTTCACTTCGCTCACTTAAGGGTGTCCGGCGAGGGGCGAACAGGAAAGACCCCCATACCCCCATTTTCGGCGCTGCCGAAAATCAAGCCCCCTTTCTCCCTCGCTACACTCGGAAGGGTGTCATTCGTGTCACTGCCGTACCTGTCAATGAAAAAAACCTCGCTACCCAGGCGAGGTTTTTTTCATTGATGATAGTCGCGCGAATCAGAGGACCTTGGAGAGGAAGTCCTTCAGCCTCGGGTCCTTGGGGGCGGTGAAGAACGCCTCGGGGGAGTTCTCCTCCTTGATCTTACCGCCGTCGATAAAGCAGATCCTCGTGGCGACTTCGCGCGCGAATCCCATCTCGTGCGTCACGATGACCAT
>DFEQ01000083.1 GCA_002368735.1 Christensenella sp. UBA3798
GGTTCGATTCCGATCACCAGCTCCACTATCCGGAGAGATTCCCGAGTGGCCAAAGGGAGCAGACTGTAAATCTGTTGTCACCGACTTCGATGGTTCGAATCCATCTCTCTCCACCAAAAGCTCATCTTTAGCAATGAAGATGAGCTTTTTCTATTCTCTTTTTTCATCCAAACAAGTTTTTAATAAGAAAACTATGGAAATTGTTCGTTTGCAGATTCTGTTTATAATGCAGCTTCCTTATTTACATAAACATTATCTAATATTGATTGAGCTGATTCAGCAATTTATGATACAATGATAGCGTCTTCGGAGGGCTTTATGTGCACAAGTATCATTTCCAATCATAAAAAAACTCTCGTTGGATGGAATCTCGATTTGTTGGATATGGAATATCGGGTGCGACCGAATGACTTAGGCGTATTTATCGAGATAAAGGACCGGACGGAGGGGTGGATGCCTATCTTCGGCGCGAATAAGCGCGGAGATTTCGTGGGTATGCCCGCTTGCTGGCCCTACGACGACAGAAGCGAGCCCCAAGACGGAAGGACGGATATCATTCATCTTGATATCGACCTTCTTATGATGAAAAAGTCACTTGCCGAGATAAGAGATATCGCGGAGCGTGGGGCGGTCAGCAGCATTCCCGGTGTGACCTTTATGGGTGCTCTTTCGGATAAAGACGGGAACCTATTACACATCGTTCCGGGTCAGGGCACGAAGTATTATAATAGACCACAATATAAGGTCATGACGAATTTCTCTCCCTTTAAAATGGACAGCGAAAGGCATCCTTGGATGGGGTGGGATAGGTATCAAACGGCAAATGCGCTTCTTGCAACTAAGACAGATGACTTTGACGTTTCGGATATGTTCGAGGTATTAAAAGCCACATCGCAAACCGTATGTCCGACAGTCGTCTCAATGGTCTTTGACGTTACTGATAATCGCGTCTATTGGTGCGAAAATAGGAATTGGGACGACGTACGAAACGTGCAACTATAACTTTTTACGGAATTATAGGAGAAGATATGGAAAAGAACAGATTGGAAGCATTCAGCGACGGCGTACTCGCCATCATCATTACGATAATGGTCTTGGAGCTCAAACAACCGCTCGGAGACAGCTTTTCGGATTTTTGGGCGCTTGCTCCCACGCTCCTTGCTTATTTCGTAAGCTTTTTCTTTATCGCCATCTATTGGGTCAACCATCATCACTTGTTCCATAGCGCAGAAACCATCAACGTGAAGATTCTTTGGTGCAATATCGCCTGGCTTTTCGTGATGAGCTTTATCCCATTTGCAACGGCTTGGGTCGGTTCCTACATGACTTCCTGGGCGCCCATCACCGTTTATTTTATCGATATGGTGCTTGCTTGTATCACCTTCCACCTGATGTCATTCTTTATCGCGCGGGAAAAGGGGGAAAGATTCCACTTGGGATTGCGCAGCATCCTGAGCATAGTCATTTATACCCTTGCAGCAATGCTCGGCGGGTTCTGTCCCATTGCGGCATTTATTGTCGTCGCGCTCATTTCCGCTTCCTGGATAATCCCCGAAAAGAAAGCAAAACCCGAGGAAACTACGGATAAATCAGAATAAATATCCTTTAATAATTTACGATAGTTTTTCTTTCAGCGAAGCGAGTATCTTGCTTTCCAGCCTCGATACTTGCACCTGCGATACGCCGAGTATCTCGGCGACTTCGCTTTGCGTTTTGTCGCGGTAGTAGCGTAGCAAAATTATCTTTTTATCACGCTCGTCAAGTTTTTCAATGAGGTCTTTGAGCATGATGTGGTCGATGAGTTCTTCGGTTTTATCCACCGTACGGATATTATCTATCAAGTAGGAGCCGCTATCGTCGTCATACTTTTCGTATAGCGATACGGGCATATGGGTGCTATCCATCGTAAATACGATTTCGTATGCATCGGTCTTAAAGTGCTCGGCGATCTCGTCGATGGTGGGCTCCCTTCCTTTTTCTCCGCGAAATTCATCGGTATATTTGTTGATGAGTAGGGCTAGCGTCTTTGTAGAGCGCGATACCTTTACGGGTCCGTCGTCGCGTATCTGCCTCTTTATCTCTCCGCTTATCATAGGGACGGCATAGGTGGAAAAGCGCACGTTGAAAGAGGTATTGAAGTTCATCATCGCTTTATATAAGCCAAGAGAACCGAGCTGTATCAAGTCGTCGTATTCTATCACGGTATTTCGATAACGGCGAATAATGCTCTTGATAAGCGGCATATTCTCGGCTAGCAGGGTGCTCTTGGCACTTTCGTCGCCTTGTTGCGCCAGTTTGATGAGGCGCATTGTCTCCTCGTGATCAAGCATGCTGTTTGATATTCTTTCGCATCGTGACGCGCGTACCTCTCCCGGGTTCGGAGCACACTTCGAGGTCGTCCATAAAAGCTTCCATTATCGTGAAACCCATCCCGCTGTGCTCCTCGGCTGATTTGGTCGTATAAAAAGGCTTTTTTACCTCTTCGGCGTCAGCGAAACCGACGCCGCTATCCGTGACGGTCACAGATAGGACTTTATCGTCGTATATCGTCACCTCAACGTCTATCTCTCCGCTATTATCGGGATATGCGTGAACGATGACGTTGGTCACTGCCTCGGATACGGCGGTCTTTACGTCGTTTATTTCTTCCAATGATGGGGATAGCGGGGCGCAAAAAGCCGCCACTGCCGCGCGTGCAAAGCCTTCGTTTCCTACTATCGCGGGAAGGTTGATTTTTACGTGGTTGGTCATTTTCATATTCATACCGCCTTTATGATTTGATATAATCCGCTGATGCGAAAGACCTTGTCTATCTGTCTGTTGACGTTTTTAACGCATAGTTCCGCGCCGTTTTCGGATACTTTTTTATATCTGCCGAGTAATACGCCTATCCCGGTGCTATCCATGAAGGATACTTTCGCAAAATCCAGTATCACTCTGTGATAGGTACTTTCTCTTAGCCGTTTATCCAAATAATCTCTTGTCTGCGCGGCGGTTTTTTCGTCGAGTTCACCGTCAAGCGCTATGACGATCTCTCCTCTGTTCAACGTGGTTGAAAAGTCCATAATTCGCCTCCGAATGATATGTTACCCCGTATGGAGCGAAGGTTCGAGGATGTTTTTGCCTTTTTCCTATGCTTTTGCCGCTTTTTTGTCGTTTGTCGGGGTATAATCCATCCGTTGCGTGCCTAAAATTCGGCTATGGAAAAGCGCGAGCAAAGTGGTAATCACGTTGAAAGTAAGGATTACGAGCAACCGGAAAGCTATCGAATAATAAAAGAAGGGGAGCTATATAGGCATGTTAAGTAAGACGGAATATTTGGAACTGGATAAAAAAATAGCGCCGAAAAGCAAGGAAGGTCGAACTCTCTTTTTTGCTTTCGTGGTCGGTGGTGTGATTTGCATGATAGGACAAGGGGTTTCCGACCTATTTAAACTCGTCATCCCTGCGGCAGATGAAAAGCTCCTCGGTGAGATAACGTCCACCGTGATGATATTCCTCGGCGCTATATTGACGGGGTTCGGTATTTACGATAAGATAGGCAAGCACGCGGGGGCAGGCTCTATCGTTCCTATCACGGGATTTGCTAATTCTGTCGTATCTCCCGCGATGGAATACCGCTCGGAAGGTGTGGTTTTCGGCGTGATGTGCAAGATGTTCGTTATCGCAGGGCCGATCATCGTCAGCGGGGTTGCCTCATCCATCCTCGTAGGCTTGATATATTGGTTCGTTGGGGTTGCGGCATGAACGGAGGCAAGCAAACCATCGTATTTCAAAACAAGCCTTGCGTGCTTGCGGGGTATTCTATCGTGGGGCCCAAAGAATCGATGGGACCCCTCGACCCTTACTTCCACAAGCGGCTCAGGAAGGATGATTTCGGGCAAAGCTCTTACGAAAAAGCAGAGTGCAAACTGCATATGAGCGCTATCTCGGGGGCTATCATTGCCGCCGGGCTCAGCCCCAAAGATATCGACGCGAATATCGGCGGAGACTTATTGAATCAGATCATCACTTCCTCCTTTTCGGCACGGGAACTGGATATCCCCTTCGTCGGGATGTACAGCGCCTGCTCTACCTTTGCACAGGCGCTCATCGTAGGAGCGACGCTCATCGACGGAGGCTATATCAGAAGGGCGGCTTGTAGCACGAGCAGTCATTTCTCAACGGCGGAAAGGCAGTATCGTTATCCGTTGGAGCTCGGCACGCAGATGACTCCGACGTCGCAATGGACTGTAACGGGGGCGGGATGCACCGTGCTCGGAAAGTATGGGGAAGGCAGTAAGATCTACCTTGAATCTGCTACCATCGGTAAGGTTATCGACTTCGGTATCAGTGACGCCAACAATATGGGGGCTGCCATGGCGCCCGCCGCCGCGCAAACCGTCATACAGCATCTCGAGGATACGGGACGCAGCGTGGATTACTATGATAATATCGTAACGGGTGATTTGGGCATTTATGGGAGCAGGCTGTTCTTGGAGCTACTGGAAAGCGAAGGGATCCACGCCTCCGCGAAACATAAAGATTGCGGCGAAATGATATATGATAAAAAACAACGTTGTCCGCAAGGGGGGAGCGGCGCGGGGTGCAGCAGTGTGGTCTTTAACTCGTATTTTCTGCATCAAATGCGTTCGGGAAGCATAAAAAGAATGCTTCTTATCCCTACGGGAGCGCTGTTGTCCAAATTATCTTCCCTACAAGGGGAGACTATCCCCGGCATCGCAAACGCCGTATCTTTCTGTGTGGAGGAATAAGATGTTATTGACCTATCTCAAAGTATTCTTGGTAGGTGGCGTCGTGTGTTTGATCGGACAGCTGCTCATCAATTTAACCAAAATGACCTCGGCAAAGATCCTCGTGACATTCTTACTCTTAGGCGTGCTGCTGGAAGCCGTGGGAATATTCGATCCCATCAAGGAATTCGCGCGCGCGGGTATCACAATTCCCATAACGGGATTTGGTTCGACTCTTGCGAAAGGCGCGATCGAAGGTGTAAAAGAAGAAGGGCTCATCGGCGCTCTGACGGGAGGGATGCGTGCCGCCGCCGCAGGACTTTCCGCGGCTATCGTCTTTGGCTTTCTCGTAAGTTTGGTATTTAAAGCAAGAACAAAGGTCTAATGGAGAGCAAGGGGTTTAGGGCGCAAGCGGAAGATCCGCACTTCGTAGGGGCGCAAACCCATCGTCTCGTTTAGAGTTTTACTGACTACGCCGTAATTGCATATCTCACAAAGGGCTGCTGTCCCGAGGAATTCTTTCGGCGGCTTGGCGTTTAAAGGTTTCGGAGTAGGATTGGCGATGAAAAGTAACCTTTCGGTCTCTGCTTCACGCAGGAAGCATAAGAGAGTATCGTCGGAATAATTATGAAAACTGCCGCTTTGTAGGGCGGGCGAGGAGGCACGGAAGGAGAGCATCCGACGATAGAAGGAGAAAATGCTGTCGCTATCCGCACTTTCCGCAAGAAGGTTTATCTTGTGATAATTGCCGTTGACGGGGATCTCCGAATAAGGGCTCGCAGTAAATGCGGCGTTACGATTGTTATCCCATTGGAAGGGGGAACGCGCGTGCAAGAGCTCCGGGGCGGCGGTGTAGTTTTTGTGCTCGTTTGCCTTAAAGGAGGTAAAGTCCGTCATTCCTATCTCCTGTCCTTGATATAGAGTGGGTGTGGCAACGGCGCAAAGAAGAAGGGCGGAGAGCATTTTCCCTGCGGGAATGATTCTGTCGTCATCAGGAGCGACGAACTTGGAAAGCAGTCTGGAATGCGCCTTGTCATCAAAAGTGATGAGAGTGTCGCGGACGCAGGTAGAAGAGTGCATGCGAAGGTACCTTTCGGCAAATTCTTTAATGGAAAAAGCTCTTTTTGCGATAAGCTCCGTATCGAATATAAGAGATGTGTCTATAAGCTTATCCGCGACAGGCCTATCCCCCGAAATCAGATAGGGATAGATATCAGAAGATACGTTTTGCGGCGAGAGGATGATGTGGATATCGGCGGGGCATTTTTCTTTTATCTCGCGAAGCATACGATAGGTGCCGCGTCCATCGGTAAAGATATCTTCTCCCGCTTTGTAGAGAAGGGTATCCTCTGCAAGAAGTGGCTTATCCGTTGCAAAATAAACGTTTTCAAAGATAAAACCATCCACACCTTTCTCTATCCAAAAGCGCAGAACGTCTATTATTTCTTTGCGCACGCGGGGATTATCGAAATTGAGCTCGGGATAGTTATTACCGCAATAGGAGCGATACCATTCGCGGCTTTTTTCGTCGTATGACCAAAGGGGTGTTTTAAAGGGAGTACGATCCGCGCTCGGCGCCGATTTGCCTTTTCCTTTCTGCCATATATAATATTCGCGATAGGGGTTAAGGTCCACCCCGGCGCGACTTTTTTCAAACCAAGTATGGGCAGTAGAGGTAAACCCAAGAGGGAAGGACAAATAGAAATCAATCCCAAGAGAATGCGCCGCTTGTATGAGTTCTTCGATGTCGGAAAGAGTGCCAAGGGCGGGATTGACGCGCTTATAATCTGTCACGCCGAAGAGAAAGCCCTCCGAATCGGTCTCCAAAATATCAGATAGAGCAAGAGCACCTATCCCGAGAGAGGGGAAGTAGGAGAGCTTGGAGGTAACGCCTTTAACGTCGCCTATCCCGTCCCCGTCGCTATCGAAAAAGGACTTTGTATAAATGCGATAAATGACGCTTTCGTCCTTTTTATTACCTTCGCACAAACTTTCCATATATTGATTATATAATATCATATAGCATTTTGTAAATAAACGCACGCGCGAAAAAACACAATTCTATTGATTATCTTATGAGAATACTGTATAATAATATCGGTGTAAAATATGTATCAATCACTTTATCGTAAATACAGACCCGATAGCTTTGATAAGGTCATCGGTCAAGACCACATTACCAAGACTCTCGTCAATCAGATAAAGAGCGGCAATATCGCGCACGCCTATCTTTTAACGGGTACGCGCGGCACGGGCAAGACCTCCGTTGCAAGGATATTTGCGCGAGCCATCAATTGTTTATCCCCGATCAACGGCTCCCCGTGCGGAGAGTGCGATTGCTGCAAAAAGTTGCTTTCCGGGACCAGCCTCGACGTGGTGGAGATAGACGCCGCAAGCAATAACTCGGTGGATGACGCCCGCGCGATACGCGATAACGTCCGATATTCTCCCGTTGACTGCCGCTATAAAGTATATATCATCGATGAGGTGCATCAACTCTCCGGCGCCGCATTCAACGCGCTTTTGAAGACGCTGGAAGAGCCGCCTGCACACGCCGTATTTATCCTTGCTACCACCGAAGTTCAAAAGATACCCGCGACCATCATGAGCCGCTGTTTGCGTTTGGATTTCCATCTCGTTCCGCAAGAAACTTTGGAAAGGCACGTCGCACATATCTTTGACCTCGAAGGGGTAAAGTACACGCCCGAAGGGGTCAGCGCCATCGCTGCGGCAGGTGAGGGAAGCGTACGCGACACGTTATCGGTCGCAGATATGTGCGTTTCCTATTCCGATATCGTCGATTATGACAGCGTGCTCGGCGTTCTTGGCGCAAACGACCCAAGCATGATAGCAAAAATCGTCTTTGCCACTCTGTCGGGCGACGTAAAGTGCGCCATCGAACTTGTCGAAGAGGCGGCTTCGCTCGGAAAGAGCATTCAGCTTTTGACACGCGACCTCACCAAATATTTCCGCGACCTTATCATCATTAAGCACGACAATGAATGCAATAAGGTTCTGAAGTTGCCAAAGAAACTCTTTGACGCCGCGGCGGAGATAGCGGTGAGTTTCGACGCGGTCGTCTTGATGCGCGCATTGGATATCTTCTCGGGTATCGAGGCAAAGTCGCGTTACAGCAATCAGCCCAAAATACTCTTGGAAACCGCGATAATCAAGACCGCGACACTCTCGGGCGAGGATCTGACCGATCTTATTGCTAAGGTAGCCGGCATTGAGGCGAAGTTGAAGGAATATGAATCCGGCGGCGCTGCGAAGCCCGAGTATTCGGCGTTAAAGAGTCTATTATCTATCCCCGCTGAAAGACCCGCCGTGACACAGAACTCTGCGCCGACGACTCCGGCGCCTTCAGGTGCGGAGGATATCCCGCACTTCGACCCGTCGTCCGCTGTGGAAAGCTTGCCATTTGACGTGACGCCGACCGAGAAAGAAACTCCTATTGAAACGGACGCTTTCCCTAAAGATTTCTCTGAAGTCCAAGCGAAACTTCCCGAAAAGCTGCGCTTGGAGATGCTTCAACTCCGCGGCAGGATACTCAACGTACTGCGCGACCATCCCTTGAAGATGCTCTTCGTCGCTTTGGGCGGCGACCTTGACGGTAGCGAGCAACACAGCGATGATAAAGTGCCCGATACCCTCATGAGCCTGAGCGAAGGGAAGATAATCATCGCATTTAAGAATGAGATGAATTACAATTATTGTAATACCCCCTCAAGAATAGAAGAATTGAAAAAAGTCGTTTCCAATGAGATAGGCGCCCCCGTAGAGGTCGTCCTCGTCAATTGCAGCGACAGTCAGGGGCTCACCACGGGTGACCTCATCAAACTCTTTTCGGGAGCGGAAAGGATAAATATCAATAGGAGGAAATAAATTATGGCGAAGTTTAACGGTTTCGGCGGAGGCGGCAACATGGCGCAACTCATGCGTCAGGCGCAAAAGATGCAGCAGGATATGCTCGCGAAGCAAGAAGAGCTCAAGAATACCGAGTTCACCGCGCAGGCGGGCGGCGGTATGGTCGAAGTGACCTTAACGGGGGAGAAGAAAATCGTTTCATTGAAGATAAAACCCGAAGCGGTGGATCCCGACGACGTTGAAATGCTTGAGGATCTCATCGTTGCTGCACTCCAAGAAGGCTTCAACCTCATCGACAAAGAGACCCAAGAGATGATGGGTCCCTATGCAGGTATGCTCGGAGGCATAAACTAAATGGAATACATCGAGCCGATATCCAGGCTCATCGCCGAATTTTCCAAATTGCCGGGTGTCGGCAAAAAGACGGCGGCAAGATACGCCTTTTCCGTCATCAATATGCCCCTTGAGTCTGCCGAGAACTTTTGTGACGCGATAATGAAGCTCAAAGAGAGCGTCAGGCTATGCAAGGAATGCGGCAATTATACCGACCAAGAGGTGTGCGATATATGCAAAACCCGCGATAAGAGCGTTATTTGCGTGGTCAAGGAGCCTCGCGACGTCATCGCTCTTGAGAAGACCAAGTCGTTCGGCGGGGTTTATCACGTCTTGCACGGACATCTCAGTCCGATAGAAGGCATCGGCGTATCCGATATCCGCATCAAGGAGCTCTTGGAGCGCATCCAAGCAGGTGGCGTAAAGGAAGTCATCATCGCGACCGGTACGGACCAAGCGGGAGAAGCCACGGCGCTCTATATCGCGATGTTGGTCAAACCCCTCGGCGTAAAAGCGACTCGTATCGCAAGGGGATTGCCTTCGGGAAGCAACCTTGAATATACCGACGAAGCCACGCTCTCTCGCGCCTTAACGGACAGAAAAGAGATTTAAGAACAACTACAAAAAAGTATCGTACGGTCATCGTGCGATACTTTTTTTATTCTTCAAATGGTATATTTGCTTATTTCAAATGATACTTTTTGGTATTATAGAGCGCTGCATATATCAAGGTATAGATGGGAAGGTCGATGAATAACAGCGCAGGATAGAGGAGCGGTTTGACGAGCGTGGCAGGGCGCGCGAGATCCGCACCGAAAAGGAAGAATGCAAGTAACATACTGATAATAACAAGGTTAATGGTCAGCATGACCATGCCGGATATCGACGTCTTAAAGTCAAAATCGGCGCGAATGCGTTTGTCCGGTTTTATCAGATAGAGGACGACGCCGATGATGGGGAAGATGAGAAGCACCGCGCCCGTAACGATATAGAAGAGATATCCCAGTTTGGCAACGCCGTCGAAGGCAAAGAAGGAGATCAATACCTCCAGGAACATAAAGGCATATAAAAGGAGGAGGGCGTCGCGCTTTAATCTGGAAGAGAAGATAAAGTTCATCGAATAGTACGACGTCGTCACGGACTTTGAATAGGGCTGTAGACGATAGCCCTCGGATTGCGCTTTTTCTTTAAGTTCTCCGTAGTTGAATGCGGGAGCAGGCTCCTCGTGAGAGTTTTCTTCACTCGTTGCTTCTTCGGGCAGGTTAATAGGAGCGCGATAAATCTCTTCCATCGCAATGCGATAATCGTCGTTATAGGCGATATGATCGCGTAAAAAGTCCTGCAAAATAGGGCCGTTTTGCGCTTCTTCGACGGCGCGGTCCGCTACGTAGGTATCCAGGTCCAGCTGAACTGCGTTTTCGGGCTCGAAAAGGGTGGTGCGAGCAATTGAAGAAGTGTCAGCAGGTGCATGCGTCTCGGTCGTAGCGGCGATCTCTTGCGCTGCAACGGGCGTTTCGGAAGGAGTAGGAGGGGTAGTATCATCCGGAATGTCATCTGCGGCAACGTCCGTGCAGTCATCATCGGAGGCGGCATTCGCCACGCCTACGCCGCGCTTGGTGCGCGGTCTGAGTTCACTCGGGTCAAAAGGGCGTTCGACGGTAGAAAGGTCTATCTGTTTGTCGGATAGAAGACGGTCGAGGAGGGTGCGAGAAAACTCCCATTGAGAGATATCTTTATGCAAAAACTCGCGACCTTTATCGGTTATCGCGTAATACCTTCGCTGTGCGCCGTTGGAAGTTTCGCCGTCGTAGGAAGTGATGTAACCTTGCTTTTCCAATCGCTTCAGGCAACTATACAGGGTAGGTTGCTTGATGACGTATACTCCTTCGGTAGCGGTAGAAATAGCCTTATGGATATCGTAACCATAGCTATCCGATTGCGCCAGAAATCTGAGTATGAAGGAATCGACGTGATCCCGAATAAGATCGGTATTGGCATTGTTTTCCAAAATAGCATTCTCCTTATAAGTATTCTAACTTTTTTTAGGGTATATGTCAAGACAGTTTGCGGCATCTTCTATTGAAAAGTAGGGAGGTTATCTTTTTCGACAGAATATTTATCTTGGTTTAAACTGTTCGCAAAACACAGCTTTTACGAATAGTTAAGCATAAAATATTATCGAATTACTTTGAATCCTCGTTTTATTTAAAATAATTTGTCAAAACGCGCTATATCAGCCATTTCTATATGGAATCGCATTTGAACGCTATCTCTTTACACGCAAAGCAAATAATGCTACACTATATATATGGATGAAAAGTATTTTGACGCCAGGAATAAAGACGTGACTTTAAAGATACGCGCGCTCCGTGCGGAGTTGCCGCCTTTTTGCGATGAATTCTTTATCGGCGTAGAAAATCGAACCACACCTTTGACCAGGCTTGCGTATGCCTACGACCTCAGGATTTTCTTTGACTATCTTCTTTCATGCCTTCGGGAATATCGCGCGTACACCTTGGATACTTTTTCTATCAAACAATTGGATACCGTCACCGCGACGCATATCGAGCTGTTTTTAGAGTATCTAAACTACTACACCTTTAACGGCAAAGAGTATAAAAACGACGAACGCGCCAAAGCACGTAAATTATCCACTTTGCGCTCGTTTTTTAAGTATTTTTTTAATAAAGGCAAGCTAACGAGTAACGTAGCGAGCAAAGTGCCAACTCCAAAATTGCACGATAAGGAGATAATTCGACTGGAAGGCGATGAAGTATCTTCGCTTCTCGACGAGGTCGAGGACGGCTCCGATCTCTCGCCGCGCCAGCGCTCCTATCATAAAAAGATAGGACTGCGCGACCTTGCTATCGTCACGCTGCTTCTCGGCACGGGCATCCGTATTTCGGAATGCGTTGGGCTGGATATCGACGACCTTGACTTTAAGAATAATTCCTTTACCGTCACACGCAAAGGCGGCAGTCGCAAGATACTATATTTTCCCGAGGAAGTTGCCGATGCGCTCATTCGCTATCTTGAGGAGGACCGCTTGACTGCGGAGACCGATTCTCCCGCCCTTTTCCTTTCCTTGCAAAAAAAGCGCATTACCGTGCGTGCGGTGGAAAAACTCGTCAAAAAATACAGCAAACTCATCACGCCGCTCAAAAAGATAACACCGCATAAATTGCGTAGCACCTACGGCACCAATCTATATCATCGCACCAACGATATTTTCGTGGTAGCCGAGGCTCTCGGACACAAGGACGTCAACACCACCAAAAAGCATTACGCAGCCATGAGTGAAGAAATATTAAAAGCTGCGGCGCGCGTCACGGTCTTGCGCGACGATCCTCAAGATCCTACCGACCCACAAGATCCCCCACAAGATTAAAATCGAACATTTGTTCATTTTTTTACGAACAATCGTTTACATTTCGTTTTCGGTATGTTATACTGGATATATGAGTGAGAAAACAGCTTTATTTTTAAAGGAATTATACGACCATATCCGTGATTTTTCACAAAGTAACGGATATCCTCCCACCGTGCGCGAGATACAGGCGCATTTCGGCATTAAGTCTACTGCCTCCGTCGCATATTATCTCAAACAGCTGGAAAACGACAATTTGATACGTCATTCCAAGCAAAAAAACCGTAGTATCGAGGTCGTTGGGGAGACAAAAGCCAATCAAGTCCCCCTTCTGGGCGAAATTGCAGCCGGAACGCCTATTTTAGCGGTGGAAAATATCGATTCCTATATGCCGCTTCCCGACGGGTTTTTCGGTGCTAATGCGCCTCTCTTTATGCTGCAAGTGCGCGGTAACAGTATGATAGAAGCGGGCATCAATAACGGCGATTACGTAGTCATCCGCAAACAGGAGACCGCCGATAACGGCGAAATAGCCGCCGTAATGATCGATAACGAAGTTACTTTAAAGCGTTTTTATAAAGAAAAAAGCACTTTCCGCCTCCATCCCGAAAACAAAGATATGGAGGATATTATCACAGAAAGTGCGGATATTCTGGGCGTTTTGGTTGGTTTATTACGTCGCTATTAAGCGAATTCTTCTATACAACGCAATACTGCCAGCTTAATATGTTCATAAGTAAGGCCTCCCTGTACGTATGCGATATAGGGAGGTTTTATCGGTGCATCCGCGGTTAGTTCCAGCGAAGCGCCACCGACGAAAGTGCCTGCCGCCATGATAACGGGTTCGTTATAGCCGGGCATATCCCACGGCTCGGGTTGTACGTAGGCATCTATGGGGGATATGGACTGGATTATCCTGCAAAAACGGATGAGTTTATCAGGGTCTTCAAAGACTATCGAACGAATGATATCGCCGCACTTTTTACCGCATTCGGGAATCGTTCGATATCCCATTTTTTGGAATGCGCTACCGAAAAGTATGCTACCTTTCAGAGCGCACGCAACGACGTGCGGCGCGAGGAACAGTCCTTGATAAAAGCTTTGATATCCTGCGGCATAGGAGCCTATTTCGGTGCCAAGAGAGGGCGCCGTCAAGCTGAATGCGACCTGTTCGATCAGATCCTTGCGCCCTGCCGCGTATCCACCCGAAGGTGCCAAGCCGCCTCCGATATTTTTGGTAAAGGAGCCTACGATGATATCCGCGCCCGCCGCCGTCGGTTCTTCCGTTTCGACGAATTCGCCGTAACAATTATCCACGAATACGATGGCTTTGCTGCGCGCTTTGATAAAGGTGATAGCCTCCTTTAATTGCTGTATGGAAAAAGCGTCTCTGTCGCTGTAACCTCTCGACCTTGTCAAAAAGACGATCTTGGGGGCTTTTTCAAGTTCTTTTTCTATTGCGCGATAGTTAAAAGAGCCGTCTATCTTTAAGTCTACCTGTCGATAAGTGACGCCGTAATCGACGAGAGAACCGATCCCGGGCTTGGTGATGACGTTCAAAAGCGTATCGTAAGGCGCGCCCGTAACGGATAATAGGGTGTCTCCCGGGCGAAGTAACCCGTATAAAGAGACCTTTAAGGCGTGCGTTCCGCTGGCAAAATACGGGGATGCGATAGCGTCCTCTGCCCCGAGAACGCGAGCAAATACGGCATTCAAGGTTTCACGTCCGATATCGCCGTATCCATACCCCGTCGTTCCCTTTAAGTGGCGCTCGGCAACGTGATTATCGCGAAAGGCGGTCAGTACTTTTTCGGTATTTACGAGGGCGACCGTGTCTATCTCGGCGTACTGCTTGCAGATGCTGTCTTCACACTCTTTTAAAATAATTTCTGCTTCTTCTCTTGTCTTCATACGACCTCATTATAACGTTTTGCTATTTCCTCGGCGATATCGTCTGCGGAGCGGTCAAGCACCGATATCTTTACGGCATCTTTATACTGCTTGAACCATGTGACTTGCCTCTTGGCGTAGTTTCGAGTGTTCTTTTTGATAAGTGCGACGACCTCTTCTTCCGTCATTTCGCCCGTCAAGTAGTTCGCCCACTCCTTATAGGCAATGGCTTGCATACACTGTTTGTCAAAGCCGACTCCTGCGGCGAGTAGTCCCATAACCTCCGTCTTGAGCCCCGAAAGCATCATCTTGTCCACGCGCTTTTCAATGCGTTCATACATCACGTCGCGCGGGATATCCGTCACAAACATGAGGTATGGGTACTTCACCTGAGCAAGATCCGTTTCCTCTTTTCCGCCCGTCAGCGCTTTTTCTATCGCGCGTATCACTCGCTTCTCGTCGTTGACGTGTAGTCTGGCGGCGACGGCGGGGTCTAGCGACGCAAGACGCTCATGCATATACTCTTTGCCCTTTTCCATTCTTTCCTCAAGCAGTTTTTGGCGCAAATCGGCATCGAATGCGCCCGAAAAGGACATATCGTAAAGGACGGCGTTTATATACAACCCCGTACCTCCGCAAAGAATGGGAACTTTGCCGCGCTTGTGAATATCGTTGATGCACTCGATAGCTCTTGTTTTATACTCGGCGGCGGTAAAGCTTTCCGATGCATCCACGACGTCTATCATATAGTGCGGGATACCGCCCATCTCCTTGTGGGGTATCTTAGCCGTGCCGACATCCAGTCCGCGATAGATCTGCATGGAATCGGTAGAGATTATCTCCCCGTTGAGCTTTTTCGCGCAGGCGACTGCGATATCCGACTTCCCCGTCCCCGTTGCCCCACCTATAACGATCAGAGGCTTCATACTATCCTTTTAAAGAGAGTTTCGAGGTCTCTCTTTGTATAGATATGATACACAGGTCTGCCGTGCGGGCATTGAACGGGAAGCCCCTCCTTGAAATACGCCTTCATCAGTTCGTCGATTTCATCCATCGTCAGGTAGGTATTGCCTTTTATCGAGCTACGGCACGCGGCGTATGCCAGCCTTTCCTCAATGACCGTATCTTCCTTTTCTGCTTTGTCGGAGAGGACGTGTTTTATCAATACGTTGATATCTATTTCGGACAATATCTGCGGAATGGAGGAGATTTTAAAGGAATCGGTGCCGAATGGGACGATTTCTATGCCGATTTGCTTCATTGCGGGGATCTTACTTTCCACAATGGCGTATTCGTTGGGGTTGACCTCGATCGTGAGGGGGATTAACAGCGGTTGAACGGCAACGTTACCCGCCCTATATGCCGCGATAAGTTTGTCGTAACGCAACCTTTCCACCGCGGCGTGTTGATCCACGATGATAAACCTTTCTTTTTGCTCTAAAAGGAGATAGGTGCCGAACACTTGTCCTATCACGCGATAGAGCTCTTGCGTTTCGGCGAGTTCTTGCTGCACTTCACGCTGTTTTTCGCGCATTTTACGATAGTTTTCCTTGATAGAACGCTCGATATCGCTCTCCTCCCGGAAAGTCTCCGAATTTTCTAAGGCAGTCTTGGTCGGGAATACGAATGAAGAGGTGCCTTCAACGGCGTTATCGCTCGAAATCTCCGCTTCTGCAACGGTAGATATGGGGGCGGAAAACGGAAATGCGCCCTCCTCGATGGGACGCTCTGCCTCATCGCTGATGGTCTCAAATTGAATTCGACGCTCCTCGATATCCCCTTCCACTGCGTTTTTGATAGCATGGTATACGGCGGAAAACACCTGGTTTCCGTCGGAGAAACGCACTTCTGCCTTGGTCGGATGGACGTTAACGTCTATTTTAGAGGGTGAAAGCGCTATCGAAAGCACGGTAACGGGATAGTTACGCTTCATCAAGTATTGTGCATACACCGTGGTGATGGCGCTTGAGATGCTTTGATTTTCACACACACGCCCGTTGACGATGGATATTTGATAGGTGCGATTCATTTTGAAATAGGTGCTTCTGCTGACGTATCCCGTGACGTAGACGCCGTTTTTCTCATAGTTTACGGGCAAAAGATTATTCCATATCTCCTCGTTGAAAATGCTCTTTATCGCAGCGCCAAGCCCCTGACCGTCCGAAGAATAAATCTTATCCTTTTTATCAAAGAGAGAAATCGATATCGTGGGATTGGCAAATATGAGCTTCAACACGGTGCTCTTTATTTCGGACAGCTCGCCCGACGGCGTTTTGAGGAATTTTAAACGCGCGGGAGTATTGAAAAAGAGGTTTGATACCGTTATCTCGGTCCCTGTATTCATAGAGATAACGCCCTCTTCCTCCACCTCGCCGCCGCGGAGTTTTAAACAGTGTCCGACGTCGGCGTCCGCCGTTTTACTCTTTATCTCCACCATCGAAACAGAAGCTATGCTCGGGAGTGCTTCACCGCGAAAACCGAGGGTCCTTATCTCGGATAAGTCTTCCGCAAGTCGTATCTTACTTGTTGCGTGAGGCAAAAAAGCGGTTTTTAGATCCTCTTTATCGATACCGCAACCGTTATCGCGCACGGCTATTTCGTCGAGACCTGCGTTTACGACGGATATCTCGACCCGCGTTGCGCCTGCGTCGATCGCGTTTTCGACAAGCTCTTTGATGACAGAGGCGGGTCTCTCCACCACTTCGCCTGCGGAGATCTTGTTATATACGGAACTGTCCAGTTTGATTATCTTCATTATTTCACCCTCGATACGAGATCCGCCAGGATCGAAAACGCCTGCATAGGCGAGATGGTATTGATATCAACGGCTTTGAGTTCCTCCACCAACTTTACGTAGGTTTCGTTTACGGGAGAATCGAACATATTCCCTTGCACGACGTCCTCTTTGGCAATGGTCGTACCCTGCATCATTATCTGGTTGGTATCTCGATATTTGGAGGTTTCTTCTAATATCTTTGTTATAGCTTTCGCGCGAGAGACCACTTCCTCGGGTACACCTGCAAGGGCTGCGACCTCAGCGCCGAAACTCTTGCTTGCCTCGCCGCGCGCTATCTTGTGCAAGAAGACCACCTTCCCGCCGATTTCGTTGGCGAGGATACGATAGTTCTTTACGCCGGGGAGGCGCGATTCCAAATCGGTCAATTCGTGATAATGGGTGGCAAAAAGGGTCTTTGCTTTTACTTTCTTAACGAGTGTTTCCATAACCGACCAAGCGATGCCGAGTCCGTCGTAGGTCGAAGTGCCCCTGCCTATCTCATCAAGGATCAAAAGGCTGTTTTTGGTGGCGTTATTGAGGATAGTCGCCACCTCTATCATCTCCACCATGAAGGTGCTTTGCGAATAAGCAAGGTCGTCGCTTGCGCCGATGCGGGTAAAAATACGGTCGGTCAAAGCGATCTCCGCCTTGGTGGCGGGGACGAAGCTTCCCACGTGCGCAAGGAGAGTGATCAATGCCACTTGGCGCATATAGGTGCTCTTACCCGACATATTGGGTCCGGTGATAATCATGGTTTTGCAATCGTCGTCGAGCAGCACGTCATTGGCAATGTAATTGCGTTCTCCCACGATCTTCTCCACTACGGGATGCCTGCCGTTTTCGATCAAGATGGTCTTTACCGCCTTGCCTATCTTGGGTCTGACGTAATTATTCTCCACCGCGACGTCCGCAAGGGAAAGGATGGCGTCAAGGACGGCGATCGCGTCGCCTATCTTCAATAGATTCGTAACTTCGTTAAAGAGAAGATTTTTGAAGTTCTCGAAGGTCTCTATCTCTATCTCCAACCCACGCGACTCCGCCGATAGGATCTCGTCTTCCATCTTTTTGAGCTCTTCGGTGATAAATCGTTCACCGTTGACGAGGGTCTGCTTGCGCTGATACCTAAAAGGAACGAGGGAGAGATTGGCTTTGCTGACCTCGATATAATATCCGAAGACCTTGTTGTAGCCGACGTGCAAGGTCTTGATGCCCGTGGCTTCCTTTTCGGTCTGCTCGAGAGAGGCGAGCCACGCCGTACCGTCGCTCTTTGCCGAACGGCAACGGTCAAGCTCTTTATTGTACCCGTCTTTGATAAAGCCGCCGTGCTTATATTCCGCACCGCAGCGGTCGGGGTTTAGGGCTTTGATGAGTTCATCCGCCAAGGGATAGCGCGACGGGATGGCAGATGCAATGCGCTTTAAGAGAGCGCCTTCTGCGCCCGAAAGCGTCCTCTTGATCTCGGGACAAAGCACAAGAGTCCTTGCCAGCTGAAGCATACCGGATGGGGAAATATTGCCGTATGCGCATCGTCCGGCAAGCCTTTCGATATCCCACATTTGCGCAAGGACTTTTCGCATAACGTCACGTTCATCGGGGTGTGAAACGAGATAGGCAACGGCGTCCAAGCGCTCGTTGATTATTTTCTCTTCCATGGAAGGATACTCCAGCCATTTATGCAATTTGCGGAGGCCCATGGCGGTATTCGTCTTGTCGATGACCCAAAAGAGCGAGCCCTGCTTCTTCCTGTCACGGCTGGTCTCGGTGAGTTCGAGGTTACGCCTTGCGGCGGCGTCGAGCATCATGTAGTTCTTGTCGTTGTAGTAGCTGAGTTTACGGAATTGCGGCAATGCGCGTTTCTGCGTTTCGTGCAGATATTCATTCAGCGCGCCCGCCGCAGCGACTGCGTCCTTCTTTTCCGTCACTTCAAAGGCGTCGAGCGTGAGGACGTTTAACGCTTTTGTCAATGATTCGTAGGCGTTTTTATACTTGAACGCCCATTCGTAGTACGCCTGCATCTTGGGGAACTTTCCGCTCACAACGGATGGAAGCCTATCGTTAAAGGCGCATCCGGCCGGATTAGCGATTATCTCGGAAGGCATGACCGCCGTCAAAAAGTCCTCGACCGCGGTCACCACGTCGTCTGCGACCTGCTCGTAGAGGTTGAATTCGCCCGTGGTGATATCAGCCCAAGCATAACCGATATGGTGGTCGTCGATATAGAGGGCGACGAGATAATTGCTCTTTTCTTCCTTGACCATGCTTTCGTCAATGACCGTGCCTGCCGTAACGACGCGCACGACCTCACGGTCAACGATCTCTTTGCCGGGTGCGGGAACGGTCGAGAGCTGCTCGCAGATAGCCACTTTGTAGCCTTTGGAAACGAGTTTTGCTATGTATCCTTCGACCGCGTGATAGGGAACGCCGCACATCGGTGCCCTCTTACCTCCGCCGCAGTCGCGCCCCGTCAGAGTGAGTTCCAGTTCGCGAGAGGCGACCTCCGCGTCCCCGAAAAACATTTCGTAAAAATCACCGAGACGATACATCAGTATGGCATCGTCGTACTGTGCTTTGGTTTCGTAGTATCGTTGCATCATAGGGGACAACGAGGCTTTATCGAATTCCTTGTAATCCATTTTATTCTCCTTTGGAGAGTATCTCGCCGAACAGCGATGCGCTGCGCGACTTTGTTATTTTTACATCGAGGAAAGAGCCGATGAGCGACGGCTCCCCTTTTATCGTGACGAGCCGCCCCGAATCCGTCCTGCCGCACACCGTGCCGGGATACTTGGGGTTCACGTCTTCGACGAGTATCTCATAGGTATTACCGAGATATTCATCGGATAGCTCCTTCGTAATGTCGTTTTGAAGTTTGACGAGACGAGTTATCCTCGACTTTTTGACGTCGGAGGGTATCTGCTCCATACTTGCCGCAGGAGTGCCCTTTCGCGGAGAGTATATGAAGGTGAAGGCGTTGGAGAAGCGCACTTTGCGTACGAGGTCGCAGGTTTCAAGGAAGTCCTCCTCCGTTTCCCCGGGGAAGCCTACCATTATATCGGAAGTGATGCCGACGTCCGGCATCTTTTCTTTGATGTAATCGACGATAGAAAGATACTGCTCGACGGTATATTTGCGATTCATGCGGCGCAATATCTCATTACTTCCCGACTGAATGGGCAAATGGATATTATGACAGATATTATTTGATGAGGCGATGACGTCTATTACTTCGCGGTCAAAGTCCTTCGGATGGCTGGTCATGAATCGCAAACGAAACTTCCCGGGAATGGCGGATATCTCCTTTAACAGTAAGGCAAAATTCGTGCCGTCCTGTAAATCGCTTCCGTAGGAATCGACGTTTTGACCGAGAAGGGTTATTTCTTTATACCCTTCCGATAGAACCTGCTTTACGTCGGCGATGACGTCGCCGATCGCCCTACTACGCTCTCTACCGCGAACGTAAGGAACGATGCAATAGGTGCAGTAGTTATTGCAACCGTACATGATATTTATCCACGCGTTTGTGCCGCTCGTTCGATATATGGGGAGTTCAAGCGAAAGGTCCACCGTGGGGTCGCTCGCAACGGATATCACGGTCTTGCGGATACGCTTTTCCTGCACGAGGATGGGCAATCTGTCAAGAGAATTGGTGCCAAGGATGATATCGACGAAAGGAAATTTCGCGGCAAGAGCCTCCGCACCGCCTTTTTGCTGCGTCATGCACCCCACGACGACGATAATTTTATCGGGATGAGTTCTTTTGAGGCTTTTCAGCGCGCCGATATTGCCGAACGCGCGCTTCTCCGCCGTATCACGGATACAGCAAGTATTAAAGACGATAATATCCGCATCCTCGTAGGAAGATGCGGATGAATAGCCGATATCCACCAGCATGCCCGCGATCTTTTCCGATTCGTGGACGTTCATCTGGCAGCCGTACGTCGTGATAAAATACTTCATTGCATGCAAATTAAGCAAGAAAAGGAGTTAGATCAGTCTTGCTCGTCCAAAAGGCGGTTGTACTCGGCAAACACGCCGTCGATGATGCTCTCATCCATCTCGATGGAGAAACTATCGCTGCCGTCCGTGCCGCGGGTCACTTGGAAAACGAGAGCTTCGTCGTCGTCCATACCGTCAAGCAGCTCAACCGGCTGAAGGATGGCGTAAAAATTGCCTTTATACGCAATGCCTGCGATTTCAACGAAATCTATCTCTTCGCCATCTGCGCTCGTAAGGGTAACGATATCGTCATTCTCATTGTAATCGGTCATAATTAACCTCCGAAATATTTATAAATTTATTATAAAGTATAATAAAAAAAAAGACAATATTTTTCTTCTGTAATATCAAAATTGATCTTTTCTCTTCATATTAAACGGCACATAGAGCATACTAAAGCGATGAAAAAAGCCCGAAAAACAGCTGTTATACTACTTGTGACCCTCTCCTTTGCCATCCTTATCGGCGTTGGCGCGTTTATCGCGTTTATGTTGGACGGGGCAAGCCTGGACGAAAGCAAACTTCCGATAGCGGAAGCGACGCTAACCGTATTTGATGGTTCCGACGAGGTCATTCATTGCAGCGGATACACGAAACTATCGGATATTTCTCCGAATATACGAAACGCATTTATCGCCGTAGAGGATAAACGCTTCTACTCGCATAACGGGTTAGACCTTTATCGTATCGGGGGCGCCCTTGTTCACAATATAAAAAACAGAGAGTTATCGCAAGGTGGCTCGACCATAAGTAATCAATTGGTAAAGAACACGCAGCTTTCGAGTGAAAAAACTCTTAGAAGGAAGATGCAAGAGGCAAAGATAACTCTCGAACTCGAAAGAAAATACACAAAGGACGAGATATTGGAGATGTATCTTAACGTCATTTATTTCGGGAAAGGACTCTACGGCGTGAATGAAGCATGTAGGTATCTTTACGCGAAAGCTCCGAGCGATATATCCCCTGCGGAAGCGGCATCGCTTGCAGCCACCGTTGCGAACCCATCCGCCTTCTCTATACTGATAAATCGCGACAAAAATCTTGATCGCACGAGGATGATATTATCCCTCATGCGACAACAGAAATACCTTTCACAACAAGAGTATGAAGGGGCATTACGGGAAGAGATTGCTATAAATTATGGCAATTTCAATAATAATTACAACAGAATTTACATTAAATCGACACTTTCCGAGGCGAAAACCATATTGAAAGACCTTTACAAAACAGACTCGCTGAAGGGATGTCGCATCTATACCTATTACGACGAAGAAAAGCAAAAGGTAGCGCTTAGCGCCCTGTCCGCCTATGGCGATGCCGCCCCGTCCGACTACTCAAAGGAGCTTGTCATCGCCAATAACGCTTCCTGCGGAATATTGGCATACGCTTCCAACAGCACCCTATCTTTCGATCTTCAAAGGCAACCGGGTTCTTTATTAAAACCCTTCATTTACGCCAAAGCCATTGAAAACGGAGAGCTCCTGCCTGATACACCTCTTTTGGACGCGCCAACCGACCACGACGGTTATAGTCCGACAAACTACGGGAACGTCAGTTATGGTTGGATATCGGCAAACGACGCGCTTGCTCAGTCGTTAAATACCGTGGCAGTCGACCTCCTGGATAAGATCGGTATCGAACAAGGGTACCAAGCCATCACCGACGTTGGGATAGATTTATGTGCACGTGATAGACATCTGTCGCTCGCTTTGGGTGGGATCACTTACGGCTCCACGACAAAACAACTGATCGAAGGCTATTTGACCCTCGCCAATCAAGGAATTCATAAAAAAGCCGGATTTATCCGCAAGATAGTCGATAAAAACGGCAAAACGATATATGATGGGATTTCTTCCGAAAAACACGTTTTATCAAAAGAAAGCGCATATCTGACGACGCGAATGCTGCTTTCCGCCGCAAAGAGCGGAACGGCGAAACAACTTAGAAGCCTCCCCTTTGACGTTGCGGCTAAAACCGGGACGGTAGCGACCGCCCAAGGCAATTCGGACGCATTGTGCGCTTGTTATACAACGCAGCACACCCTTGTTTGCAGGTATTCCGCCACTTCCTCCCCATTCGACAATTCCGTTACCGGCGGAAACCTTCCGACCAAAACCCTGCGCGCGGCGATGCGAGAGATCTACTCCTCTGATTCTCCCGAAGCTTTCCAACCGCCCGCCCGATTGAAAAAAGTAGATATCGATAAAACGATAAAGGACACCTTCCACAAACTTGTGCCATACAAAAGCAGAGGCTATGGCGAGCGAGAGACGATACTCGGCACCTACAATTATGCTTTTGATGCGCCCGACCCCGAACGATTATTGCTTGGCGATATCAGAGTTTCTCTCTCGGAAGATGCTGCTATCATTTCCTTTGACAGGTTTGAAGGGATAACCTACGACGTGTATCTTAATGGGGTACAATGTTCGGATATTTGCGGAGAATTCTATGCACAAGAACAAGCATTCCCCATCGGGAAGCTTGAAATATACTGCAAAAAGCGCGAACGAACCCTATGGAAGATGACTCGATTGGTACCGCTGTATTAGAGTTTGATTATCTCGACGTCGGCGAGAGCTTCCGAGACAAGTTTTTCTACGTCAAGCTTGGACTCGGCTTCGCGAATAAGCTCGGGCTTAGGCTTAATGACGGGGAATTTGGGCAAAAACACCGTGCAACAATCCTCGTAGGGTTCGATACTCTTGTCAAAAGTTCCTATTTCACGCGCAGTTTGGATGATCTCCTCTTTATCCATACCTATCAGAGGACGGAATACAGGCAGAGTTTCCACCGTCTCATTGGTCACAAGGATGCTTTCCTGCGTTTGAGACGCCACCTGCGCCAAGCTCTCACCCGTCGTGATAGAGCCGCACCCGTTCGCTTTTGCAAGGCGCTCCGCAATGCGCATCATAATGCGACGCATGATGGTTATCATGTATTCTTCGGGGCACTTTTCGTGAATTTGGCGCTGTATCTCGGTAAAAGATACCACAAAGAGCTCAAATCCTCCTTGGTAGGCAGAGAGTATGCGCGCAAGGTCGACGACCTTCTGCTTCGCCATCGGGCTGGTATACGGAAAACTGTGAAAATGCACGCCGTACATCTTTAACCCACGCTTTGCCATACGGTAGGCGGCTACGGGACTGTCAATACCGCCCGAAAGCAAAACGATCCCTTTTCCGGAGCACCCTACCGGCATACCCCCGGCACAGAGGATCTTATCTGAGAATATAAAGGTATAGCCCTCCTCGCGAACGTCAACGAATATCTCCTTATCGGGAGTAAACAAATCGACTTTAAGACTTGGCGCATAGGAAAGCGCGCTACCGCCGAGCTCCATCGCTATCTGCTGCGAATTAAGCGGAAACTTTTTATCCGCGCGATTGACTGTAAAGCGGAAGGTGCCGCTATCGGGCAAAAATGCCACGCACTCCTTCTTTAAAAGATCAAGATCGGTCGGTAGTTTCAAGGCAACGCTGTAAGAATGCAGTCCAAAGACCCTTTTGACCCGCCTTTCTATCTCAAACAGGTCGTCGAGAGCGAAATTCTCTATAATATAGCGCCCATGCATACGGTTTAAGGAGTATTTTACCCCTTTTAGCGCATGCTTTATATTATCCAAAAGTTGTTTTTCAAAAGAGGAACGGTTCTTCCCCTTCAGATAAATCTCTCCAAAACGTAATAAAATCACCTTTTCCATATCATTTACCTACGTATTTCTTTAGAATATTATAATGATTTACGAGTTCGCGCGCCAAGCATTCGACCTCTTCCGTTTGATTTTCCCTGCCAAAACTGATGCGTATAATGCCGTCTGCGTACTCTTTGAGACCAAGCGCCGCAGGGATGCGTTCGTGCGAACGGCGCGAAGAACACGCCGACCCTGTACCGACGAGGATATCCGCAGTCTCCAAGGAATGCTGCATTACCTCACCGCGGACATTTTTAAAAGCAAAAGTAAAAATGTGCGGCGAACAAGCGTCGTCCGATATATACTTGATGTCTTCGATATCCGACAAAGCATCCATCAATGACGATTTATACGTGCGATACGCTTCGCTGTTTGCGGGAAGTTCTTTTATCGCGCGCTTTGCTGCATAAGCAAAGCTCAAAATACCGCCGACGTTCTCGGTGGAAGAACGCATCCCGCCTTCCTGTCCACCGCCGTAAATGAGCGGCGAAAGAGAAACTCCCCTTTTTACATATAGCGCGGCAATACCTTTCGGCGCACCTATCTTGTGTCCGCTGATGGTATATAGATCAACGTCTAATTGGGCAAGATTGACGGGGATTTTCCCGAAGGCTTGTACTCCGTCAGAGTGAAAAACTACGGAAGGATTGTGCTTTTTTGCGATTTTAACAAGAGACGCAACGTCGTTTATCGCACCCGTTTCATTATTTACGTGCATTACGGATACAAGAGAAGTATTCTCGTCTATCATCTTGGCGAAGGCATCCTCATCTACCCTGCCGACTTCATCAACGGGAGAGATGCGAAGCTCATATCCCATGTTTTTTAAGGCAATTGCGGCGTTATATATAGCGGGGTGTTCTACGGCGGAAATGACGATATTTGAATTTTTGCGTTTTTTCGTGCAGAAAAGCGCTTGGTTATCCCCCTCCGTCCCTGATGAAACAAAATAGAGCGCTCCACCTTGTCCTTTCAATAAGCTAAGAATAGACTCGCGCGCTTCCTCGATGCGGCCATGAACGGCGACGGACGGACGATAATTTGCGGAGGGATTGAAAAACTCCTCAAGATCGTATCGCTCCAATATCTCCGCGACGTCAGAACTTACGCGGGTGGTTGCGGCATTGTCAAAATATTTAAAGTTCATTATTCGCTCCTTTTATCAGTGCGATAGTATAGTCGTCAAATGCGGCGATATATTGCTTGTTTTCATAGGTGAAAACATAGTTTTTAACAGACAAAGTATTATTATTTACGACATTTTTCAACACTATTCTATTCTTAATAAATGATAATTTTAGAGTATTTTTATCAATAAAGTCCGATTTTTCCGCATTTTTTGAAATCGACATCTTTGACAATTCAAAAACGAACTCTTTCCCATCAACGCCCACCTTTAATGCGTTGTCCGAGAGGGTATATTCGCATACGCTCCCCCGCCCTCCGACAAGTATCATGGTAACGATCGACGCTGATATCAAGACGACGGGAGCGATCAAAGAAAGGTACCTTTCAAAAAGAATAAATAAAACGATCAACGCCAAAGATACGGTTATCGTAAGAATAGCCAAGTACAGAAGTACTCTCTTCACGAATGCAAAGGTAGGATCGGTATTTATAATCTTGTAGGCGTAGTTCATTGCTTCTTTACCTTTTGCGCGGCGCCGCGTTTGACGGTAGTTGTAAAGTTCCCCACTTTGACAATATAGTCTCCGTTCCTCTTGATGCCTGTCACGAGAGCTATTCTGCCGATCTTTTTGATATACACCTCGTCACCGACTTCGGCAATGCCGCCCACGAGTTCCGGCTCGATGTCAGCCTCATCGATATCCTGCCTGTTTGCGATCTCTTCGATGCGCTTACGCAGTTTAGTGGCTTCAAAGTAATCCTTTGGCTGCGGCTCATCAAGCAGCTTCTTGAGTTCCGCAAGTATCTCGTTGACTTCTTCAAGAGAATCCGCCACCTTACGTTTCACTTCGGAGCGCACCGTGGTGGCTATTTTCTCACGAAGGACGAATAGTTTATTCTTTTCTTCCTGTAGAGCTCGTTTTTCTTCACGCAACTCATCGTTCAGCCGCTTTTCGGCATCCTTTTCAGCCTCAGCCGCACGCCTTGCTTGGTCGGCGGAAAGCAATACTTCGTCAAAATTCACCCTATCAGCGCCGACTTTATCCTTCGCCTCACGGATGATATCGGCATCCAGGCCAAGTCTAGACGCGATCTGCAGTGCGTTAGAAGTGCCCGGAACACCTATCACAAGGTGGAAAGTGGGCTCATAGGTCTCGGGGTCGAAATCCATCGATGCGTTCTCCACCCCCGTCGTCCCGTAAGAATACTCCTTCAACTTGCCATAATGCGTGGTGATAATGGCTTTTGCGCCGCTCTGACGAAGTCTTTCGGTGATACACACGGCAAGCGCCGCACCCTCGTCCGGGTCGGTGCCCGCACCAAGTTCGTCAAGCAGTATCAAAGAGTTTTGATTATATTCCCGCATGATATCAACGATATTCTTGATATGAGAAGAAAAGGTACTGAGGCTCTGCTCAATGCTCTGCTC
>DFEQ01000055.1 GCA_002368735.1 Christensenella sp. UBA3798
TTCGGCGGCGCGGGCGTGGGCAAGACCATGCTGATACTCGAGCTTATCCACAACGTATCGGGCAAGATGGGCGGCAGGTCCATCTTTGCGGGCGTGGGCGAGAGGAGCCGCGAAGGATACGAGATGGTGGAGGAGATGACCGCGTCGGGCGTCCTCAATAAGACGGCGCTCGTCTTCGGACAGATGAACGAAACACCCGCCGCACGTATGAAGGCGGCTTTGACGGGTCTCACCATCGCGGAGCACTTCCGTGATAAAGAGCACAAGGACGTTTTATTTTTCCTCGACAACATTTTCCGCTACGTACAGGCAGGCAGCGAAGTATCGGCGCTCCTTGGCAGGATGCCCTCCGCCGTGGGCTATCAACCCACCCTTGCGGGGGAACTCGGCGTGCTGGAAGAGCGCATCGCCAGTACGAAGAGCGGCTCGGTCACCTCGGTTCAGGCGGTTTACGTCCCTGCGGACGACCTCACCGACCCCGCCCCCGCGACCTTGTTTACCCACCTCGACGCGACCACCGTCCTTTCGCGTAAGATAGTGGAGCAGAATATCTATCCCGCCGTCGACCCCTTGGAGAGCCATTCGCGCATCTTGGAGAGGGAGATCGTGGGCGACCTGCATTACGAAACGGCGAAAAGGGTGACCGCCACCTTGCAAAAATATAACGAACTGCAGGATATCATCGCTATCCTCGGCATGAACGAGCTTTCCGCAGAGGATAAAATGCTCGTGTATCGCGCGCGCAAATTGCAGCGCTTCTTCTCGCAACCCTTCCACGTTGCCACCCCCTATACCGGCATCGAAGGCAAATACGTCCCCCTTCAAAAGACCATCGAGGGGTGCAATATGATCCTCGACGGCGCTCTGGACGACGTGCCCGAGGGCTCCTTCTACTTTATCGGCGGGGTGGAGGGCATCAAGAGATGAGAGACTTTGACCTCGTGATACTGACCCCGCGGGCGACCCTATTCGACGGCAAGGCGACCTCCGTCGTGCTGCCGACCGAGGATGGCACCGTGGGCTTTCTCGCCGGGCGCGAAGCCACGGCGATAGAGGTGCTCCCCGGCGACGTAAAGTTTACGGCGGGGGAAATGGAGCACGTCCTTGAAACAGACGGCGGCATAGCCGAGATGAACGGAAAAGGGTTGACCTTTCTCTGCGGCGAGGGCTACGACAAGGCGGACGCCGAAAAGATGCGCCTGGAGCGCACTGCAGAGCTCAGCGAAGAGCGCGAGAGGCAGGAACGCAGCCTTGCGGAATATAAACTGAATCGAGCGGCGCTTATCAGGGCGTTTGACAAATTGCGGCGCGCTCGGACGAAATAGAAAAAACGGGACATAGTCCCGAAAGGAGATAACAGTGAAACTATACGGTGCTTCCTACATACTGAACGGCAATATCGTGGAATCGGAGGAACTATCCGCTGCCGGATTTACCCAGAAAGACCTCGACGAGGCGTATCGCGGTACGATCGCCTATTCCATCTTGAACGCGCACAGCGTCAAGGGCGCGGAGAAGGATAAACCCATCTCGGTCAAGTTCGACGCGATGGCGTCGCACGACATCACCTACGTCGGCATCATTCAGACGGCGAAGGCTTCGGGACTCACCAAGTTCCCCATCCCCTACGTCCTCACCAACTGTCACAATTCTCTCTGCGCGGTGGGCGGCACCATCAACGAGGACGACCACCTCTTCGGTCTCTCCGCCGCGAAGAAGTACGGCGGCATCTTCGTGCCCGCGCATCAGGCGGTCATCCATACTTATATGCGCGAGTGCTTCGCGAGGTGCGGCGCCATGATACTCGGCAGCGACAGCCACACCCGCTACGGCGCTCTCGGCACCATGGCGATGGGCGAAGGCGGTCCCGAGCTCGTCAAGCAGCTGCTCGGCATGACTTACGATATCAAGTATCCGCAGGTCGTCGCCGTGATCTTGAAGGGCGCGCCCAAGAAAGGGGTAGGGCCGCACGACGTGGCGATAGCGCTCATCGGCGAAGTCTTCAAGAAGGGCGCAGTCAAGAATAAGGTTTTGGAATTTATCGGCGAAGGTGTGATGAACCTTCCCATCGAATACAGGAACGGCATCGACGTGATGACCACCGAGACCGCCTGCCTATCCTCCATTTGGCAGACCGACTATAAGGTCAAGGAGTATTTTGCCCTTCGCGGCAGGGCGGACGACTATAAGAAACTCGAGCCCAAGCCCCTCGCCTATTACGACGCCGTCATCGAGATCGACCTCTCGGAGATCGAGCCCATGATAGCGCTCCCCTTCCACCCCTCCAATGCCTACAAACTCACCGACCTTATCGCTAGCCCCGGCGACATCCTCTCCGAGGCGAGCAAGAATATGAACGAGCTTCTCGGCGGCAAGGTCAGTATCGACCTCACCAAGAAGATAAAGAAGGACGGCGTCTACGTAGAGCAAGCGGTCATCGCGGGCTGTGCGGGCGGCACCTATGACAATATCTGCGAGGCTTCCTCTATCCTCCGCGGCAAGTCCACGGGCAACGGGGAATTTACCCTCAGCGTGTATCCCGGCAGTCAGCCCATCTTTACCGAACTGGTCAAGAACGGCTCCATCGCCACCTTGATGCAGGCTGGCGTTTCGGTGCGCTCCTGCTTCTGCGGTCCCTGCTTCGGCGCGGGCGACGTACCCGCCAACGACTGCTTGAGCATTCGCCACACCACGAGGAACTTTGAAAGTCGAGAGGGCAGTAAACCCCTCGAAGGGCAGATCTCGGCTGTCGCTCTTATGGATGCTCGCTCCATTGCGGCTACGGCGGCAAACGGGGGCAAACTGACGGCGGCAACCACCGTGGACTACGACGCCACCATCCCGCCTTATGCCCACGACGACAGCTCGTATAAGAGCAGGGTGTATAACGGCTACGGCAAGGCAAAGACCTCCGAGCCCCTCCGCTACGGTCCCAATATCGCCGATTGGCCCCATATCCCCGCCCTCCGCGACAACGCCGTCTATCGCATCACCGCGGTCATTCGCGATCCCGTCACCACGACGGATGAGCTCATTCCGTCGGGCGAGACCTCGTCGTATAGGAGCAATCCCCTCCGCCTTGCGGAGTTCGCTCTGTCGAGGAAGGTACCCGAGTACGTCGGCAGGTGTAAGGTGGTCAAGAAGGAGTCGGAGGACCATATGGCGAGCGGCACTCTCCCCGTCGAGATAGCGGACGCCATCAAGAAGTCGGGCGTGATGCTCAAAGGCACCACCCTCATCACCTCCGCCATCTACGCGGTCAAGCCGGGCGACGGCAGCGCGCGTGAGCAGGCGGCAAGTTGCCAAAGGGTGCTCGGCGCAGGGGCGAATTTCGCTGTGGAATACGCCACCAAACGCTATCGCAGCAACCTCATCAACTGGGGTATGATACCCTATCTGACCCAAGCAAACTTCGAGGTGGGGGATATCGTCATCGTCCCGAACGTAAAAGACCTGCTTCTCGAGGATAAACCCTTCACCCTCTATATCGTGAGGGGGGAGAAGGTCATCACCGAGCTCGCCACGGTGGATAAACTCACCGAGGACGAAAAGACCATCATCAAAGACGGCTGTTTGATCAATTATTACGCAAACAAGAAATAATGTTTCCCTCGCCGCATACAATGCGGTATGAAAGTGGAAACAGACCTCGGCGCGATAGAGCGCAACCTCGACCGTATTCAAAATAGCGCCCGTAAACCCCTGATACTGATGTGCAAAGCGGACGCTTACGGGCACGGCGCGGCAGAGGTCACGCGGCATATAAAAGCGGCATACTACGGAGTGGCAACGGAGACGGAAGGGATACCCATTCGGGATCTCGGCAAGCAAGTCCTCGTTACCGCTCCTTCTCTTTCTTTGATGCCGCTCTCGGCATCACACGATATGATCCCCCTCGTGGGGAGTTTCGAGATAGCGCGTCAAGCCGCAGGATCGGGGGTCAGGCGCTGTCGTATCAAGGTCAACAGCGGCATGAACCGATTGGGCTTTACGGGGGAGAAGGAATGTTACCGCGCTGCGCTTTTCCTCACGCGCGCAGGTATCGCGGTCGAGGGCGCGGACACCCATTACAAAGAGGACTCGGACGACAATATCCGCCTGCAAAACGCCGCCTTTTGCAAGGCTCTTTCGGCGATCCGCGCGGGGCTTGCTGCAGGGGGCTACGAGGGAGGATTCACCACCTCGGTCACGGGGACGGGCGCTCTCTTCGCGGGGGAGTTCGACTATCTCCGCGTGGGGCTTGCGGCGTACGGCTATCATACGGGCTACGCCACGGCGGGTCTGGCTTTGGAACCCGCTATGAAGGTGACGAGCGAGGTCATTAAAAGAAAGCGCATTCGCGCGGGGGAAAGCCTCGGCTACGCCTCCTTTGGCTTCGTGGCGCCCCGCGCCATGTGGGCGTATACCGTGCTCGGTGGATACGCGGACGGGGTCTCCCGCTCGGAGGTCGGGCGAAAGGTCATCGCGGCGGGGCGGCGGCTCAGCATTGCCGCGGTGTGTATGGATACTTTTGAAATGATATCGGATAGCGTTGACTTGCCCGTAGGTCAGCGTGTTATAATACTGTCCAAAGGGGTGGACGCCGCCTACGTAGCGCAGAGGAGGGGCACCATTCCTTACGAAGTGCTCGTGGGCTATAACGTCCCGCGTGCGGAGAGGATCTATGCCTACTAAAAGTGAACTTAGGAAAAGGGTGAAAGCGTATCTTTCGGCACTTACTGCGGAAGAAAAGCGCGAGATGAGCGTCAAAGCGTCCATCGGATGCATCTTCCAACCTTTCTTTGAGGGCGCTCGCTCCCTCTTTATCTTCTGCTCTACGGCGGAAGAGCCAAGCACTCGTCCCCTGATCACGGCGGCTCTCCAAAACGGAAAGAAGGTGTACCTTCCTCGCATCGAGGGGGAAATGATGGTGTGCGTTCCCTATCGCGAGGGAGACGACTTCGCCCTCAACGAGTACGGCATCATGGAACCTACCGCGGAGGCGGCGCCTTGCAGCGAAGCACTCTCTGTCGATATTGCCATCGTTCCGCTGCTTGCTTTTGATAAGGACAAGCATCGCCTCGGCAGGGGAAAGGGCTATTACGACCGCTTTTTAAGCGCTTTCAAAGGGGTGAAAGTGGGCTATGCATTTTCGGTGCAGGAGTGCGATGACGTTCCTACCGAGGCGCACGACGTCGCTCTGGACTATATCGTTACTGAAAAGGACGTTTTTTGATGAGAGTTATCGCAGGAAAATACAAAGGGAGAACGCTCTTCTCCCCCAAAGACCAAGCCATTCGTCCCACCACCGACAGGATCAAGGAGAACGTCTTTAACCTCTTGCAGGGTAGGATAGCGGGCGCGGCGTTTCTCGACCTCTTCGGGGGGAGCGGCGCCATGACCATCGAGGCGCTCTCTCGCGGAGCGGCGGAAGCCGTCACGGTGGACGCCTCGCGCGATAGCGCTGCGCTTATCAAAAAAAACTTTCAAAAGGTGGGCGTTATGCGCGAAGCGCAACTTATCGAGCTCCCCTACGACGTGGCGGTGAAGCGCCTCGTGGGCAGGAAGTTCGACCTCATCTATCTCGACCCTCCGTATAAAGCCCCCTATATAGCGGATATCTTCGACAAAATAGTCGAGGGGGAGCTTCTCGCGGAAGGGGGCGTCGTGGTCTACGAACACGCCACCGAGATCCCCTTTTCGCCCGCCGACGGTTGGGAGACGGTTGACTCGCGCAAGTACGGCAGCGTCACCATAGAGATGCTTCGTTTGAGCATATAGACTTTGGCGTGGTCGGTTCGCGATAGAACGCATCAAAGCGCTCCTCAAAGGCTGACGGAAGTCGGAGGTGTTGACAAAAATTGCCGTTTATTGTATTATTTACTTATGAGAAAGTGTCTTGTAACAGGTAGTTTCGACCCCATTACCCTCGGGCATATGGATATCATCGAGAAGGCGCTCGGCGTCTTTGACGAAGTGTCGGTGGCGGTTCTCGTCAATCCCGACAGATATCCTCTTTTTACCGACGAGCAACGGGTGGCTATGATACAGGCGGTGTACGGCGACAGGGTGAATGCATTTTGTTTCGACGGGCTCGCCGTGGACGCGGCGAAGGCGATAGGCGCGACCCACCTCGTGCGCGGTATCCGTGACGAAGCCGACCTCGCTTATGAGCTCGAAATGGCGGATTTCAATCGTGTGCACGGATTGGAAACCGTGTTTTTCCTTTCCGACCCCCGTCTGCGCGGCGTCAGCGCCACCAAAGCGCGCGAAGGGCTGATGAGCGGCGCCGACCATAACTTTATCGACGAGGGGGTATACGCCCTTGCCACCGAATATTTGGAGGAGAGATCATGACGGACGTTGCGGCTATCATCGACGAACTCGAAAAGGAGTTCTTGGGCAAAAAGAATATCTTCGGCAAGTGCTACGTGGACGAGAATAAGGTGACCTCCATCCTCTCCAGACTGCGCGAAGCCATCCCGCAGTCCTTCTACGAGGCGGAGACCCTCCTTCGCCAAAGGGACGCCCTCCTTGCCGAGGCGTCGCACCGCGCGGAGCAGATAGTCGCCTCCGCCAACGAAACGCGCGACCGCTTGGTGCACGAGTCGGAGGTCTTGTCCGTCGCGAAGAAGCAGGCTTCGGATATCGAGAAAGCCACGCAAGATTATTGCGAAAATCTGCGCATTTCCGTCCATCAGAGCTTGGACAATCAGCTCTACGACATCGCCGTCAAGATGAACGAACTTATGATGTCCATCGAGGGTCTGCGCGACGAACTTTGGAAGCGCTCGGGCGGCGGCGCTCAGGGCTGAGTTTCTCATCGCACTTTTGCCGAGGGGTTCATACCTCGGCTTTTTTTATGCATATAGTTTTCTATGCGCAAGTGGATGCTTCCGTCCTTTCTCTTTCTCGTATTGCTTATGCTCCTTATCTCGCCCCAACGCTATTTTTCGTCGGTGCAGGGCGGCGTTCTTCTCTTCGCTTCCTCGGTGCTCCCCTCGATGCTCCCGTACTTTTTCTTTACGAAACTGTTGACGGGGACGGGGTGCGTTTCGGGGCTGACCGCCACCGTCGGCAAGCCTCTCGGTAGGGCGTACAGGCTGTCGCCCGTCGTCGCCTATCCCTTTTTGATGAGCCTTCTCAGCGGCTATCCCGTGGGGGCAAAGGTGCTATCCGATATGTGCGCCAAGGGACTTATCGATAAAGAGGACGCCCGCCGCGCAGCTTCCTTCACCTCCACCAGCGGCAGTATGTTCGTTTTGGGCAGCGTTGGCGCCGTCATCTTGAAGGATATGGGGGCGGGGGTTGTCATCCTCGTCGCGCATTATCTCGGCGCCTTTTTGAACGGCTTTTTTTATCGCGGGAAGAGCAAAAAGGCGAGCCTTCCGATGCTCCTCTCTCCCGAAGCGGAAAACCTGCTTTCCGACGCGATGTACGAGAGCGTCTTGTCCCTTGCTGCCGTCGGGGGCTTTATCGCGGTCGCGGGCTTGCTTGCCGATATGTTTTTCGACGTCTTATCCCTTTGCGGCGTGGGGGGAGCGCTCGTCGGTAACGCCTTTGGCGTTATCCTCTATTCCGCCTTCGAGGTCACGCGAGGATGCGTGGAGGCGGCGGCTCTCGGGATAAATAGGGTGTGGACGGCGGCACTCGCCTGCTTTGCCGTATCCTTCGGCGGGCTTTCCGTCCTTCTGCAATCCATGGCATTCCTCGGCAAGACGGGGCTAAGGGGAGGCAAATTCCTCTTAATGAAAACGACGCAAGCGCTTCTCTCTTTTGCGCTTGCGGTCGCCTTGGGGTCTTTGTTTTTAAAGTGATATCATATAATGAGCATGCCGTCGTCGAATTCCGCGGCTTTGACTATGCGATATAAGTCGTGCGCCTTGGCGCAGAGTATGGCGGAGGTGATGCCGCTCTCGCGCGCTTCTTCTTCGCCCGTGATGAGGGCGCCCGCGCGGGATAGGAGGGATAAGACGTCGGTCTTTGCCTTCTTGACGGCGAGCACCTTGTAGTAGGGCGCTTCGTCCACAGCTTTATCAAACGCCTCTTGGCTCGTGCCGAGTAGGGCGTTTACCAGGATGCGGCGCACGCGCGACGCGGTGTAGCGCTTGGTGGATACCGCCTTTACGAGGGCGCCGGCGTCGCTTGTCTCTTTGGCAAGGCGCAGGATGCGGTTCTCGATGCCTTCCTTGACGTCCGCTATCTCGGATAGCTCGTCCGCCGTCATCTCGCCGAGGCGGAAGAGCACGATGGGGGAGAAGTAGTCCTTGTCGGGCGCTCTCTTTACGTCCTCCGCAACGTATGGCGGCAGGGCGGATGTGACCGCCTCTCCTCGACCTTCCTCGAGCGCGGTGCGTATCGCGGAGGCGGAGGGTGCGCTATCGTCTATTATCTCGCTGTGATAGTCCCCCGTGCGCTTCAGGGTGTAGGGGGTGACGCCCCCTCTTTTTTCTATTGCGCGGAGGTATTCCACGGCGAGGATGTTATTGGGTTTCGTGAGGTCGGCGACCTTGATGCCGCGCTCCTTGGTGTAGGTGGCAAATGCCTCGGCGCGGGCAGCGGGGTAGGAGAAGCCCATGTCCATCAGTTCGCGCATATCCACAGACAGCTCCATCGGCTCGTCGGACAGTATCTTCGCCGCGTTTAAAAGCGGTTCGATTTCTCCTTCTTCGCTGCCGAAATACAGGATGCGCTCCTCGGCGGGGATGGCGGATAGCAGTTTTACCGCCGCGTCCGCAAATCGCTCGGCACAGGCGGCGCCGAAAACTTGCGGCAGTTCTATGACTATGTCCGCACCTGCAAGCACGGCGTGCCTTGCCCTCGTGTACTTGTCCAGTAACGCAGGTTCGCCGCGTTGGGTGATATCCCCGTTAAGGATGATAAGGAGAATGTCGGGCGACAGCTCGCGCGCCTTGTCGATGAGTTTCAGGTGCCCGTTATGGAGAGGATTGAATTCCGCTGTGATGGCTGCGATTTTCATAATTATCTGGATTTTATTGCTTGTTTCTCCTTGCATTTTCCTCGCGCGGGGGTTATAATTATTATACATTTTTTTCTT
>DFEQ01000076.1:0-1905 GCA_002368735.1 Christensenella sp. UBA3798
TACAGCCGTATCACCGGCTACTATCGTCCCATCGCGAACTGGAATGACGGCAAGTCGGAGGAGTTCAAGATGCGTAAGACCTACGATATCGCTACCTCCGTCTATAAGGGCGCGGAGAGAAAGGACGCTTCCGCGAGCGCTGTCGTAGAGAAGGCGCAAGAGACGGCGGCAGAGGGGATGCTCCTCTTTACCACCAAGACCTGCCCGAACTGCAAGATGAGCAAGATGATGCTCGACAAGGCAGGCATCGGCTATACCCCCATCGACGCGGAGGACAATAAGGATCAGACCGTCAAGATGGGCATTCGCAAGGCTCCGACCCTCCTCGTGCCGAATGGTGCGGGCGGCTATGACCGTTACGAGAACGCCAGCGAGATCAAAGGCTTCATCGAAGGCGTGAGAAAGTAATATGACCGACGTCATCATCGTGGGCGCAGGCCCTGCGGGAATGAGCGCGGCGATCTACGCCCTCCGCTCGGGAAAGACGGTCACGGTGCTCGAAGGGGAGACCATCGGCGGACAGATGTCCAATTCTCCCCGCATCGAGAACTTCCCGACCGTGAAAGCGAGTAGCGGCAGCGACCTTGCCGACAAGATGTTCGAGCAGATGACCGACCTCGGCGCCGAGCTGGAGCTCGACCGCGTGGTGGAGGTCGTTAAGCGCGGGGAAGGGGACTTCCTCGTGAAGTGCGAATACAACGACTACGAGGCGAAAGCCGTGATCTGGGCGACGGGTGCCAAGCACCGCCACATCGGCGTCCAAGGGGAGGAGGAACTCATCGGCAAGGGCGTATCCTATTGCGCTCTATGCGACGGCGCCTTCTTCACCGGCGAGGACGTCGTGATGATCGGCGACGCCAATACGGCACTCAGCTATACGATGTTCCTCTCCAACTGCTGCAAGCACGTGTATATCTGCACCCTCTTCGACCGCTTCTTCGGCGAGAAGGCGATGGTGGACCAAGTCCTCGCGAGAGAGAACGTCAGCTATGAGCACTGCTTGGAGCTGCAGCGCTTCTTGACCGACGATCAAGGGAGTCTCAAGGGACTTGTCTTCAAAAATACCAAGGACGGCTCGGAGCGCCGCTACGACGTCAAGGGCTGCTTTATCGCGGTGGGACAGGTGCCGAATAACGACGCGATCAAGAGTTTGGTCGACCTCGATAAGGGCGGCTACGTCCTCGCGGGCGAGGATACCATCACCAAGACGGCGGGCTTATTCGTCGCAGGCGACTGCCGCTCTAAAAGGATCCGTCAGGTCACGACGGCGTGCGCCGACGGCTCTGTCGCGGCGATCGCAGCTACGAGCTACATCGACGCCTTGAAGTAAACGACGTATCATAAAAAGGGGCGCGCGCCCCCCTTTTTGTAATGCTAACGCTACTACGATGAATTGCCGCCTTTGGGCGGCGTGAATTGGCTTCGCCGTGAATTGACCTGTCGGTCGTGAATTGCACGCTATGCGTGCGTTGCGGTGTTCTGCGGAGCGAGAGCGACCCATAATTGCGAACGAAGTGAGCAACTTCACTGACGAAGTCAACTTCACTATTCGCGGAGCGAATAACTTCACTGTGCGCTAATGGCGCACAACTTCACTTGCCCACAGGGCAAACTTCACTTTTTTGGAGGAATTATGATCATCTGCGGCATGGAAAAGTTTTCGATGGTGGACTACGACGGCTATATCGCCTGCACCGTCTTTACCAAGGGATGCAATTTTCTCTGTCCCTTCTGTCACAACGCAAGCCTCGTGACGGGAGAAGCCGCCGAGATCCCCGAAGAGGAGGTCTTTGACTATCTGACCAAGCGCAAGGGACTCGTGGATGCCGTGTGCATCACGGGCGGGGAACCAACCCTGCAGAAAGGGCTGAAAGACTTTATCCTCAAGGTGCGTGCCCTCGGCTA
>DFEQ01000076.1:2049-4261 GCA_002368735.1 Christensenella sp. UBA3798
GACTACGTCGCGATGGATATTAAGTCCGACTTTGACGGCGGCTACGAGGACGTCACTGGGGTCAGCAATCTCGCCCTCCTCGAAAGGGTCAAGGAAAGCATCGGAATACTCAAGACCCTCGCTCCCGACTACGAGTTCCGCACCACCGCCATCGCGGAGTTCCACAGCGAAGCGAACTACGCGAAGATCGCAGAGATCGTCGCGGGCGCCAAGCGCTTCTTTATCCAGAAATTCAAGGACGGCGAGAATAATCTGACCCAAGGTTTACTCCACGAACTTCCGAAGGAAGAAGCCGAAAAATTCGCCGCCATCGTGAGGCAAAAAGTCCCTACAGTGTCCCTAAGAGGCTACTGAAAAAGGCGGCAAATGCCGCCTTTTTAATTCGGAATGCGTAATGCGTAATGCGGAATTATGGTGGTTGCCGCCTTTTTTAATGCCTATGCGTATTATGGAATAGAGGTGTCCCGCGGGGGGAGATAAAATTCATTATCAACTATTTAGCTATCGAAAAAAGGGCGCATAGCTTCACCGTTCTGCAAAAGAGTCGCATTGACCGAACCCGTGATATTTGTTACTATAATAATAGATATCGGCGCACACGAGCGCAAAACCTAAAAAAGAGTTGTGTAAAGTGGGCGAGATGAAAGAGAACGAAAGTAAAAGAAAACTCTCTAAAAAGATTGTTATCCTCGTGGTAACGATTATTCTCGTTGTGGGCATACTGGCAATGATACTCTTCAATCAACGGGCGAGCCGATATACCCAAGAGCAACATCTGTCGCGCGTCGGTGAACGGATACAAAAAACGTATATCGACTCAAATCTTTCTCTTCGTGCATACGGCGCACCCAATGAGGAAATGGCTGAGGGGATAAAGGCGACGAGTTTTGACGTTTATCCGTTGTATGATGAAAACGACAGGTTAAAATATTGTTTGGTGGAGTTCTATCCGTACGGTTTTCTTTTCGTTTTGATACGTGACGAACGTTTAAAAGGGTTCGGCTGGCTCGGGGCAAGCACGAGCATGTATTTGCTGTCTTCCGTGCAAGGAGAGCCTGCTTGGACGCCATGTACGGTCAACGAGGAAAACGGAGAAACCTTTTGGGAGCAGGACGAAAGCGGAGAGAAGATAAGGTATTATCACAGTCCGTTTTCCGTCCGTGGGGTACAAAATGAGAAAAAATATCTTGTTGAGTATCATCATAACGGCTCAACATTTTTGATTCCCGCGATCAAATACGAAAACGGCTACATCAATCTGTTTTCTAACGAAGTATTTGATAAACGCATGACGGCAGTTTCCGCATCTTATTCGTTCATCAGCAAGAAGCATTTTGATTTATAATTCTACGCAGTGTTCTTTGTGTAAGTTCTACAACCGAAAGAAAAAAGGACCGCCTAGGTGTTGATGGTCCTTTCTTGCGTCGCGTTATACTCACCCTTTTAGAACTCGGCGTTTTTAACAGTACGCGGGAAGGGGAGATGATCGTACGTGATTTCGCCGCCTTGCAGTTTGTAACAAAGCAGATGTGCCGCTATATTCGCTCGCCTAGAATTCGGCGTTTTTAACAGTACGCGGGAAGGGGAGAACGTCGCGGATATTGGAGATGCCCGTCACGTACATCACCAGCCTCTCAAACCCGATGCCGAAGCCGCTGTGCTTGGTGCCGCCGTAGATGCGGAGGTTGCGGTACCACCAGTAGTCCTCACGGCGGAGCCCCAGCTCCTCCATGCGCTTATCCAGCATATCGAGCCTTTCCTCCCTTTGACTGCCGCCCACGAGCTCGCCGATGCCGGGGACGAGGAGGTCCATCGCGGCGACGGTCTTGCCGTCGTCGTTCATACGCATATAGAAAGCCTTGATATCCTTCGGATAGTCGGTCAGGAAGATGGGGCGCTTGAAGTGCTTCTCGGTCAGGTATCTCTCGTGCTCGGACTGCAGGTCGCATCCCCAGTACACGGGATACTCGAACTTCTCGCCGCATTCTTGCAAAATCTTGATGGCGTCGGTATATTTGACCTCCTTGAATTTCAGCTCAAGCATCTTGTTCAAGCGGTTCAAAAGGTCCTTGTCCACGAATTTATTCAGGAACTCGATGTCCTGCGGGCAACGCTCCAAGGTGTAGCGCACGCAGAACTTCAGAAGGTCCTCGACGAGCGCCATATTGTCCTTGAGGTCGGCAAAGGCGATCTCGGGCTCGATCATCCAGAA
>DFEQ01000076.1:4346-18840 GCA_002368735.1 Christensenella sp. UBA3798
TCGGCGCGGAAGGTGGGACCGAAGGTGTAGACGTTGCTGAATGCCATGCAGAAGGTCTCGACGTTCAGCTGTCCGCTGACCGTGAGGTTCGCCTTCTTGCCGAAGAAGTCCTTGGAGTAGTCGATCTCCCCGTTGTCGAGGAGCGGAGGAGCAGCCATATCGAGGGTGGTGATCTGGAACATCTCGCCCGCGCCCTCGCAGTCGCTTGCGGTCACGATGGGGGTGTGCACGTAGATGAAGTTGTGGTCGGCAAAGTAGCGATGTATCGCCTGCGCGAGAACGCTCCTAATGCGGAAGACTGCGTTGAAGGTATTGGTGCGGGGGCGGAGATACGCCTGTTCGCGGAGAAACTCCAAGGAAGACGCCTTCTTTTGTATCGGGAAGTCGGGGGTCGAGGTGCCCTCCACGAATATGGAGGTCGCCAGGAGCTCGAAGGGCTGCTTCGCCTCGGGGGTCAGGACGAACTTGCCCTTGACGCGGATGGCGGCGCCCACGTTTTGGTGCACTACTTCGTCAAAGTTCTCGAGGTTCTCCTTCTCGGCTACGACTTGCAGCTTATTGAAGCAGGTGCCGTCCGAAAGCTCGATAAACTTGTCGTTACGGATGGTCTTTATCCACCCGCACACTGCGATCTCGGTGCCGTCCGCCGGCGCTTGGTCGAATAAATCTTTGATAAAAGTCCTTTTCATAGGTCTCTCCTTTTCTCTTATAAGAGAACGTGAGAATATAGTAACACACTCACGCGCCCCTATACAAATCTTTTTGCTTCAGTCTTCTTGGAATGGCACGAAGTTTAAGCCGATGGTCTCCTCCACGGGGAGGGAAAAGACGATGCCCCTGCCGGGAGAATCCAAGCCGAACTCGGTGGCAATGGCGCGCATGACGTCCGCGCGGATCTCCTCCTTGACGAGTATCATCACGACCTCTTTTTCCTCTTGCAGGCTCATGGCAAAGAACTTCTGCGCCTTTTCGCCGCCCGTCCCTTTGCCCGATAGGATGGTGCCGCCCGTCGCGCCGTGCGCGCGCGCTACGTCCATCACTTCGTCCGAAAAGCCCTTATTGACGATGACCATGACCATATCGGTCTTGATAGAGTTTTCCATTTATTCTACCTCCGTGTCTGCCTTAAAAAACTGCAATACGCGTTTGTCTGCGATGCTTTGTACCTTGAGGGTAAAGGCTACGCCGCCCCCCTTTCCTATCTTGAATTCCTCCTCCAGAACGGCGCGCGCATTAGAGAGCGCGGACTCCTCCAGCATCACGGCGACGAGGTCCTTCTCGACGTTGCCGATGCCGAGAAGGTTCAGCCACTGCTGTTTTGCCGTACCGTGCCCAAAGAGGGATACGAAGCCAAAGGCATTCTGCGCCAGCCTTTCGCTGACGGCGTCCCCTTTGCCCGCTTCCGCGATCACGATGAGAAGGAAAAGTTTGATCTTTTTCTCCAAGGATAACACCTCCTTATAGGTCGATGACTTCGATTTCGCCCTTTTCCTCTCCCTCAAGGGGAGCCTCCGCAGGCGAAACCAACGTGGGTTCGAGCGGGGGAAGAGCCTTGACACGCTTCTCTGCCGCTCTGGCTTTTATGGACATCACCAGTCCGAGCAACTGCAGGACAAGTAGCGGGGTCATAGCCACCATCGCTACCAGTCCGTAGGCATAATTCATCACGTAATTCTCCCCGTGGAGCGAGATGCAGGCGCCCGTCGCGAGGGGGAGGAGGAAGGTGGCGGTCATGGGGCCGCTCGCCACCCCGCCCGAATCAAAGGCAATGGCGGTATACACCTTCGGGGTAAAGAAGGAGAGAAGGATAGAGACGGCGTAGCCCGGCAGGATGAGCCACCAAATGCTGAAGGTGAAGAGCACGCGTAGCATGGATAGCCCCACCGAGATGGCGATGCCGACCATCAAGGTCAACATGACCTTGACCTTTTTGATGGTGCCGCCGCTTATCTTCTCTATCTGTTCGTTGAGAACGTGCACGGCAGGTTCCGCCGCTACGATCATAAAGCCGATCAGACAGCCGAGCGGGAGGAGGACGTAGGGATAGTTCTCGCCCAGGGCATAGCCGATGCTCCTTCCCGCCGCTTCAAAGCCCGCGTGCGCTCCCGTCATAAAGAGGACGAGCCCGATATAGGTGTAGAGGATGCCGAAGACGATGCGCCAAAAGGTCCTGACGGGCATATTCCTGTTCGCGGCGAATCGGAATACGAGGAAGAAGGCGGCGATGGGACCTATCGCTATCGCGGTGTCCTTCATCTGCGTCAAAAGGGTCGCGCCGTAGGCGGAGAGGGAGGCGTCGCTCGCGGATCCTACCGTGGGCAGGAGAGTGCCGGTGTCCACGAAGAAGCCGAGCAGCATCACCGTGATGATGGGCCCCACCGAGGCAAGGGCGACGAAGCCGAAACTTTCGTCGGTCTCCGACCTGCCGCTTATCCTCGACACACCGAGCCCCATCGCGATGATGAAGGGGACGGTCATAGGGCCCGTGGTCACCCCGCCCGAATCAAAGGCAAGGGGGAGAAAGGCGCTTTTGCCGAGGAAAGAAAGGATAAAGGCGAGGACAAAGACCACGCCGTACGAGATAAAGAGCAGCAAGCGGAGCGATATGCCGAAGATAGCCCTGAGCATGGATAGGGCGAGAAAGACTCCCACGCCCAGCGCGACGAGGGAGATGAGCACCCACTTGTTGATGCTTGCCGCCAGCCCCGACGCCAACACGGTGAGGTCGGGCTCCGCGAGGGTGATGACGGTGCCTATCAACAGGGATACCACGAGGATGACGGTCAGATTTCTGGTCTTGGTCGTCGCGCTGCCCACCAGTTCGCCGATGGGGATCATCGCCACGTCCGCGCCGATGGCAAAAAGGCTCATGCCCCCGATCACGAAGACGCAACCGACGAGGAAGGAGAGTATCTCGCTCCCCTCCATGGGCGCTACGGTCAAAGAGAGTATCACGACGATAGCCGCGATGGGGATAACCGACAATAGGCTTTCTTTGACCTTGGATAGGACCATGCCCGCCTCCGAAAACGATTATTTATCATTATAACATACTTTTATCATAAAAGAAAAGCGCGAGCATACGCATCGCGCGAAGTTTAGGAATAATAAAAACGCAAAAAACCCGGTGAAGTTCGGCTCCGCCGAGTGAAGTTGACGGAGTCAGTGAAGTTTGCCTGCGGCAAGTGAAGTTGCACGCTTTGCGCGCAGTTGTGGAAAAAACAAAAAAAAGAACGCACCAACTGTACTTGTTCATTATCCTTAAAGTACTCGCCGCACATTTCCCCCTTTATAGCCGCCGACCCGCGGAGCCGCGCTCCCCGTATTACTTTGCTATGCAGTTATTGTCACGATGTACTATCATTTTTTCTTCTTATATCCTCGCGGAGCGACATCCTTTTTTTTAGAGCGTTTACGGGGGTACGGGGGGAATCGCAACCCCCCGCCTTCTTTTCGTTCTTTTCTTCAAAGAAAAGGACAAATGCGCGTAGCGCCTACCTTCGTAGCATCTCCCCAAGCTGTCCGAGAACCAGGAAGTCTGCGGTTTTTTGCTATCAGCATGGTGCTTTCGCAAGAGCGCGTGTGAAAAGGTGTCCGTGAAACAAGACGAAAAGTTGCTTTTTTCGACAAAAAATGATACTATTTGTTTATCAACGGAAGGTGGCTTTTGTGAATTCGAAAAGGAAAGAGCGTTATAACTATATTGCTTTGGTCTGTGCGCTGCTCATTATGGCGCTTTTCTTTCTTTTCGTTGCCTGCAACGACCTGACCTTGGACGCCGCTCCCGTCGAGAACGCCGCAGAGAAGAGCACCTCTCCTGCGGGCGAAAAGGCGGAGGAGGGCGTGAAAGAAGATAAAACCGCTGAAATTTCCGACAAAAATGAGGAAACGACCAAAACGGAGGAAAGCGAAAAGGCCGCCACGGAAACGACGCAAGAGCAACAGGGCACGACCCAAGAGAACGCGCCCTCAAACGACGACGAGCAAGGCAATGCGCAGACTACCGACGGTACGCAAAGCGATGGTCTGCCGGGCGAAACGGGGACGCAAGAGGATGACGGCGCTTCGGAGGAGGCCCCCGAGGTCCGCGACGGCTATACCCGCATGAGCGGCGTATCTTCCCCCACGGAATGGACGGTGTACGTTTTTGACCGCGATGTGGGCAAGGCGGTGGTGCGGAATGGCTATCTTGTGACCTCCGCATTTATCGAAAATAGCATCCCTTTGTGGAGAAAAGAGTCGGATGGTCAAAGGCAGGTCTTTTATCTGTATTTTGAAACGACTGAGAAGTATCACGAAGCGCTCTTCCGCACCGAGCTCCCCGTCGTGCAGATAGACATGACGGAGCAGGAGCTTTCCCTCCTTCTTTTTGCTCCTCCCCTTGACGAAGGGGAGCAAGAGGAGCCTATTTCGGACGAGCCCTCGGGGGAAGATGCGGGCGACGAGACTTCGGGTGAAAGCGATCCAAACCACTCGCAGGGTGAAGTCGGCGGTAGCGAGCAAAACGTCGGAGAGGAAAGCGGCGATACGAATGAAGAAGAGGCGCAACAGCCAAACCAAAACGGCGACCCCGAGCCAAGCGGCGAACCTGAACAAAACGGTGCCTCCGAGCCAAGCGATGAACCCGAGCTGAGCAGCGAGCCCCGATCAAACGGCGAAAACGAGGAGCAGAATGAAGTCCCGAATGCCCCGAACGGCAGCGGTGACGACGAAGATCCGGGCGAGGAAGCGGGCGGCGGCACTACCGAGCAGCCCGAAAGGATAGAGCGTCGTTGCCAAGTATGCGGCGCGCTCCTGACCGAAGGCGGGGCGCACGACGCGAGCTGTGACAACTACGCATCGATACCCGCTAAGAGCGAAGCGCACGACTTCTTGAACGCGCTGCCCGGCGTGCGTGAAAATCTAACGCTTTCCTTTTGCGACGAGGAGAGCGAGGCGTACTCTTTCGTGCTGAATTATTTGTCGGAAACGGGAATTGAGGAAATAAAAAGCTTGATGCGCTCCTGCAAGGTCCTCAATGAAACGGAACTCGGCGAGGGGAGCCGGGAATATCGCGTGCAAAAGGCGCTTGGCGCAAAGGTCTTTACCTTCGTCGCGAGAGTCACGGCGGCGCAAGACTACTATACGGCTACGATATCGGTGACGGGCTTCGCCTTATAAGCGGAGGCTGACTTCGCCAAAGGCGAGATCCTCCGTTTCTCCGCTTTCATATCGGACGGAGAGGGCTAAGTTTTCCGTCAGCCCCGTAACGGTTGCCTTTCGGCAACTGTTTTCTTTTATGACCTCCGCTTGCTTTCCCACGAGGAAGCAGCGCTCGGCGTATTCGCGACGGACCAAGTCAAGGTCGCCTGCGTCGAGCAGGGTGAAAAGGTGGTGTAGGATGCGCACGGCAAGGAGGCTCCTATCCGCGTGTATCGAGCCCGCTATGGCGCGGATCTCCATGGGGAAGCCCTCTTCGGGGGTGTCAAGGTTGACGCCGATGCCGAGTACGATGTGGCGACCTCTCGGGGAAACGATGCTCTCTGCAAGGATGCCGCTGACCTTTTTCCCCCGGACGTAGACGTCGTTGACCCATTTGATGAGGGCGCCCTCTCCCGTCAGTTCCTCTATCCCGCGCGCGACCGCGAGGGCGGCGATATGGGTGAGGAAGAAAGCGGTGGCGTTGTCGAAGGGGAGCAAAATGCTCATATACAGCCCCCCTTCGCTGTAAAAGGAGCGCCCCAGCCGTCCCTTGCCCGCGCTTTGTCTGTCCGCGAGGATGAGGGTATAGTCCGCTACGCCCTTCCGCGCGAGGACCTTTAGATCGTCGTTTGTGGACGACGTCTCCTCAACGTGGATACAGAATACAGGATGCGGGAGTTTTTTTAGGGCGTTTACGTCGAAGTGTTTCATAGTTTCATCATACTATGAGAAGGTGAAAAAGTCAAAGAGAAAGCCTCGCGCAGGCGCGTTTCCGCATACTTTCCGCGCGTATATACGGTTTTTATCAAAAAAACTCTTGACGACGGCGTTCCATAGGTATATACTACTTTCATTCGATAGAGGCGCGTGACTTATGATAAGCCGCAGGGCAGGCTAGCCTGCGGTGGGAAAGGAAGTCACGCCGAAGGATGCGCTCGATCCTGTAAAAGGGTGCGTTCTGGGGCGCGGGAGAATATCCCTCGCACTGTCGCATCATTGCGGAGAGCTATCCACCTATGACTTCTTGCGTTTGACGTTTTGGCGGCTCTTCGTGCCGCTTTTTCTTTTTTTACGGAAAGGCGATACATTTGATCACAATGCGCCCACAGGGCGCGAAAGGAGAAAAATATGGAAGCAACTTTTTGGGCATTCGTGCCCGCAATCATCGCGATCTTACTCGCATTGATCACCAAGCAGGTGTATTTGTCCCTCTTCGCGGGCATCTTCACCGGTGCGATGTTCCTTGCAGAGGGCAATCCGCTGGACGCTCTGTTAAAGTTGTTTTCTGTGATGTCAGATAAAATCGGAGGAAACGGAGGTATTTTGATCTTCCTCGTGATCCTCGGCATTTTCTCTGTCCTCATGGTAAAGACGGGCGGCTCCAAGGCGTACGGAGATTGGGCTAGTAGCAAGCTGAAGACCAAGAAAGGCGCGGAACTCGCGACCATCGGCCTCGGCGCGCTGATCTTCGTGGACGACTACTTTAACTGCCTGACCGTCGGCAACGCGATGCGTCCCGTGACCGACAAGCACAAGGTCAGCCACGCGAAGCTCGCCTATCTCATCGACTCCACGGCGGCTCCGATCTGCATCATCGCTCCGATCTCCTCTTGGGCGGCGGCAGTCGCGGGCAACGTCGAGGGGGAGAACGGCATCCTGACCTTCGTCAAGACCATTCCCTTCAATATGTACGCGCTGCTGACCATCGCCTTCATGGTGGTGACCGTGCTTCTCCGCATGGACTTCTTCAAGATGCGCCGCAACGAGAAGATCGCGGAGTCGACCGGTGATCTCCTCGCGGGTGAGACCGACCTCCCCTCTAAGGACGTCGAGGCGGACGAGAAGGTCAAGGGCAAGGTCATCAATCTCGTCTTCCCCATCGTCACCTTGATCGTGTGCTGTATCGGCGCGATGATCTACGAAGGATGGGTGGAGCTCGGCAAAGAGTCCACCAACGTGTTGGATATGTTCTCCAACTGTGATGCGGGCCCCGCGCTTGCGATGGGTTCCTTCATTGCCCTTGTGATCACCGTCGTCTTCTACCTCTGCACCAAGGCGATCTCCTTCAAGGCGAGCATGGAGTCCATCGTGGACGGCTTCAAGTCCATGGTTCCCGCGATCCTGATCCTGACCTTTGCTTGGACCCTTGCCGGCATCATGGGTGCGAAAGGTACTCCCGAGGAATTGGAAGGCACTTTGCAGGCAAAGTACTTCGTTCAAAACAATCTTTCCGCCGATAGCATGGCGCTCGGCGTGATCCCCTTCGTCTTCTTCCTGATCGCTTGCTTGCTTTCCTTCGCGACGGGCACCTCCTGGGGTACCTTCGGCGTGTTGATCCCCATCGCAACGGCGATGATGAGCGCCACCTCTAACGAGGGCCTCTTCTTCCTCACGATGTCCGCAGTCCTCGCGGGCGCTGTGTACGGCGACCACGTCAGCCCCATCTCGGATACCACCATCATGGCGTCCTCGGGCGCGCAGTGTAACCATATCGACCACGTGAAGACGCAGCTCCCATACGCGACGCTCATCGCCATATTGTCCGCTGTCGTCTATCTCGTGATGGGCTTCATCACGGCGGGCTCCCTCGGACAGTCCTACGGTGCCAGCGCGGGCTTGACCCTCGGCATCGGCGCAGTACTCCTCGCGGCAGTATTGGTGCTCCTCTACTTCCTCAATAAGAAGGGCATCATCGACAAGATCGACGACAAGATCAGCGCCTTCTTCGGTAAGCTCTCCAAGCACCCCGAGGAGCGTCCCTTGGAGGAGACCGTGCAGGGCAGCTCCGTCGTCACCAACGAGATCGAGGAGATGCAGGACTCCACGGACAAGAAAGAGGAATAAAAACCCTTTCCGCAATAATAAAAAAAGGCTTTCTCTCAAAAACGAGAAAGCCTTTTTTTGTTGCGGGATATCTTGATAGGGGATTAGGAATGAAGGGTCGCTTCAGTCGTATTCTTTTTTATCCACAACTTGCGCTATAGGCGCAAACTTCACTATTCGCGCCAGCGAATAACTTCACTGACGAAGTCAACTTCACTGCTTGCTTTGCAAGCAACTTCACTATTATTTTTTCAAAGTAAGTTTATATATCTCGTCCTTCGGCACCCCTCTCTCTGCGGCGACTTTTTTTATCGCCTCTTTTTTCTCCATTCCCATATCGAGGTAGGCTTTGAGGTGCTCCTCGGGGGAGAGGTCGAGGTAGGGGGACTCTTGCTCTTTCCCTTGCACGAATATCACGTATTCGCCGCGCGGCTCTTCCTTGTAGCCCTCCGCGAGGGTGGTTTCGGTCAGCGTTTCGTACAGTTTGGTCAGTTCGCGCGCGAGGTAGACGGTTCGGTCGCCGAGCACATTATACAGATAGTCGAGGAGCCCCTTGACGTCGTGCGGTCCCGCGTAAAAGGCGAGAGGGAGGGGAGAGTGGAGGAAGGGCGCGAGGCGCCTATCCTTATCCGCCTTTTTCTCGGGCAGGAAGCCGATGAAAACAAAGCCGTTATCCAGCCCCGCGAGGGCTGCCGCCGTTGTGACGGCGGTGGGTCCCGGCACGGTCTCCACCTTGATGCCCGCCTCCCTTGCCGCTTTGACGAGGATGGCTCCGGGGTCGGATATCACGGGCATTCCCGCATCCGATACGAGGGCGATCTCTTTGCCCTCCTTTAAGAGGGCGACCAGCTTTTCCGCGCCCGCTCTTTCCTTTTGCTTATAGTAGCTGACGAGCGGCTTTTTGACGCCGAGGGCGGAGAGGAGGAGGGCGGTGTGACGAGTGTCCTCGCAGGCGATGATATCCACCTTTTCGAGGGTCTCCCTTGCGCGCTCGGTGATGTCCTTTAGGTTGCCGATAGGCGTGCCGACGATATACAGTGCCATAGCTTAACTGCGGTAGAGTGCCGCTACCTCCTTGCTCATATTTCCCTTTTCGTCCTTGGTGACGAGGGTGCGCGTTTTAAGCGTATTTGTTTGTTGCTCGGTGGGCGTTTCTTTGGATAGATCTATCTCGATAGAGGTTTTCGTGAGGAGGGCGATGAAGCTCTCGGGCGCCTTGTCGGCGGAAGCGGTCAGATAGGTTTTTTCCGCAAGGCATAAGTCGTGCGCCTTGACTTCTTTATCGAATTCCGCCTCGCGCGAAGTGGGGAATAGGATATACGCCTTCCCCTCCTCTTTCATAAGGCGTTTTATCGCGCTAAGCTCATCTGTAAGTGTCACGGTCATCTCGTGACGGGCTATCGCCGCCATCTCGTCGTGACTGACTTCGCCGCTCCCCGCCTTGAAGTACGGGGGGTTCATCACCACGACGTCGGCGTCCCCTTGGGGCAGATCGTTTAGGTCGCGTATGTCGCCTTGCAGGATCGTTACTCTATCTTGATAGGCGTTTGCGCGGACGCTTTTTTGCGCCATTCGGACGAGGGCTTCTTGCAGTTCCACGCCCACCACCTTCACGCCTTTCTTTGCCGCAATGAGGAAGGAGATGACGCCAGAGCCGCAGCCGAGGTCGTACACCTTATCGCCCGCATTTACCATCGCCAGGTTGGCGAGTATCACGCTGTCCGAGTTGAAGCGATAGCCTTTCTTGGGCTGAACGAGCAAGGCGCCGCGCGTTTCGAGGTCTTCCACGCATTCGTTTTCGTCAAGTCCCTCTGCCATAAGGCGCTTTTTGGCTTTTTTCAGGAGGCGCCTGTCGCGGATAAAGGCGCGAAGGCGCGCCGTCGCGGCAAGCAGGCTCGGGAGCATAAACAGCACGAGGACGCTGCTGATGACCGCGCCGCGCATACACATCATCGTCACTTCGCGTATGACGGCGTTGGAAGATATGATGGTCACGCTCGCACAGGCGGCGACGAGGATGCTCGCCGAGGTCAGTATGCTCATCGTGCAGGTGGTCCCCGCTTCGTAGGCGGCGTCCACGGGGGTCTTTCCTTGCTTTATAATGGCGAGGAATTTGTGGGTGACGAGGATGGCGTAGTCCACTGTCGCGCCCAGTTGTATGGCGCCCACCACGATATAGGCAAGGAAGTTCAGGGACTGCCCGAAGATGGTGCTGATGCTGAAGTTGATCCAGGTGCCGAGCTCGATCAAAAGGACGAGCAGGAAGGGATAGATGAGGTCGCGGAAGGAGATGAGCAGCACGAGGAAGATGATGCCCACCGATATCAAGGTGATGTATTTAAAGTCGCGGGGGGTGATGACGCGGAATTCCGCCACCGCTTGCAATACGCCCGTGGTGTAGGTCTTTTCGCCTTGGAAGGTCTCGGTCGCCTTCGCCTTTACTTTGTTGAGTATCTCGGTGGCTTCCATGGACTCTACGTTGTACTCTTTGGAGAGGGCGGCGAGATATAGGGTGTAGCCGTCCTCGGTGATATAGCCCGACTTCCTGCCGAAGCTCACGAGGTCGACGGACAAGCCGTATTTGAGGTGCAGTTTGCCGTCCGTGCCCACCGCCTCCTTAGGGAGGAAGGCGAAGTAGCCCGCCACGCTCGTGATGCCGTCGATGGCTTCTATCTCTTCGGCGAAGGTGACGTTCTTTTGAGGGTCGTCCGGATCTACGGGGACGGCGAGGAATATCTGGTCGCTCGTATCCGATACGTAGGTGACGAGGTCGGGGTCGCCCTCGGTCTTTGGCATAAAGTTAAGGTAGGATAGGGGCAGGAACATCTGCCCGATAAAGGCGGGCACGAGGATGAGGGCGAAGATGACGACCACGACGAGGCGATGGTCTAAGGAGAACTTCGCGGCTTTTGCGAATTTCAGTTCAAACAACCTCTTGTGTTTCGTCTTCGCCATGGGCTTGGAAAGCAGTATCAACAGGCAGGGTTGCAGCACGATGACGGTCAGCATGGCGAGGAAGATGCCCTTGAGCAGCACGCCGCCGAGGTCTGCGCCCAGGGTGAAACTCATCACGAAGAAGGCGGCGAAGCCCCCCATCGTGGTGAGAGCGGAGGCAAAGACTGTGTTGAGGGTGGTGCCTATCGCGCTTATCATCGCCCCCTTGTCGGGGAGTCCTTTTGCCCGCTCCTCGGAGTAGATCTGGGTCAGGAAGATGGAGTAGTCCATCGCGAGGGCGAGCTGGAGTATGGACGCCGCGCAGAAGGTGATGATGCTGACCTCGGGGAAGAAGAAGTTGGTGCCCATATTGATGACGATGGATACCCCCATCGTGAGCATAAAGACGAAGGGTTCCAGCCAGTTGGCGCTGACCAAAAAGAGGATGATGAGGACGAGCACGATGGCGATGACGAGGTAGATGGGGAGTTCGTTTATCGCGTCGTCGTACACTCTTCTCGAAACGGGCGCCGTGCCTCCCGCCACGTACACCGCGCCCACCTTGTCGAGGGCGGCGTTGATATGCGCGAGGGAAGCGCCCGCCTCGTTGGTGCTGGCGCCCACGTCCATCGTGATCATCAGCATATAGTCGCCGTCTTTATAAAAGACGTTTTGCAGTTTTTGCTTGGTCTCCTCCCCGCCCGGCATCATGGAGAGTGGGTCGTCGAAGGTGAATGAGCCCACCTTGAGGTCGCTCATGCTGCCCAGCCACATCACGTCGGTCACGTGGGGGTCGTCGCGCATTTCCTCCACCGCGATGGCGAGCTCGGCGTAGGTCGCGCTCTCCCCTTTGACGGCGTACACCGCGTTGGAGAGGATGCCGAAGTTGTCCGAGAGGAAGTGGCTGCCGTCGGTGGTGTCCGTCCCCTCGGGGAGATAGCTCATGATGTCGCTGTTGATGTTCGTTTGGGTGACGCCGTACGCCGAAAAGCCCACGATCACCGCTATCACGATGATGATGGGGATGCGGAAGCGGATGATGAAGCCGCCCACTTTGTCAATTATTCTTCGAAAGAGTCCTTTTTGTTCGTTTTCCATGTGTTGCCCTCAGTATAGCACGCGCCAAGCGTATAAATCAAAGATTTTTGCTTTCAAGAAAGCAAAATTCGTCAATGTCCCAGTTGTTTGCGAAAGCGAAGGGGGGAGAGCCCCGTCCGCTGACGGAATTGCCGCGACAGATAGTTGCACTCGCCGAAGCCCGTCTGTTCCGCTATCGCCTTCAGCGATATCACGTTTTCGATGAGATATTCCTTGACCTTCGCGATGCGGTAGTCTATCAGGTAGTGCACGATGGACACCCCGATATCCCGCTTGAATACTTGGTCGCAGTAGGCGACGGAATAGTTCATCGCCGCCGCGATCTTGCGAAGGGGGAGGAAGGACTTGTAATTCTCGTGGATATAGGAGAGGATGCTTTCGGTGAGCTCGCTGTACCCGCTTCGCGCCACGTGCGCGCGGAGCACGTTGAGTATCGCCGACGTCACGTCTTCAAAGGCGGCGCGGGAATAGTTGTCGCGCCCCAATTCCAGTTCGTTCAACGCATAGACCATCATCCTGATCTCTTTGCTCACCGCATCCTCGATGAGCGTAGGGAGTTCTAGGGAGTCATCGGTCACGAAGTTGAAGCTGACGTAGGTGGTCTTTCCCTCCGTGCGCAGCCTTTCTCTCTTGGTGCCGGGCGGAAGCAGTATGACCGCTCCCTCCTTCACGCGGACGAGACGACCGTTTATCCTGTATTCGAGCGCCCCCTCTAAAACCATCGTCAAGTCGTGATAGGGGATCACGGCGGGGGCGATGGGCTCCACCTGCTTCTCCTGATGGAAGCGATAATAGTGCAAGGTCAGTTTTATCATAACTTTGTGCTAAAAACCTCCGTTTTTAACAATATTGTATATTGTTTTTGTGCTTATTTTGAATTATAATATCTTTAAGTAACGTCGTCAAGGGTTTTATCCCCGCGACCAAGAAAAAAAGAGAAAAACGCCCGAAGGGCGAAAAGGAGAGAAAAATGATCAAGTTAAGCGCATTTGCAGACGAATCGGATAACAGCTTGGAAGGGCAGATCGCCGCACTCAAGAAGCACGGCATCCCCTATCTCGAAATTCGCAATATCAACGGCAAGAACGTGATGGAGCTCACCGACGAAGAGGCGAAGCACATCCGCAAGCGTATGGATGAGGAAGGTCTTAAGGTGTGGTCCATCGGTTCCCCCATCGGCAAGAAGGATATCGCCCTCTCGGAGGAGGAGCACCTCGCCGACGCTCGTCGCGGCTGCGAGCTCGCGAAGATACTCGGAGCGGAGAATATCCGCGTGTTCAGTTTCTATAACGTTCCCGAAAACCACGCGCGCGACAAGATGATCGACCTTTTGAAAAAGTTCGTTGCCATCGGCAACGAGTACGGCATGCGTATGTGCCACGAGAACGATAAGGGTCTTTACGGCGACAACCTCGCTCGCACCTTGGACGTCCTCGATCACGTGCCGGGTCTTTACTCGGTGTACGACCCCGCGAACTTCCTGCAGGTGGGCGAGAAGGCGGCGGACACCCTCGCGGCGCTCGCGGACAGGGCATACTACTTCCACATCAAGGACGTCGTGGCGGAGACGGGCGAACTGGTCCCCGCGGGCTACGGCGACGGCAATCTCCTCGGGCTCGTCTCGGGCATCAAGGGGGATAAAGTGCTCACCATCGAGCCCCACCTCAAGATATTCGGCGGGTACGTTTTGAACGACAAGACCGAGCTCAAGACGAAATTCCACTTCGAGAGCAACGTCGAGGCGTTCGACGCGGCGGTGAATGCGATCAAAGCCGTCCTCAATAAGGCGGGCTACAAAGAAGAGAACGGAGCGTTTGTAAAATGAAAGAAGTCAGATACGGCATCGTAGGCGCAGGCAACCAAGGTACCTATTACGCCCTCCGCTTGGACGGCGGCGAGGTGGCGTCCTCCCGCTTGACGGCGGTGGCGGATATCAATCCCGTCAAGATAGAGGCTATCCGCGGAAAATTGTCCGAGGGGGTCAAGTATTATACCGATTACAAGAAGATGCTTTCCGACGGCGTGTGCGACGCAGTGCTCGTCGCCGTACCGCACTACACCCATCCCGAGATCGTCATCGAGTGCCTTTCTCGCGGGGTGCATGTCATCACCGATAAGCCCGCGGCGGTATATACCAAGCAGGTGGAGGAGATGAACGCGGCGGCGAAAAAGAGCAACGCTCTTTACGGCATGATGTTCAATCAGCGCACCAACTGCTTGTATCGCAAGATGAAGGAGATCATCGCTTCGGGCGGCATCGGCAAGCTGCAGCGCGTCAACTGGATCATCACCGACTGGTTCCGCACGCAGAACTATTACGATTCGGGTTCGTGGCGCGCTACCTGGAAGGGCGAGGGCGGCGGCGTGCTCATCAATCAGTGCCCGCACCAGCTTGACCTCGTGCAATGGGTGGTGGGCGAGATGCCCGTCTCCGTCAACGGCTTCTGCAAGTACGGCA
>DFEQ01000091.1 GCA_002368735.1 Christensenella sp. UBA3798
CCTTGGGGAAGCCCGTGGTGCCCGAAGTATACTGCATATTGCACACGTCGTGCTTGTTTACCGCCGCCGCCATCGCGAGGATGGTCTCCTGCTTCACTTCGCTTGCGTGACGGAGCATCTCCGCCCAGGTCATACAGCCCTTTTGGCGATAGCCCACCGTGATGACGTTACGAAGGAAGGGAAGCCTCTTTGCGTGCAAGGGCTCACTCGCTTTTTTCTCCGCCAGCTCGGGGCAGAGCTCCGCCACGATCTTGCCGTAATGGGTGTCCTTGGAGCCTTCGGTCATCACGAGGGTGTGGGTGTCCGACTGCTTCAAGAGGTACTCTATCTCGTGGATCTTGTAGGCGGTATTGACGGTGACGAGCACCGCGCCGATCTTGACCGTCGCCCAAAAGGTGATATACCACTGCGGCACGTTGGATGCCCAAACGGCGACGTGACTGCCCGCCTTCACGCCCAGCGCCACGAGGGCGCGAGCGCACTCGTCCACGTCTGCACGGAACTCCGTATAGGTGCGGGTGTAGTCGAGGGTGGTGTACTTAAAGGCGTATTGGTCGGGGAATTCCTCGCACATACGGTCCAAGACCGAGGGGAAGGTCTCGTCGATCAAGACTTCCTTTTTCCACACGAAGCGACCGGTGTGGCGGTTGTTGTAGTAGAGAGCGCGATCCCCTTTCGCGGTGTCGCCGAACTGCTTCATATAGCTCGCGAACTGCGCGAAGATGACCTCGATATCCTTGAGTTCGGGGCACCACTCGGGGTTCCACACGAGGGAGACGAAGCCGTCGTAATTGACCGAGCGAAGCGCCGCCATCATCTCCTTGATGGGGAGGTCGCCCTCGCCGAGCAGGCAGTATTCGGTGCCCTTGTCGCCCTTCTTGGCGTCGTTGAGGTGGACGTGTTTGACGTAGGCGCCGAGGTTCTGAATGACGGTCTCGGGGAGTTCGGAGGAGCCGAAATATGCCGCGGAGAAGTTCCACAGCGCGGAAAAAGAGTCGCAAGCAAAGCTCTGTAACAAATCGCGAAGGTCGGCGCTCGAAACGTAGAGCCCCGCCGTCTCCATCAAGATGGTGACGCCTTTTTTCTCCGCTGCGGGAAGGACGGAGGCGATGAGCTCTTTGACCGCCGCAGTCGCCTTTACCTTATCCTCGTGCGCTTCTGCGCGAACGCGGAGATAGGGGATCTTGAGGTTGGCGGCTATCTCGATGCACTTCAAGATCTCCGACTCGGCTTCCGCCCTCTTATCGCCGTCCGCAACGTCGCATATCGCGTCGATACAGGGGATGGTGAGTTTTTTCAGATACAGATTGCGGAGAGTCGCCGCCGCGGTATAGTCGTGGAAGGCGCCGTCCTTATCGGTAAAAAGACGATTGTGGATGTTGTGCAGCTCCACACCGTCAAACCCGAGGTCGACCGCGAGAGCGCAAAAATCGTCGAAGGAGGAGTCGTGCCAACCCTTCGTGGAAAAGGAGAGTTTCATATCATTCCTCCTCGTAGGCGATCTTGTTGACCGCGCTGATGTAGGCGCGGATGGAGGCGCCGATGATGTCGGTGGAGATGCCCTTGCCCGAATACAGCTTGCCGTCCTTACGGAGTTTCACAAGGGCGGAGCCCATCGCCTCCTTACCTTCGGTGACAGACTGTATCTCAAAGTCGTCGAGCTCGTAGTGCTTGCCGATGATGCTCTCCAAGCAGAGGAACGCCGCGTCGATGGGACCGTCGCCCATCATGATGCCCTGCATTCTTTCGCCGTTCTTGGTGAGGGTGATCTGCGCCGAAGCGCGTATAATATTGCCGTTATTCACGACGTAACTTTCGAGTTTATAGGTAGCGGGGACTTGGAGAGCCACCGACGCAACGATGGCGTCGAGCTCCTTAGCGCCCACTCTCTTCTTTGCCGCCACGCGCAGGAATTCCTCGTAGACTTTGTCCTTGTCCTCGTCCGAGAGGTCGTAGCCTATCTTGACGGTGGCGTCGATGACCGTCACCTTATCGTCCTTATCGTCCAGGCTTATCTTCTGCTCGAAAGAGGAGGCGGTGGCGATGGGGCTCTTGCCCTCGCTGCCCGAGAGGATCTGCGATATCTGCTTGCTGGCGCGGTGCAGTTCGGTATAGGTGATGTCGCTTGCGATGCCGTTGCGGTTGCCGCTGTTCTTGATAGACTCCGCAAGAGCCTCCAAGGACACGCCGTCGCCCGACACCACGGTGCGAACCGCCTTGACGCCCTTCTTCACGGCGAGCATCGCCGAGGACAAAGCAAAGCCGCTCTTATCCGAGCAAGCCACGCCCACGGGGATAGAGAGCATCGACGCGTATTTCTCCGCAAAGAGTGCGAACTCGTCGGGAAGCATCTCGCCCGCGTCGTCCGAAAGGTAGACGGCGTTCGCCCCCGCCTTCTCGGCGGCGAGGAGAGCAGCCTTCAAGACTTCCTCCTCCGCACGGGTGGCGTCGAGAGCGCAGAAGTACACGCGGGCGGACTTCGCCTTTGCTGCGGCTACGATCTCGGGGATCCATTCGAGCATCTTGGGAGCTTTCTTATGATGGAAATACTCCATGCCGACAGGAGAGAGCGACGCTTCCACGCGGAGGGCAAAGTTCTTCACCCCCGCGAGCGCGGAAATCGCCGTTTCGATGGTCGCGGCGTCCTTGACGGCGACCGAAAGAATGCTGCTTTTGACAGCGGAAGCGCAGGTACGGAGGAGTAGCGCGTCTTCTTTGCTGTCCGATAGCTCGGGGAACTCGATGACCGTCACGCATAGCTTCTCGAGAAGCCTGGCGATCTCGAATTTCTCCTTAAAGGACAAATCGTTGTCGTTTCCGCAAAGTTTCGTCGCTACTCTGATTTTTTCCATACCGCTTTTCTCCTTAGATTATTTGACGACGACAGTCCAGCCGAAGTCGTCCTTGACTTCGCCCCACTGGATACCGGTCAAGGTGTCGTAGAGTTTCTGCGTGACCTCTCCGATCTTGCCGCCGTTGATGGTGTATTTGACGTCCTTATAGCACAGTTCGCCGATGGGGGACACGACCGCCGCCGTGCCGCAACCCCACGCCTCTTCGAGGGTGCCGTTCTTCAAAGCATCGCCGAGCTCGTCCACGGAGAGAAGCCTCTCCTCCACGACGTAACCCGCCTTCTTTAAGACCTCGATGCAGCTCTTCCTCGTGATGCCGGGAAGGATGGAGCCCGTGAGCTTCGGGGTGACGATCTTGCCTGCGATCTTGAACATCACGTTCATCGCGCCCACTTCCTCAATGTACTTCCTTTCCACGCCGTCCAGCCAAAGGACCTGCGAATAGCCCTTGTCCTCCGCCTTCTTGCCGGCGCGGTTGGACGCGGCGTAGTTGCCGCCGCACTTGGCGTATCCCGTGCCGCCTCTGACCGCACGGACGTCCTCCGACTCGATCATGATCTTGACGGGGTTGATGCCCTCTTTATAGTAGCTGCCCACGGGGGAAGCGATGATCACGAAGGTCGCGTGCTTCACGGCGTGAACGCCGAGAGACTCGTCGTTACCGAACATGAAAGGACGGAGATATAAAGAGGTGCCCTTCTTATGCGGCGTCCAATCCTTCTCGCACTTCACGAAGGCAAGGAGCACCTCCATCGCCATATCCTCGGGGATCTCGGGGAGGCAGAGCCTCTCCGCGGAATTATTCATCCTGCGGATGTTCTCGATGGGACGGAAGAGCTGGACTTCGCCGTCCGCGCGACGATACGCCTTGAGACCCTCAAAGATCTCGGAGCCGTAGTGCAGCGCCGTGCAAGCGGGATGGATGGAGAGATTCTCGAAAGGAACGATACGTTGGTCGTGCCAGCCCTTGTCGGGGGTGTAGTCCATCATAAACATGTGATCGGTGAAATACTTGCCGAATCCGAGGGTGTCCTCCGGGGGCATCGTCTTGGGATTCGGATTTTTGATAAATTTGATTTCCATATTATCTCCTTATAAGTTTGCGCCGAGGTCTATCGCCTTGCGGTTGACCTCCATCATATCGGCGTGCTTTGCGCTGATGACCTTTGCAAGAGCCGCCGCCAATCCCGCGTCGTTATACTCGCCGAGCTCCTTCAAGATCTTGCCCACGATGATCATGTTCGCAAGGGTGGGGAAGCCGTTCTCGCCCGCGAGTTTGGTAGCGGGGATACGGAAGACCTTGACGTCCGTCCTCACGACTTCGCGCTCTATGAGGGAAGAGTCGAGGAAGATCATGCCGCCCGGTGCGACCTTCCCTTCAAAGCGGTCGAGCGAGGGAAGGTTCATCGCGACGAGGACGTCGGGGGTGGTCACGATGGGGGAGCCCACGGGCTCGTCCGACACGATGACGCTGCAGCTTGCCGTACCGCCGCGCATTTCGGGACCGTAGGAGGGGAGCCAGCTGACCTGCTTGTCCTCGATGAGTCCCTTGTAAGCGATGAATTTACCTGCGAAGAGGATGCCCTGTCCGCCAAATCCGGAAAAGAGGAATTGTTTCGTGCTCATTACTTCTTTACCTCCCCGTTACTTCTGTCCTTATACACGCCGAGCGGATAGTAGGGAAGCATCTTCTCCTCGATCCACTTGAGAGCGGCTTGCGGCGTCATACCCCAGTTGGTGGGGCAGGAAGACACCACCTCGATGAGAGAGAAGCCTTTGCCCTCGATCTGATTCATAAATGCCTTCTTGATCGCCTTCTTCGCGGCGCGAATGTGCGGAATGCTATTTACGGTCACGCGCTCCAGGTACTCGGGACCCTCGAGCTCGGAAAGCAGCTCGCACACCCTGATGGGGTAGCCGCACAGCTTGGGATCTCTGCCGTAGGGAGAGGTCTGGGTGACCTGCCCGACGAGAGAGGTCGGAGCCATCTGACCGCCCGTCATGCCATAGATCGCGTTATTGATAAAGATGACGGTGATATTCTCGTTTCTCGCCGCGGCGTGGACGGTCTCCGCCATACCGATAGAGGCGAGGTCGCCGTCGCCCTGATAGGTAAAGACCACCTTGGAGGGGTCCGCCCTCTTGACGCCCGTCGCGACTGCGGGAGCTCTGCCGTGCGCCGCCTCGATCATATCGCAGGCGAAGTAGTCGTACGCCATGACCGAGC
>DFEQ01000020.1:0-9566 GCA_002368735.1 Christensenella sp. UBA3798
CGCGCCAGGACGCGACGGCGAATAAAAGCGACTTCAAGGCGCTCTTCAATATCGGCTACGGGCTGTATGTCGTCACGTCCAACGACGGCAAGAAGGACAACGGGCTCATCGTGAATACCGTCACGCAGGTCACGAATACCCCCAATCGTATCGCCGTCACCATCAATAAGCAAAACTATTCGCACCACGTCATCAAGCAGACGGGCAAGATGAATATCAACTGCCTGTCGGTGGACGCGCCATTCTCGGTCTTTGAGTGCTTCGGCTTCCGCAGCGGCAGGACGGTGGATAAGTTCGAAGGGTGGGAAAAGTTGCGCTCGGACAACGGGCTCCTCTTCCTCCCCAAGTATATCAATAGCTTTATGTCCCTGACCATGGAGAACTACGTTGACCTCGACACGCACGGTATGTTTATCTGCTCGGTCAGCGAGGCGCGCGTGATCACCGATCTCGAGACCATGACCTATACCTATTATCAAAAGAACGTCAAGCCCAAGCCCGCTACCGAGGGCAAGAAGGGCTACGTCTGCAAGGTGTGCGGCTACGTCTACGAGGGCGACACCCTGCCCGAGGACATCGTCTGCCCCCTCTGCAAGCACGGCGCGGCGGACTTTGAGCCCATCAAGTAGGTGGGCGTATGAAAGCCTTGAAGGTGCGTTACGCCATCAGGCGCGATCCCACCGAGGAGGACGAGCTCGTGGACGTCACGAGCGGCGGCTTCCACTTCCACTTTCGCGAGTACGTGACGGACGAGAAGGGAAGGATGGGGGTGAAGTTCCTCGCCGAGGGCTCGTCGGGATACGACTTTCACTACGCCGACGAGGAGTTTATCCTCTTCCCCGGCGACGTCTATCAAGGCAGTTGGAGTTACGAGGAAGGTGACGGACCCAGCGATTGGGATGAGGTCTTCGTTCCCTATGCCGTTCAGCTCGTCGAAGTGGACGAATAGAAAAAGAAGCATCGGCACTTTGCCGAGAATAAAAAGGAGGTAATTAGTATGAAATATGTTTGTGACGTTTGCGGATGGGAATACGACGAGGCGATCGGCGATCCCGATAACGGCATCGCGCCCGGCACCAAGTTCGAGGATCTGCCTGAGGATTTTACTTGCCCTATATGCGGCGTCGACAAAACCAACTTCTCTGAAGCCGAATAGCAGCGCATCTGCTTTGTTCCAACTCAAAAACCCGCAGTTACGTACAAGAAGTACGCGCCTGCGGGTTTTTATCGTTGCGTCTCGCATCTGCACTACTCTTCGGCTTCAGAGTGATCGTCGCTAACATGCCTGCGCGTTTTTTCGTCGAACCGAAGGTCCGCGTAGAGGCACCGCCTCATAGCGCGCCTTGCATCTATGCCATTCTTCTGCGGCACTATAATTTGATTCAGTACGCGCCTGCGGGTTTTTATCCTATCGGGGTCCATGAGAAATAGCATATTTCTTGGGGTGAATTCGTCTCGCTAACACTACTCTTCGGCTTCGGAGTGATCGTCGCTAACATGCCTGCGCGATTTTTCGTCGAACCGAAGGTCCGCGTAGAGACAGCGCCTCTTAGCGCGCACATCTGCATCTGCGACAGCAAATAAGGCGGCATCTACTTTGTTTCTGACGTCGCCTTGGCGAAATCACGTACAAGGAGTACGCTCATTCGCACAAGGCTCGTCGTGCCTCGTATCTACCACCTTCTTTGCTGTCTCGATAATAATAGGATAGGCGGGTGACCATTCACCCGCCTTTTTTTGTTTGAGTATCGCAGTAGTGGTTCAATACGCGCCTGCAGCCGTTAAATGACGAGGCATAGCACACCAAGCGCTGCGGCAAGCGAGGGGATGGCGACGGCGGAGCCGTACTTGATAAAGTCGAGATAGGACATTTTGACGTCCTGCTTTTTGAGTAAGCCCATCCACATGATGCCTGCGAGGGCGCCGATGGGGGTCAGGAAGGCGCCGAGGTTGGAGCCCACGACGGTGGCGTATACGCCGCGGAGGAGCTCCCCTGCGGGGAGATAGGTGAGGATGGAGGAGAATAGGACGCTCATCGGGATATTATTGATGACGTTGGCGGAGAGGAAGGAGAGCGCGCCGTACTTCCACACCGTGTCCGTAGAGCCGAGCGCCGTGCCTATCCGCTCGGTCACGCCGTTTGCGGTGAGGGCAAGTATCATAACGAACATCGAAAGGACGAAGGGGACGAGCTGCCACGGTGCGCGGGCAAAGGTCATGCCGAGCGCGCGAGGCGCACGCCTTCTGACGGCGGAAAGGATGAAAACGGCGAGCACCAACACTCCGACGGCGATGACGGATACCAGCCACATATCCACCCCGATATAGGGTCCCACCACGAGGGCGACGGTGGCAAGAGCGAGCACCGCGAGCCCCACGGCAAGGAGGGGCTTATCCTTGATCACCACCTCCTCGGGCTCCGCCGTGATGGGGGCGCGAAGGGATCGGCGGAAGAGCAGCCACAGCACGCCGAAGGAGAGGAGGGCGGACGCCGCGGTCGGGAGCGCCATCACGAGGAAGTAATCGATAAAGGTGATGCCGTACGAGGTGGCGACGTAGATATTCGTCGGGTTGCCGATGATAAAGAGCATACTCATCGTATTCGCGGCGATGAATTCCGCGACGAGGTAGGGCTTTGGGTCGATATTCGCATTCTTTGCAAAATAGCAGATGAAGGGGGTAAAGGTCAGCACCACGATGTCGTTGGAGGTGAATACCGTCAGGAGCGACACCGTCCAGTACAGGATGGCGAAAACGCGGAATTGGCTCTTGCCCGCGCGGCGGAGCGCCTTATTCGCGAGGTATTTGAAGAAGCCCACTTCGTCCAGGAAGATGGATATCAAGGTCATGGAGAGAAAGAGGAGCAGGATTTTGATGGGGTTGATGGCGGATGCGCTTGCAAAGGCGGCGCCGAGCTCGTCAAGGCTCACGAGTCCCATGGCGACCGTCACCACGGCGCCCACGAGGGCGATGAGGGGATAGGTGTCGAGGGAGATGCTTTTTATCTTTATCCGCGGGAAAACAAGAATGCCGAGGATCATCACGACACAGGTAATAGATGCGACGAGGATGGCTGCTGTCATTCTTTCTCTCCGAGGCGCGAGGGGGTGCCCTCCTCGCTTACGGATACTACTCTACACGCCGCGCGCGCGTTTGTCAATCGTAAAAGGGGGCGACCGGCACCGCGCAGGGCATATTAAGATTGAAAAAGCGCTCAAAGCGTGCTATAATGATATACGTTCGGGGGTCATCTCCGGGCAAAAACGAGGTAAATATCGATGGACGACGATTTTTTCAATAATTTCGAGGACGAAGGCGGCTCTCGGGAAGGGCGCCCCGCGCCTACGCAACAGGTGACGGGCGGCGCTTCCGTCGCTCCCAATAAGGCGGACTATCCCCGTTTGCCTATGTCGCGCGCGATGATAGTCACCATCGTCTGCTTGGTCATCCCCGCCGTGGTGGGAGTGGTGTGCGGCATCCTTGCCGCCGTGGCGGACTTCGAGTGGAGCGTGTGGCAATATATCCTCGGGATAGGGGGCGGCGTTTCGGCGACCCTGCTTCTCGGCACGGCGATCTATTGGCTGGACGAAAAGAATATCCTCGAATATCACTATCCCGTCGTGCTTCTCCTCATCGCGCTTTCCATCTTGAATTTCGTTCTCCGCTGCTCTTTCGGCGCGGAAGAGTATAAAATACTCTTTACCTGCCTCGGATTTATCCTCGTCGGGCTCTCCTTTTTCTTCTGCTTCCACCTGATAGACGCCTTTTGGATCGTCACGATGGCGATAGGCACCGCCTTCTCCATCGCCTTCCTCATCTCGGGGTGGATCATGCCCCCGTGGTCCACTTGGCAGTGGATCATCGGCGGGATGGCGAGCCTTCTCTTCCTCGCGCCCGTCCTCGTTCTGGAGTATAAAGGGGAGTTTATGCGCTACGTGGTGAGCCTCCTTTTGACGGCGGCGCTCCTTGCGGCTAACTTCATCCTGATGCGCACTTACGCGGACGACTACAAGACCATCTTTATCTGGCTTTCCTCGGCGGCGATCCTCGCCTCTCTCGTCTCCATCGCCATCCGTCACCAAAAAGGGGACGGCGCTTGGGGCAAAGTGTCCATCGTCCCCCTCCTCGGCGGGGTGGTGCTGCTCCTTCTCGGACTATTATTGCCCGTCGCGGGCGCTGCGGCGTAAGGCTTCGCAGTGATATTTGCCCAAAGGGCAAGTGATATTCCGCTTTAGCACCCCAAAGAAACGACCGTTTCTTCGGAGACCCCGCCTTGCGGAGTGATATTTTCGCTGTCGCGAAAGTGATATTTCTCGCAAAGCGAGAAGATATGGTCGAATTAAAAACAAGGCGGCAGATGCGCCGTTATGCGCCGTCAACGTAGAGCGCTGCAATGCTTTTTATATGCCCTAAACGCCGACGGAAGCGGATACGCCTCTTTCAGTTCCTCGGGGGTGACGAAGACGAGGGTGGGGTCGTCGGGACGATGGTCGAGCGCCACTTTGTAGCCCGTCATCTCCCATACGATATGGGTAAAGACGTGACTTGCGGCGGGGAGAGGCGTGACGGTGCCCGCATAAAGGGCGCGGACGTCCTCTCCGGAGAGGTAGCCGCCCACGTTCGGCAGTTCCCACAAACCCGCAAGGAGACCTTTGTCGCCACGCTTGCGGAGGGCGAACTTCCCTTCCCACGACAGCACGAAGACGGTGAGCTTTTCCCTGCGCTTCTCCGCCTTCGCGGTGCGGACGGGATAGTCGGTCTCGGCGCTCAAGCGGTGCGCTTCGCAGGTATCTTTCAGCGGGCAGAGGTCGCATCGGGGAAGGGCGTTCGGCAGGCACAACAGCGCGCCGAGCTCAAAGAGTGACTGCGTGAAGTCGGAGGTCTTCCCCGCGGGCATCAAGGGGCGCAGTCCGTCCGCGATCTCGCGCCTGACGTCGTCGCGGCTTTGGTCGAATGCCTCCGCCGTCAAGCGGGAATAGACGCGCAGCACGTTGCCGTCCACCGCAGGCTCGGCGATCCCGAAAGCGATGGAGAGGATGGCGCCCACGGTATAGGCACCGATGCCGGGGAGAGTGCGAAGCGCCTCTTTATCCGCAGGGAGTTCGCCGTGAAAGCGCTCGACAACGAGTTTTGCGGCTTTATGGAGGTTGCGGGCGCGGCTGTAATATCCAAGTCCTTCCCACGCCTTCAATACTTCCTCTTCGCTTGCGCGGGCAAGGTCGAGGAGAGTCGGAAAACGCGCCATCCAGCGCGAAAAGTAATCTCGCGCGGCTTCCACGCGCGTCTGTTGCAGCATTATCTCGGATACCCACACACGATAGGGCGTGACCTCCTCGCGCCACGGAAGGGTGCGCTTATTGTCCGCATACCACCCCAGCAGCAGCGATATTTGCTTTTCCGACAGCGTTTTCATAGTATGATGATACCACGAAAGGCGCTTTATATCAATCGTTAAAGCAAAAGTCGTTCGCGCGCGCAATGCGTGTATATATTGATGGCAGGGCGCCGTTTTTGTACAAATTAAACGCATATCCGACAACTCTCGACAAATTTTGTACAAAAATATCGATAAGACGGTTGCGCTGCGGCAAAAAGCGTGATAAAATACGATTACCGATTAAAAACCTCGAGATTTTTGACGACAAACGACTTAATAGGAGCGATTTATGAAGGAGATCAAAGTGGCTATCGTGGATGACGATAGGGAGTTTTTGTCAACCGTAAAGATGTTTTTCGCAGGTGAACGAGGCTATAGCGTGGTGGCGACGGCTGAGGGCGGCAGGGAAGGCGTGGACGCCATCCTGACGAGCTCGCCCGACGTAGTCATCCTCGACATGACTCTCCCCGAGATGGACGGCTTCGAGGTGATGAGTGAGGCGCGGCTGGGCGGGGCAAAAGCCAAGTTCGTCGCCCTTTCGGCGATCGGCGGGGACGAATACGCCCTCCGCGCGATGAAGAGCGGCGCAAGCCACTTTATGCTGAAGCCCATCAGCTTCCTCTCCTTGAAAAACCGCATCGACGAGATCGTGGGCGTCGCGGCGACCTCCCTGCCCCTCCGTCCCGCGCAAAACCGCTTGCTCGACGAGCGCATCACCAATATCTTTATCTCGGTGGGCATCCCCGCCCATATCAAGGGATATCAATTCCTCCGAGAAGCCATCAAGATGGCTGTGGCGAACCCCGAGATCATCAACAGCATCACCAAGCGACTGTATCCCGAGGTCGCCGAACGCTTCGACACCTCGGCGAGCAAGGTGGAGCGCGCCATCCGTCACGCGATAGAGGTGGCGTGGAATAAGGGCAAGATAGAGAATATCAATCAGATCTTCGGCGTGAAGGTGTATTCGGGGAATGAGAAGCCGACCAATGGCGAATTTATCGCGCTGGTTGCGGACAAGATGCTCATCGAGTGCGCTTAAAAGACGGCTTCGTATAAGGCGGCATATACTTCGTTTCTGACTGCAAGGCGGCGAAATCACGTACAAGGAGTACGCTCATTCGTCGCCTTTTGTCTCGGGGTCCCTGAAAAATCAAAGATTTTTGGGGGTGGATCTGCCTCGTCTCTACCGCCTTCTCCAAAGCCGTCTGTTAAATGCGGAATGCGGAATGCGGAATGCGGAATTGTGGTGCTCCGCAGGACACCTTAACTCGCCAAAGGCGAACTTCACTATGAGCGAAGCGAATAACTTCACTTGCCAAAGGCGAACTTCACTCCGCTAAGCGGAACTTCACTTTTTTTATCCTCAACGTACGTTTCGCGTGCTATTCACGCACGAAGTGCAATTCGCGCCACGTTTGCGGCAATTCACCCTTCCTCGGTGGCTCGCTCATCGAGCGACTTCTCCCAAGTTTTTCCAAAAAAAATTTAACATTCCTCTTCCGTTTATTTGACATTGAAACGGGGATGAGATACAATAAAACCAACAAAAGAATATTGCCAATATAATCAAGGATGGATGGCCCTTGAGTTTCTACCGCACAGCCACAAGTGCGACTATTGGGACGAGTCGTGACAACGTCGCGACTTATGGTAGTTATTGGCAGGCAAGTTAAAGAGTTTTAACTTGCTTTTTCGTTTCTTTTGTGAGTGAAGAGAACGAAGATGAAACTACTGGAAGACAAGATCATTAAGGAAGGAAAAGTGCTCGACGGGGGCATCCTGAAGGTGGACGGCTTTTTGAACCACCGCTTGGACTGTGCCCTGATCGGCGAGCTCGGCGCGGACATCGCGCGCGAGTTCGAGAGCGCGGGCGCTACCCTCATTATGACCGTAGAGTCTTCGGGCATCTCGATCGCCTATGCCGCAGGGGAGAAACTGCGCTTGCCGGTCCTTGTGGCGAAGAAGCACAGGTCGCTCAATATCTCGGACGGGGTCTACACAGCTCCCGTCTTTTCTTTTACCCACAAGGTGGAAAACACCGTCGTGGTCAGCCGCGAATATCTCACCGCAGGCGAGAAGGTGCTCGTCGTGGACGACTTCCTCGCGAGCGGCAACGCGGCCCTCGGGCTTCTTTCCCTCATCGAGCAGGCGGGCGCCACGTGCGTCGGCTTTGTCGCTGCGATCGAGAAGTCGGAGCAGGGCGGCAGGAAGCTCATCGAGGAAAAGGGCGTAAAGGTATATTCTCTCGCGCGTATTAAGGAACTGCGTGCGGGCGATATAAAATTTGATTAAATAGCCGAAAAGGCAAAGGGAGGAAAAAATGAAAAAACTTATCACCATCATCTTGGCACTTGCGCTTGTGGCTGCAGTCGTCGTCGGTATGGTCGCTTGTGGTAGCGATCTGAAAGACGGCGAGCCGGTCGATATCCCCGCTCTTAAGACCGAGGAAGTCAGAACCTACGAAGGCTTGACTGTCCCCGCGGATTTCAAGATCGGTATGATCTGCCTGCATGACGAGTCTTCGACCTACGACCTCAACTTCATCAATGCTGCTAAGGCTGCGGTCAAGGCGCTCGGCATGAGCGAGAGCCAGCTGATCATTAAGACCGGCATCGATGAGAAGATCGTTTGCTACAACACTGCAAAGGACTTGGTTAACCAGGGCTGCAAAGTTATCTTCGCGGATTCCTTCGGTCATGAGCCCTTTATGCTCCAGGCTGCTCAGGAGTTCCCCGAGGTTCAGTTCTGCCATGCAACCGGTACCACTGCTCATACCGCAAATCAGCCGAACTTCCACAATGCTTTCGCTTCCATCTTTGAAGGACGTTATCTTGCGGGTATCGCTGCAGGTATGAAGCTCAACGAGATGATCAAGGACGGCAAGATCACCGCTGACAAGGCTGTGATGGGTTATGTCGGTGCTTATCCCTACGAAGAGGTCAAGTCCGGTTATACTTCTTTCTATCTTGGCGCAAAGAGCGTCTGCCCCTCTGTCACGATGCAGGTCCAATTCACCGGTTCCTGGTTCGACATCGCTCTTGAGAAGGCTGCTGCGGAGAACCTCATCTCTAAGGGTTGCGTTTTGATCAGTCAGCACGCCGACTCGATGGGTGCTCCTTCCGCTTGCGAAGCTGCGGGTGTCCCCAACGTTTCCTACAACGGCAGCACCATTGAGGCTTGCCCCTCCACCTTCATCGTTTCCAGCCGTATCGATTGGACTCCCTATGTGAAGTATATCATCGCGCAGACCGTGGAAAACAAGCCTATCGCGACTGATTTCACCGGCACCCTGAAGGACGGCTCCGTTGCTCTTACCGCAGTGAACGGCGGCGTGATGGCGGAAGGCACGATCGATGCTATCGTTGAGGCTCGTGCGAAGCTCGTTGACGGCTCTTTGAAGGTCTTTGATCTTTCCAAGGACAACTACATCACCGTAAATGGTCAGAAGGTTACCTCTTATGTCGCGTACGTTGACGGTGGTTATCCCGCAGATCCCGACACCGAGATCGTCAAGACGACCGAAGCCGGTGTGAAGTACGTTGCTGAGTCTGAGTTCCGTTCTGCTCCTTCCTTCGGACTGGGCATCGACGGCATCACTCTGTTGAACTAATCTTCCGTATAATTCGGAACATCTACAGAAAGGCGGAGGCGTCAGTCTCCGCCTTAAATTCTGGACATTAACCCTCTCGCAGACAACGGCGAGAGGGGCATTTGTCCTAATACGGAGAAAAAAGTGGAACACACAAACGCAATAGAAATGAGAAATATCACCAAGACCTTCGGGTCGGTGATCGCGAATAACAAGGTGAACCTCGATATTCGCAAAGGGGAGATCCTGTCCGTACTCGGCGAGAACGGCTGCGGCAAGACCACTCTGATGAATATGCTCGCGGGCATCTACTACCCCGACGAAGGTCAGATCTTTGTGAACGGGGAGGAGGTCTCTATTCAAAGTCCGAAGGACGCATACGCCCTGAAGATTGGTATGGTGCACCAACACTTTAAGCTCGTTGACGTCTTTACCGCCGCGCAGAATATCGCGCTCGGCGTCAAGGACAACGGCTTTTATTCACTCAAGAAAATAGCTGCCGACGTGCGCGAAATGGGCGCTCGTTACGGTTTTATCATAGACCCCAACAAAATGATCCACGCGATGTCTGTCTCCGAGAAGCAGACGGTGGAGATC
>DFEQ01000020.1:9616-17413 GCA_002368735.1 Christensenella sp. UBA3798
AGACGGTGGAGATCATCAAGGTGCTCTATCGTGGCGCCAATATCCTGATCCTCGACGAGCCCACCGCCGTCTTGACCCCGCAGGAGATCAAGACCCTCTTTGCCGTGCTCCGCGAGATGAAGAAGGACGGCAAGTCCATCGTCATCATCACCCATAAGCTCAATGAGGTCATGGAGATCTCCGACCGCGTCGCCGTCCTCAGGAAGGGCGAGCATATCGCGACGGTGGATACCAAAGATACGAACGAGAAGGAGCTTGCCGACATGATGGTGGGCAAGAAGCTCGACCTCAATATCGACAGGAAGGATCCTGTGGATCCCCAGCCCCGCCTCGTTATCGAACATATGACGGTGAAGAACCGCGACGGCTTGAAAGCCGTGGACGACGTCTCCTTTACGATCAACGGCGGCGAGATCCTCGGTATCGCGGGTATCGCCGGCAACGGGCAGAAAGAGCTCCTCGAGGGTATCGCAGGTCTCCAAAAGGTGGAGAAGGGCGACATCATTTTCCACAACCCCAAGGAGAATAAGCCCGTCACCTTCTTCCATAAGGATCTAAAGCAGATCAAGAAAATGGCTGCGGAAGGCAAGTTCCACGATCCTGACGGCAAAAAGTGGGACTTCACGGGACTCTCGAATAAGGAGATCACCCGCCTCGTCAATGAGGAGAAGGTGCTCTTCTACGAGGACGAGATCATCGACCTCCGCCATCGCACCCCGCGTGAGATACAGGAGCTCGGCATCAAGCTCTCCTTCGTTCCCGAAGACCGTTTGAACATGGGCCTCGTGGGCAATATGAGTATCGTGGACAATATGGCGCTCCGTTCCTACAGGAAAGGTAAGTCCATTTTCGTAAATAAAAAGAGGCCTAAGACCCTCGCCGATAACATCATTCGCGAGCTCGAAGTGGTCACGCCGAGCGATCAGACCCCCGTCAGACGCCTTTCGGGCGGCAACGTGCAAAAGGTCCTCGTCGGGCGTGAGATCTCTTCTTCCCCGAAGGTCCTGATGGCGGCGTACCCCGTGCGCGGACTGGATATCAATAGTTCTTATCTCATCTACAACCTTCTCAATCAGCAGAAAGAGAAAAACGTCGCCGTCGTTTTCGTCGGTGAAGACCTCGACGTGCTCCTCGCTCTCTCCGACCGCCTGCTCGTTTTGTCGGGCGGCAAGGTGGCGGGCATCGTGGACGCGCGCAAGGTCACCAAGGAGGAGGTCGGCATGATGATGCTGAGCCGCGCCAAGGCAGAAGACGCTGAGGCGATTAAGCAGATGATGGGTGACAAAAAGGAGGACAACGAATGAATACGACCAAGAAAACGCGTGAGCCCCTTTTTCACTTGGTCAAGCGCACCGATGTTAAGCCGTGGCTTCCTTGGGTCGTGCGTGGCGTGACCATTGTAGTGGCTTTTCTCTTTATCGGTATTTTGACTTTTGCTTCTCTTGAAATAAGTCCCTTTGAAGTATATGCAAGGATATTCAAAGGTGCTTTCGGAGATTCTTATAGAGTCATGACCCTTTTGCGTGACGTTGCGATACTGCTCCTTTTCGCACTTGCCGTGACGCCTGCCTTTAAGATGAAGTTCTGGAATATCGGCGCGGAAGGACAGGTATTGATGGGCGCTTTCGCCTGTATGTTCTGCATCTTCTATCTCGGTGGTAAAGTTAACGATACCCTCCTGATCTTCATTTCCTTGGCTGCAGCGCTCCTCGTCGGCTCGGTTTGGGCGGTGATCCCCGCACTTTTCAAGGCAAAGTGGAATACCAACGAGACCCTCTTCACCCTGATGATGAACTATGTCGCGATACAGATCATTCTGTACGCGATCAAGATTTGGGCACCGGGCGGCACGGGGACGCTGTCTCCTTCTCCCTATGGGAATCTGCCTACGATCGCAGGTGAAAATTTTTGGTTCAGTATCATCGTGGCGATCGTGATGACTGCGGTAATGTTCATCTATTTGCGCTTTACCAAGCACGGCTATGAGATCAACGTCGTGGGTGAGAGCGAAAATACCGCGCGCTATATCGGCATCAACGTCAAGAAAGTTATCATTCGCACCTTGATTTTCTCGGGATTGATTTGCGGACTCACAGGATTTATGCTCGTCGCCGGTATCGACCATACCGTCAGTAGCACGACGGCGGAAGGAAGAGGCTTCACTGCGATCCTCGTTTCCTGGCTTGCCAAGTTCAATCCTGCCGGTATGATTTTCACATCCCTTCTCGTCGTCTTCCTGTCTAGAGGCATGGACGAAGTGATGACGATGAACGGCATTTCAAACAATTTCTTCTCGAAAGTGGTGATCGGTATCATGTTCTTGATGATCATCGGCTGCGAGTTCTTTATCAACTACAAGATCGTCTTCCGTCATCGTGCGAAAAGTGAAGTCGTGCCTCCTGCGCCCGTCGAAGGCGCGGAAAAGACCTGTGGCGAAGATACTTCCGATGGCGAGATCCCACAGGCGACGACCGCAAAGGAGGAATAAGTTATGCCATTCGTTTCTTTTCTTTCTGGAGCAATCAGACTGAGCGCAACTTTCCTTTATGGTTCGACAGGTGAAATCGTCATAGAGAAATCCGGGCACTTGAATCTTGGCATTCCCGGCGTAATGAGTGTGGGTGCTGCTGTAGGGTGTTTGACTGTGTATAAAATGCTGAAAGCAAAGATTTATTCCTCTTTGCTGTTGGTTTTGCTCCCATTCCTTACCACGATCGTGGCAGGTGGTTTTATGGGACTCCTCTATAGCTTTATGACTGTGACGCTTCGTGCAAATCAAAATGTGACCGGTCTCGCGTTGACCACCCTCGGCGTGGGGCTCGCAGGGCATTTGGTAAATGGGATCAAAGCGGGCGGCGATATCGGCATCATCGCAAAGGCGAGCCAATTCTACGCTAACCTTTTCTCGGTCAAAAGCAATAATTGGTTTGTGCAGATCTTCCTGTCCCACGGCATTCTCGTTTATCTCGCGATCATCATCGCCATCGTCACGCAGGTCATCCTGAATCGCACGCGTATAGGTTTGCATCTCCGCGCGGTGGGCGAGAGCCCCGCTACGGCGGACGCCGCGGGTATCAACGTGACGGGATACAAGTACGTCGCCACCATCGTTGGTTCGGCGATCGCGGGCCTCGGCGGCCTCTTCACCATCATGGACTATATGGGAGGCAACTGGGAGTACGTTTTGGAAGGCTTCGGCTGGTTGTCTATTGCTCTCGTTATCTTTACATTATGGCGCCCCGCGCTCGCGATCCCCGGCTCTATCATCTTCGGCGGACTGTATATCGCGGCGGGATTTATCAAGGGGATCACCTTTGCGCAGATCGAGCTTATCAAGATGCTTCCCTATGTGATGACCATCGTGGTTTTGATCTTTACCAGCATCGTGGGGAGCAAGAAGGCGCAGCCGCCGGCATCTCTTGGGTTGAATTACTTCCGCGAAGAACGTTAGGCGGCTTCGTATAATACGGCATATACTTTGTTTCTGACTGCAAGGCGGCGAAATCACGTACGAACAAGTACGCTCATTCGCCGCCTTTTGTCGAGCCTCGTCTCTGCCGCATTCTCCGAAGCCGCCTTTTAATGCGTAATCGTGCGACGAAGTCGCATGATGTACGCGCTACCGCGCGCATGATGTATCGCGTTCCGCGACATGATGTACGCCCTGCGGGCGCATGATGTACCTCCTTCGGAGGCATGATGTACGCGCCGCAACACCCCAAAGAATTTATCAATTTTTCGGGGACCCAACGCGGCTAACGGCGTGAAGGAGTCCGCACGACGGACCGTTATGGGTCGCGTTGCACCCTTTTTAAAGGGGGATCGTCTGCCGACGAAGTCGGGAGAGGGGGACATAGGGGGGCTTCTTGGACCGCCCCTCGCCGTTCACCCTTTTTAAAGGGGGATTGGGTTTTTCGAGTGAAACGAGAAAAAACGGGGGATTTTCAAATCCACCATTCCGTCCTCGCTTCGTTCGTCCGTAATCAAGCCTCCTTTACGAAAGGATGTAAAGTCGCTCCGCTCTCGATCGGAAACGATCCTTTTTAATTCCATATAAAAAAGCGAACGAAGTGAGCAACTTCACTATTCGCTTCTAGCGAATAACTTCACTGCGCAGCAACTTCACTTGCCGAAGGCAAACTTCACTCTGCGCGGAGAGCGCACAACTTCACTGACAAAGCCTCTCTGCCCGGATCTTGTAGCGAAGAATTGCTTTTTTTGTCAGATATGTGCTATTATCGTACCATGATCAAGCTCGGTTTGAAGAATTATTTTAAAAGTTACAGGCTGTTTTTCATCCCGATCGGGGCGCTGTCTCTTGGCATCGTCATCGGGCTCTCCGTGATGATCCCCATGCTTTGGAACGCGGTGAGGGACTTCGTGATGGGGGTGGCGGAGGCAGTCGGCAACGTCTCCTTCCATTGGGACGAAGTAAAAGATACCGTGTTCTCATCCATCGAAGGTCTGTCTTGGAGCGATCCGCAGGCGCTTGCCGACGAAGTGCTGAATGCGGGCTATTGGGAGGAGCTGCTGCGCGAGTGCGCCTCTGTCGCCTTTGGCGATATCTCCAAGGTGGAGGCAGAAATGGAGGCTTTGGCGAAGACGGCGATGACGACCATTGCGGGCGGCGCGATGCTCTTTGTGTTCTTTACTGCGGTCGGCGCCTACGTCGGCTATTTCGTCACCCGTTCGATGATCCGCACAGGCGTGGCGAAGCGTTCTTTCTTGAAATCGATCGTTGCGGGCGTCGTCAGTACGGTGATCAACCTGACCATCATCGCCGCAGGAGCGGTGCTCATCGCGAAGTCTAAACAGTATGCCAGCCTTTCCCTCCTGCTTACAATCCTCGTATATGGGGCGGCGGCATTCTTGGAGGCGTATTTCGTGCAGGGCTTTAATAAAGTTCCCTTCAAGAAAGTGATGCAGATCAAAAATATCTTCTTGCTCGCGATCCTGAATGTGATCGAGGTCGCCATCCTGCTGGGCGTGGTCGCTCTATTGCAGGCACTGACAAATCCCGCCATCGCGATCTATGCGGGCTTCTCGGTGATGATCATCACCATTAGCTGTATGCAACTGAATGCCGAGGCGTACGTCAAGAGCTTAGCGGATAATCCCGAAACCGAGAAGATCGGAGACGAGCATATCGCGGCGGCCTATCAAGGGCTTGCCCCCGTTGCATTTGCGGATAAAAAGCCTCTGACCGCAAAGAGCGCAGAGGGAGGAGGGTCCCCCGTAGCGGAGGTCGCAGTCGACGCCGCGCCGAAAGAGAGCGAGAAAAAGGAGTAGATCGACAATAGGGGAGAAACGGCGGCAGAAATGCCGCCTTTTTTTATGCGGAACCTTATCCAATGCGGAATGAAGGGTCGCGTTGCTCCCTTTTTAAAGGGGGATTGGGTTTTTCGAGTGAAACGAGAAAAAACGGGGGATTTTAAATCCACCATTCCGTCCTCGCTTCGTTCGTCCGCAATCAAGCCTCCTTTACGAAAGGATGCAAAGTCGCTTCGCTCTCAATCGGAAACGATCCTTTTTAATTCCATATAAAAAAGCGAACGAAGTGAGCAACTTCACTTGCCGAAGGCAAACTTCACTCTGCGCGGAGAGCGCATAACTTCACTGTTTCGCAAACTTCACTGCGCGCTGCCGCGCACAACTTCACTTTCCTGCGGAGATTTTCCGCAGGAAACACATTCCATTATATTTTTTTATTTTTTACCCACATCCCCTTGTAAAGTAGTATAATTATTATATGGCTATACGCATTTGGCACAAAACGGCGCTCGTGGCGCTCGTCATATTGCTTTCTGTGTTCTGCGTCCTTTTTGCGTGCGCGTGCGGGCAGGAGGGCGTGACGGTAGACTTCTCATTTGAGGAGGAGCTCGTCGCGGGGTCTTCCTACGCTTTCCGCGTGACCTTCTCGGGCGCGGAGGAGCTCGTTGCGGACTATAAGGCGGCGGAGTGCGCCTTCGAAGTGGTTTCGGGCGGACAGATAGCTTCGGTGGAGGATAATAAACTCAAGCTTTCCGACGGGGCGAGAAAGGGCGACGAATTCTCGGTGCGCCTGACGGTCAAGGGCGTTGCCGTCGTCAAGAACTTCGCCGTTGCGTTAAATAAACCCATTTTGATAGACAGCGTGACCCTCATCGCTCCCGAGACGGCAGAGGCGGGCGACGTCATCACCCTCAGTGCAACGGTCTTGCCCGAAGGGACAGACCTGCTCCCCACCTATCGCGTGATATCGGGGAGCGCCACCGTCGAGGGCAGCCTCCTCAAGATACCCGCCGACGCCGATCTCGGCGTGGTGGTCGTGGAAGCCGTCGCGGGCGGGGTCGCCTCCGAGGCAAAAACGATATCCATCACCACGGTGCAGACGCGCCTCTTGACCCTGACCCTTTCTTGCGAGCGCGCTATGCCGGGCGAAAGAGTGACTTACGAACTCGTCAAAGAGCCGGTGGAAGGCTCCTTCCCCGACGAACTGACGGTGGAGAAAGGGGAGGATATCATCCTTCTCGACCGCGTGCGCTGCGCCTTTACCATCGACGAAAACGCACGCCTCGGCGACGAGGTAGTGCTCTTTGCGCGCTCGGGCGTCAAGGAAGCGCGGGCTACCCTCACCGTGGGCTATCCCGTCGCGGAGGATATCGACGGGCAGGGCGGCATCGTGCAGGCGGACGGCACCCTCCGCACCATAGAATACACGTTGACTCCCGCGAGGGCGGACCGCACAGCCGTTACCATCACGGTCATCGAGGGCGAGGACTATATCGAATGGACGGGCGGCGACACCTTCCGCGTGATACGAGGGGCGCCCGTGGGGGCGGAGATAACCTTCCTCCTCGAAGCGAGCGAGGAGGTATATCACACCGTCACCTATAAGGTGGGGGATAAGGAACTCACCTCGCTGACGATCTCCACCACGGATCCGGTGGATTACCTCAGAAGCGGCTATTCCGTCGCCTTTACCCATACTTCCGTGCCCGAAAATACCGATCAGATCATCCGCTACCGCGCGACAAAGGGCGGGGAGCTCGTTACCATCGACGGCAACGTCGTTACCGTCAAGGAGGGCGCCGATATCGGATCGGTCACCATCGTGGCGGAGAGCGAGGACGGCACGGTCAGCAACCCCGTGGACATCACGGTCAGCGGCAGATACGTCCGCCGCGAATACAACAGTTGGTCAAACGTCGGCTTTGCCACCTCGGGCGAGAGTTCGGGGGTGTGGATGGTCCTGCCTCCCTCCCTGAATGCAGGCAGCCTGACAGTCATGGTGCCTTACGAAGTATTGGACCTCGTCATCGAGGGGCATTACGACGGCAGGGACGAAACGGCGTATAAAAACCTCTATTTCTATTTCCGCAATACCGCCGAACGCACGGTGACCTTATGGAACTTCGGCACCATCGCCACCGAGGGGCTCGGCGGCACCGTCTTTGACCTCGGCTCCTCGGGCGAGACCGAGATCGTGCTCAAGGGGCAAAACCTCATTCGCGCGGACAGCCCCTACTATATAGACAATTCGGGCGAGGAGGTGGACGGATCGTGGGATAATACCTATTCCGACACCCCGGCAAAGGAGATCGTGCGCAGGGGCGGCAAAGCGGGCTACCGCGGCACGGCGGGCGGCACCGCCATCAGCGGATACTCGCTGACCTTCGTCGGGCAGGGCGGCACCCTCGTCGCGGAGGCGGGGAGCGGCACGAGCGGCACGGCGGGCGGCAAGGGCGCGGACGCCCTCTACGACGGCAGTTTCTCCTACCTTTCGGGCGCGGGCGGCGCCGGCGGCAACGGCGGCGA
>DFEQ01000010.1 GCA_002368735.1 Christensenella sp. UBA3798
ATATGGTAGCGGCGGTCAGATTCGAACCAACGACCTGCCGGGTATGAACCGGCCGCTCTAACCAACTAAGCTACGCCGCCATATTCTACTCGAGGATAGCTCCTCGATGAAATGCTTGTTTATTCTATCAATACGCCGCTCTTTTGTCAAGGGTTTTTTGCACTTTGGTGGAAAATCGCAAATCGCGCGCCCGAAAGGGCGAGAGCGGCGGCCGCGTCCCGCCCGCTCCCCTCGTGGAAAATGCGGCGTGCAGCTTGACACGGGAGCCCCTCCTCTCCTACAATACAAAAAGGCGACAGGGAGGAAGGGCTTTGAAGGCGGAAAGAAAGGCGGAGATCGTCCGCGTGATAAAATACACCTTATTTGCGGCGTCGGCGGGCATCATACAGATCCTGTCCTTTACCCTTTTGACCGAGTTTACGCCCCTTCCGTATTGGCCGCGCTATCTGATATCGCTCGTTTTGTCCGTGGTGTGGAATTTCACCTTCAACCGCCGCTTTACCTTTAAGTCGGTGGCGAACGTCCCCATCGCGATGCTGAAGGTCCTCGCCTATTACTGCGTCTTCACGCCGGCGAGCACCCTCCTCGGGCACTTCCTCGTGGAGAAGGCGGGGTGGAACGACTATCTCGTCGAGGCGATAAACATGATATTGAACTTCGTGACTGAGTTCCTGTTCCAGCGCTTCCTCGTCTTCGGCAAGACGATAGACACCAACGAGGCGGCGGAGAAGGAAAAAGCCGCCAAGGGAGAAATAAGGGACTCTGCCGCCACGGCAGCCACCCTTGACGAGCCCGAAAACGAGCCCCTCGCAGGGGATAAGGAGGATAAACAATGAAAGTACTACTCATCAACGGCAGCCCCCGAAAAAGCGGCAACTGCGCGCGCCTTCTTACCGAAGCGCAGAAGGTCTTTGAAACGGAGGGGATCGAGGTCGTTCGTTACGACATCGGCGCCAAGGATATCCGCGGCTGCATGGCGTGCGGCGGCTGCGCCAAGAAGGGCTCCTGCGTTGTCGGGGACGACGTCCCGATGCTCGCCGAAGTTCTCGCTTCCGCGGACGGCATGATCGTGGCTTCCCCCGTCTATTACGCATCGCCTAACGGCAGCGTCGTGAGCCTTCTGGACCGTCTCTTTATGAGCGCGAATTGCGACCTTCGCATGAAGGTGGGCGCATCCTTTGCAGTAGCGCGCCGCGCGGGCACGGTGGCGAGCTTTGACGTCCTCAACAAGTATTATACCATCAACCAAATGCCCATCGCGAGCGGCAGATATTGGAACAACGGCTTCGGCAGGGCGCCCGGCGAGGTGGAAGGAGACGAGGAAGGCATCCAAAACGCCCGTTTCGTCGCCCGCAATATGCTCTTCCTGATGCGCTCCATCGCGCTCGGAAAGGAAAAGTACGGACTTCCCGAGGCGGAGGCGGTCACCCGCACCAATTTCATTCGATAAAAGTCACCGATAAGGCAATAAAAATGAGAGTCGGACTATTGAAAAGCCCGACTTTTTATGCTATAATAATTAGGTCGCGCGTTTCTCGCGGCAATAACCCATAAGGAGCTATTATGAATATCACTTCCGACATCAAATACGTAGGCGTAAACGACCACAAAATAGACCTTTTCGAGGGACAGTACGACGTGCCGAACGGCATGGCGTATAATTCCTACGTGATCCTTGACTACAAGACGGTGGTCATGGACACCGTGGACGCGCGTTTCGGGCACGAATGGCTGGACAATATCGCCGCGGCGACGGGTGGCAAATCGCCCGATTACCTCGTCGTGCAGCATATGGAGCCCGACCACTCGGCGAATATCGACGTCTTTATGAAGGCGTATCCCAATGCGACCATCGTTTCTTCCGACAAGGCGTTCAAGATGATGAAGAACTTCTTCGGCAAGGAGTACGAGGACAGGCGCATCGTCGTGGGCGAGGGCAGCACCCTCCCCTTGGGCAGGCACGTCTTGACCTTCGTCACCGCCCCCATGGTGCACTGGCCCGAGGTCATCGTGACCTACGACGCCTATGACAAGGTGCTCTTCTCTGCGGATGGCTTCGGCAAGTTCGGCGCGCTCGACGTGGAGGAGGACTGGGCGTGCGAGGCTCGCCGCTACTATTTCGGCATCGTCGGCAAGTACGGCGCGCAGGTGCAAGCCCTTTTGAAGAAGGCGGCGACTCTCGATATACAGACCATCTGCCCCCTGCACGGACCTATCCTCAAGGAGAACCTCGGCTACTACCTCGGTCTGTATAACACCTGGTCGTCCTACGGCGTGGAGAGCGAGGGGGTGATGATCGCCTACACCTCGGTCTACGGCCACACCAAGGCGGCGGTGGAGCTGCTCGCCGAGAAGCTGAAAGCAAAGGGCTGCCCCAAGGTGGTCGTCTCAGACCTCGCGCGCGAGGATATGGCGGAGGCTGTGGAGGACGCCTTCCGTTATGGCAAACTCGTGCTCGCCACCACCACCTATAACGCCGATATCTTCCCCTTTATGCGCACCTTCATCGAGCATTTGACCGAGCGCGGCTATCAAAACCGCATCGTCGCTCTGATGGAGAACGGCAGCTGGGCGCCTCTCGCCGCGAAGGTGATGAGGGGGATGCTGGAAGGGAGCAAGAACCTTACCATATTGGAGCCAGTCATCAAGATGACCTCCGCGATGAACGACGACACCAAGGCAGCCATCGACAAGGTGTCGGACGAACTGTGCATGGACTACCTTGCGCGCCAGGACGCGACGGCGAATAA
>DFEQ01000022.1:0-134 GCA_002368735.1 Christensenella sp. UBA3798
CGGGGGACCTTGTACTTGGTCGCCTGACGCCACACGGTCTCGGACTGGGGCTCGACGCCGCTCTTAGCACAGAAAACGGCGACCGCGCCGTCAAAAACACGCAGAGAACGCTCCACCTCGACGGTGAAGTCCAC
>DFEQ01000022.1:289-1129 GCA_002368735.1 Christensenella sp. UBA3798
TCCTGCTCCATCCAGTCCATCGTCGCGCCGCCGTCGTGCACTTCGCCGATCTTACGCGTCTTGCCGGTATAGTACAAGATACGCTCGGACGTCGTGGTCTTGCCCGCGTCGATGTGCGCCATGATGCCTATATTTCTGGTTTTTTCGATAGCTGTGTCTCTCATCTGTCAATCCTACCAACGATAGTGAGCGAACGCCTTGTTGGCTTCTGCCATACGATGCATTTCGTCTCTCTTCTTCACTGCGTTGCCCATGCCGTTCGACGCGTCCATGAGCTCGCCCGCAAGCCTCTGGTCGCTCGTCTTCTCGCTGCGCTTTCTCATGAAAGTGACGAGCCAACGAATGCCCAAAGTCTGCCTTCTTTCTTCACGGATCTCCTGCGGGACCTGGTAGGTCGCGCCGCCGACCCTTCTCGCCTTCACTTCGACCTGCGGCATCACGTTGGCAAGAGCCTTCTTGAACACCTCGATCGGACTCGTGCCGGTCTTTTCCTCTACAATATGAAATGCCCCGTAAACGATGCTCTCCGCGGTACCCTTCTTTCCGTCAAGCATGATCTGGTTGACGAGTTTGGTCACGACCTTGTCGTGATAGATAGGATCGGGAAGCACGTCACGCTTAGGCACACCACTTCTTCTTGGCATACTAATTTTCTCCTTATATCTTGAATTTAATCGTTATTATTATTTAGGTTTCTTCGCGCCGTACTTGCTGCGAGCCTGCTTGCGCTTTGCAACGCCCGCAGTATCCAGAGCACCACGCACGATATGATACCTAACACCAGGCAAGTCCTTCACCCTGCCGCCACGGATCAAAACGACGCTGTGCTCCTGCAGGTTG
>DFEQ01000022.1:1188-3232 GCA_002368735.1 Christensenella sp. UBA3798
TGCAGGTTGTGGCCGATACCGGGGATATACACGGTACCTTCCATGCCGTTGGACAAGCGCACCCTCGCGATCTTACGCATAGCAGAGTTCGGCTTCTTAGGCGTAGTAGTGGTGACCGACAGGCAAACGCCGCGACGTTGCGGGCAGCTCTGAAGGATAGGAGCAAGGGTCTTGGACTCCTGCTTCTCTCTACCGTGCCTAATTAACTGATTGATAGTTGGCATATACTGACCTCCTTATAGTCTGTGGCAAGTTCCCCGTCAACCCTTGGGTCCCTCGCCTCGTTGCGCCCGCATAAGGCGCCGATTGCATATACCGGAGTTTCCTCCGAAGCGACTGATCCCTCTCTACCTCACGAGCCCCACGACTGCCGCGCCGACGTCGATATTCACCTTGCGCCCGAGATCCGCCATAAGCGGCCCTTGCACCAAACGAACGTCTTTGTCGCGCGCTTCTTCCCGAAGCCTCGCTTTGATAAATTCTTCACAGTCGGACGACACTATTACACACCATACCGTGCCGTCTGTAATGCCCCGCAAGACCTGTTTCAGCCCAACAAATCTCTTGGGGGAATTATCAAGTAAACTATTATAATCTCCCGTCACGGCAACCCTCCGTTGACGACAAAATTACTTGCAATTACTCGCAAGCCTTATTATTTTATCAATTTTGAAGCGGAGAGTCAAATATTTGGAGATATTTTTTTACGCAAAAAACGGGGTTTTTTTAATGCGGAATTGTGCGACGATGTCGCGTGAATTGCCGCATTGGGTCCCCGAAGAATCGCAAATTCTTTGGGGTGTGGACAGCGAAGCAGACGCGCCCTTATACGTCGTCGCGGTAGAGCGGTATTTGCGCCGCTATACGCCGCCAAGGGGGATAGATGCCTTCGCGTCGAGAGTATCGGGCGCTAAGCAACTTTCGTCCCCGTACTTGATCTGGAGATACGCCTCCATCGCGATCATCGCCGCGTTGTCGGTGCAGGTCTCCTTGGTCGGGAAATGGGGACGGAGCCCACGCTTCTCGCACTCCTCGGTCAGCACGCGGCGGATCTCGCCGTTCGCACCGACGCCCCCCGCGAGGGCAATGTCCTTGAGGTCGTACTCCTTCGCCGCGCGAGTAGCCGCCTTGACCAGCATCTCGGCGACGGCGGACTGAAAGGACATAGCGACGTCCGACTTATTGATCGCTTCCCCCTTCTGCTCCAAGGTGTGGACGTAGTTTATGACCGAAGTCTTGATCCCGCTGAAAGAAAAGTCGTAGGGACTCCCCGTTTTCGGCTCGGGGATATAGACGGTGCGCTCGCCGCCCTTTGCCGCCCGCTCTATCTCGGGTCCGCCGGGGTACGGCAGGGAGAGGACGCGCGCGACCTTATCGAAGGCTTCGCCCACGGCGTCGTCCATCGTGCCGCCGAGATAGGTGAAAGAGGTGTATGTGTCCACCCTGACGACGGCGGTGTGTCCGCCCGACACGATGAGCCCGATATAGGGGGGCGTCAAGGTAGGATCGGCGAGGTAATTCGCCGCGATATGCCCGCGGATATGGTTGACTTTAACGAGGGGTTTCCCCGTGGCGAAAGAGAGCCCTTTCATATAGCTGACTCCCACGAGGAGGGCGCCGAGGAGCCCCGCGCCGTAAGTGACGGCGAAGCAGTCGGCGTCGGCGAGCGTGACGCCCGCCTTTTCGAGCGCCTCGGAGAGGACGGGCTCGACGTTGATCACGTGATTTCTGCTCGCGATCTCGGGCACGACGCCGCCGTATTCCTTATGAATGTCGATCTGGGAAGAGATGACCGAAGAAAGAATTATGCCGTTTTTAAGCACGGCGCAAGCGGTCTCGTCGCAGGAAGACTCCATCGCAACGATCACGAGATCCTTTTTCTCCTTGAGCTCGGCAAAGGTCATATTACGCCTTCTTGAGGTACTCCACGATAAAGTCCTGCAGGTCGCCGTCCATGACCGCCTGCACGTTGGCGTTTTCGTAGCCGGTGCGGTGATCCTTGACGAGGGTGTAGGGGCAAAAGACGTAGGAGCGGATCTGGCTG
>DFEQ01000022.1:3283-4292 GCA_002368735.1 Christensenella sp. UBA3798
CGGATCTGGCTGCCCCACTCTATCTTTTTCAGTTCGCCCTTCAAAGACTGCTCGTACTCCATCTGCTCGCGCTCTCTGAGTTCGACGAGCTTACTCATCAGCATACGCATCGCGACCTCGCGGTTCTGTATCTGACTGCGCTCGTTCTGGCAGGCGACGATGATGCCCGTCGGGATGTGGGTGATGCGGATGGCGGACTCTGTCTTATTGACGTGCTGACCGCCCGCGCCGCCGCTCCTGTAGGTATCCACTTTGAGATCCTCCGGGCGGATCTGTATCTCGGTGTCGTCCTGAATGACGGGCATGACTTCGAGGGAGGCGAAGGAGGTATGACGGCGGCTATTAGCGTCAAAGGGAGAGATGCGGACCAAACGATGCACCCCCTTCTCCGCCTTGAGGTAGCCGTAGGCGTTGTCGCCGTCTATCTCAAAGCTGACGCTCTTGATACCCGCCTCGTCGCCGGGGAGCATATCGAGCACTTTCATAGAGTAGCCGCGCTTTTCGGCGTAGCGGGAATACATTCGGAAGAGCATACTGCACCAGTCCTGTGCCTCGGTGCCGCCCGCCCCTGCATGCAGGGTGAGGATGGCGTCGCAGCCGTCGTGCTTACCCTTGAGGAGGGCGGCGATCTTCATTTGTTCCGCCTCCTCGGAGAGGCTCTTCAATTCCTCTTCGACGGTGGGGAGTTCGCTGAGCGCCTCCTCCATCTCGGCGAGTTCGATGAGCACGCCGATATCCTCGGCGCGCGACTTGAGTTTCGCCACCTTGGCGAGCTTGTCGCTGACCTGTTTCAGCTCCTTATTGACTCGCTGGCTCCTTGCCTGATCGCTCCAAAAGCCGTCTTGGTTCTGCTCCTCTTCCAGCTCCCCCTTTCTCTTTTCGAGAGCGGGAAGGTCGAGAGCGTCCGCGACTTCCTTGATGACCTCGCGAAGGGACGCGAGCTTCTGTTTGCTTTCGTCAAATTCTACCATAATTATCTACCGCAACAATTCTTGTATTTCTTGCCGCT
>DFEQ01000022.1:4347-6577 GCA_002368735.1 Christensenella sp. UBA3798
CGCTGCCGCAGGGGCAGGGGTCGTTTCTGCCGATCTTCTTTTTGCCATCGCCGGCGGGAATGGGGGCGGGCGCGACCTTTTTTTGGACCTCCATCTTGAGGGCATGGAAAACGGTGTCGCGCTGGATGGCTGCGATCATCTCGTCAAACATATCAAAGCCCTCGTTGGCATAGCTGATGACGGGGTCTTGATGCCCCACCGCGCGCAGTCCGATGCCGCGACGAAGGGCGTCCATCGCGTCGATGTGCTCTATCCAATGGCGGTCCACCGCGCGAAGGAGCACGGTGCGCTCAAAGTCGCCGAAGGGGATGCCCTCCTCTTTATACCTCTGTTCCTTGTCGTCGTAGGCGTCTATCGCGGCGAGCGCAACGGTGTCCACGATCTTTTTGTAGTTGAGGCTCGAGGCGAGCTTCTTGGTCACGGCGCCCGTACCGGGCGGGACCAGTCTATCCTCGATCTCCTTATTGATCCTATCGTAATCCCAAAGGGTGTAGTCCTTGTCGTAATCGATGATGCCGCCGAGGTACTCTGCGGTGACGGAGGGGATCATCTTGACGATCTCCTCGTGCACGTCGGCGCCCGTCAAGACCTTGTTCCTTTCGGCGTAGATGATCTCGCGCTGACGGTTCATCACGTCGTCGTAAGCAAGGACGTGCTTGCGGTAGGAATAGTTCCTATTCTCCACCGCGATCTGCGCCCTTTCGATGGAACGGGTGATGATCTTGAATTGGATGGGGGTGTCCTCGTCGAGGTTCAAGGCGTTTGCCACGCTGAACATCTTCTCGCCGCCGAATACGCGGGCGAGGTCGTCCTCCATCGAGATGTAGAAGACCGAGGAGCCGATGTCCCCCTGTCTGCCGCTACGGCCGCGCAGCTGATTGTCGATACGCCTCGACTCGTGGCGCTCGGTGCCGAGGACGCGAAGTCCGCCCGCTTCGAGCACCTTTTGCTTCTCTTCGTCGGTCTGCTGCTTGTAGTCGGCATAGAGCTTTTTATAGTCTTCCCTTGCGCGGAGCGCCTCTTCGGATACCTCAGGGTTAAAGCCCACGGCCTCCACGATGGCGTCGTGCGAATAGCCCTTCTTTTCCAGGGCGGCGCGCGCCAAGTAATCGGGATTACCACCCAGCATGATATCGGTACCACGACCTGCCATGTTGGTGGCGATGGTCACCTGACCGAGCCTGCCTGCCTGCGCCACAATCTCCGCTTCGCGTTCGTGGTTCTTGGCGTTCAAGACGTTGTGCGGGATATGCTCCTTCTTTAAGATAGAGGACAATTCCTCCGACTTTTCCACCGAGATGGTGCCGACCAAGATGGGCTGCTTTCTCTCATAGCAATCCTTGATATCCGCCGTGATGGCGCGCAGTTTGCCCGCTACCGTCTTATACAAAAGGTCGTTCTCGTCCACGCGGCGAATGGGGAGGTTGGTGGGGATCACCACGACGTCCAAGCCGTATATCTGTTTGAACTCGGTCTCCTCGGTCTTGGCGGTACCCGTCATACCCGAGAGCTTCTTGTACATACGGAAATAGTTTTGGAAAGTGATGGTGGCGTAGGTCTTGTTCTCGTCACGGACGCGGACGCCCTCCTTAGCCTCGATGGCTTGGTGCAAGCCGTCGCTGTAGCGCCTGCCCACCATCAAGCGGCCGGTGAATTCGTCGATGATGACGATCTCCTGATCGCTGACGATATAGTCCCTGTCACGCTTCATCATATAGTGCGCTTTGAGGGCGATGTTGATATGGTGATTGAGGTCGTTGTGCTCGATGTCGCCGAGGTTGTCTATCGCAAAGAACTTTTCCGCCTTCGCGACGCCATCCTCGGTCAGACGGATGGTATTATCCTTCTCGTCCTTCTCGTAATCACTCTCGCGCAACGTCTTGACGAAGCCGTTGACCCTCCCGTACATCTCGCTGCTCTTATCCCCCTTGCCCGAGATGATAAGAGGGGTACGCGCCTCGTCGATCAAGATGCTATCCACCTCGTCGATGATGGCAAAGACCTGTCCCCTCTGCACCATCTGCGCCTTGGTGATCGCCATATTGTCGCGCAGGTAGTCGAATCCGAGCGCGTTGTTGGTGGCGTAGAGGATATCGCAGTTATACGCCGCTCTCTTCTCCTCCGCGCTCATGCCCTCGACGGACACGCCCACGGTAAGGCCGAGGAAGCGGTGCACTTTGCCCATCCACTCGGCGTCACGCTTGGCAAGGTAGTCGTTGACCGTGACGAT
>DFEQ01000022.1:6630-15486 GCA_002368735.1 Christensenella sp. UBA3798
TAGTCGTTGACCGTGACGATGTGCATACCTTCGCCCGTCAAGGCGTTCAGATAGGCGGGGAGCGTACTCACGAGCGTCTTACCTTCACCGGTGCACATCTCGGCTATCCTGCCTTGATGCAGGGCGATGCCGCCGAGCAGCTGCACGTAGAAGTGACGAAGACCGAGCACCCTCGAGGAAGCCTCTCTGACCACGGCGTAGGCGTCGGGCAGGAGCTCGTCCAGGGTAGCGCCCTCTTTGAGCCTCTCCTTGAAATAGGGGGTCATCGCGCGGAGTTCGTCGTCCGACATGGACGCGTAGTGCGGCGCGAGCAGCTCTATCTTATCCGCGATCTTGCGGAGCTTTTTGACTTGTCTATCGTTAGCGTTACCGAATATACACATAGGTTCACCTCGTAGTTATTTTACTATAAGCAAAATAATAAGTAAAATAATTTATTTGATTGTCCGAAACGGGCGATTGAAGTCGAATCGTCAGTAACCTTCCTGGATGGGTGGCTTCTCCCGCGTGGAAGCGAAGCATAGGACGTACACCTTTTTCGCCCCGCCCTTCTTGATGACGGAGGCGATCTCCGAGGAGGTCGCTCCCGTGGTGATGACGTCGTCCACGACGAGCACGACTTTGTCCTTTATATTATCCTTTGCAGTCAGGCGGAATGCGCCCTTCATATTCTCCTCGCGCGCCTTTCTGCCGCCCGTCAGTCCGGTGGAGGCAAGGGTATCCTTTTCGCGCACGACGGACGTGACGTCAAGCGGGAGGCGCAGCGCTTGCGCGATGGTTTTTGCGAGAAGTTCGCTTTGGTTATATCCCCTCTCCTTTCTCCGATTGGGATGGAGGGGGATGGGGAGGACGACGTCAACCGCTATTTCCTCGGAGAGAAAGCGATCTGTCATCCACCTTGCCATAGGCTCGGCATAGTACCTTTTGTTATGAAACTTCAGCCCCGTCACCAGCTTTACCGCTCCGCCCGTATAGCTGACGGGGGAAAAGGCGCGGTCGAAGGCTTTGTCGTGGTTTTGACAGTCCAAGCAATAGTTTTCCTCCGATAAGAGCATCTTGCCGCACTTCAAGCAGCACCTGTTGCCGATGACCTCAAAGGCGGTGGCATAGCAAGGGGCGCACAGCCGATAGCGGGAGGGCGCGGGGAGCTCTCGATCGCAGAGCAGACAGTTGTGCTCGGCGACGAATAGCAACGAAAGAAAGCGCGACAGCTTAGAACTCATTGTCTTTGAGGAAGACGGAGAGGGCGGTATGCCGCTTTTCGGTATAATTGTTCTTTATCATCTTGACGACGTTCTGCTTGTCGCCGACGAGAACGACCGCCCGCTTGGCGCGGGTGATGGCGGTATAGAGGAGATTGCGTGACGTGACGATGGGGTTATATCGCGAGATGACCACCACGGCGACGGGGAACTCCGAGCCCTGACTCTTGTGCACGCTGATGGCGTAGGCAAGCGACAGTTGGTCAAGGTCGCCCGCGGTGTAGGTGGCGACTTTCCCGTCCTCAAACTGCACTTGGAGCTGCGCTTCGGCGCGCGACACCGCCACGACCCTGCCGATATCGCCGTTGAAGACCCCTTCGCCCGCCTCGACCTTGTCGCCCTCGCGCAGCAGCCACCCTAACTGATAGTTATTGACGGTGTGGATGACCCTATCCCCCACGCGGAAGATCCTTTCGCCCGATATCATCTCCCCCTTATCTTTGTCGGGCGGATTGATGACCTTTTGCAGTTCGGCGTTGAGGCTCTCCACCCCCGCGTCACCCTTCTTCAAGGGCGCGAGCACCTGCACGTCGGACGCCGAGAGCGCGAAGTAGCGCGGCAAGCGCACGGTGCAAAGAGAGATAACGTCCTGCATGACGGCGCCCTCCTCGGTCACGTTGTCAAAGAAGAAATCGCGACTGCGATTGTCGAATTCGGGCACGTTGCCCCCGTTGATCATGTGCGCGTAGATGGCGATATTACTGTCGTTGGACTGGCGATAGATGTGGGTCAGATATTTGACAGGGATGATGCCCGACGAGATGACGTCCGCGAGGATATTGCCCGCGCCCACCGAGGGGAGCTGGTCCTTGTCACCAACCAAAATGATCTTTCCCCCCACGGGGATCGCCTTCAAGAGGGCGTTGAAGATATATTCGTCCGCCATACTGATCTCGTCCACGATGACGACGTCGGCGTCGAGCTTGGTATCTATCTGAGAAGCGGCGGGGTGTATATCGAGCAGGCGATGGATGGTCTTCGCGGGGGCGCCCGTCGCCTCGCTCATCCTCTTTGCGGCGCGCCCCGTAGGCGCGGTCAGCGCGAAGGAATAGCCCTCCTTCTTAAGTAGTTCGATGATGAATTTGATGATGGTGGTCTTGCCCGTGCCGGGACCTCCCGATATCACCACGCAACCGCTGTTGACGGCGGCGGTGATCGCCTCTTTCTGCGCCGAATGTAGCGTGACGCCCTGCGCCTTCTCGTAGGCGGCTATCTCCTCGTCGAGGTCTAAGTCAAGCTCCACGCTGTGCCCCATGATCCTATGCAGGTTGGCGGCGATGGACTTTTCGAGATTGTAGTAGGAGGCGAGCATTACGCCGTTCATGCGGTAGTCGTTGAGGTAGACCAAGGTGCCCTCGAGCTGCATATCGTCGATGGTGGCGAGGACGAGGTGCTCCTTATCCGCTTCGAAGGCGAGGAGCTTCATGGTCTCACGAACCAGCATTCCGAGGGGGAGATAGGTGTGCCCCTTGGTGGACGCCGCGCTCTTTAGTACGTGCACGACGGCGGCGCCGAGGCGGAAATTACTCTCCTTATCCAGCCCCATCGAGAGGGCGAGCATATCGGCGGTCGCGAAGCCCACGCCGTCCACGTCCTCGATCAGGCGGAAGGGATTATTGCGCAGCACCCCCTCGGTCAAGCCCTCGTAAGTGCGATATATTTTAAGAGCGAGGTTTAAGGAAATATCAAAGGATTGCAGGAAGATGATGGTCTGCTGCATCGCGCGAAACTCGGAAAACTGCGCCGCGATGCTCTCCGACTTCACGCGGCTGATGCCCTTGACCTTGGTCAGTTCGTGCGGGGAGAACTCGATGACGTCAAAGGTTCTTTCGCCAAAGAAGGAAACGATGTTCTTCGCCGTCATCTCCCCGATGCCCTTGAAGAGGCCGCCCGACAGATAGCGGATCATGCTTTCCCTGCCCGTGGGAGGCGACACCTTGACGCTCGTGACCTTGAACTGCTCGCCGAAATTGCGGTTGACCACGAAGTCACCCGTCATCACCACCCTTTCGCCCTCGGTGACGGGCGGAAAGATGCCCACGCACGTCACGCGCTTGGGGGTGGCGATATGCGCCACGGTATAGCCGTTCTCCGCATTGCGGAAGACGATGCTTTCGATGTTTCCGACGAGTTCCATGTTGAAGATATTATATCATAAAAGTAGCCGAGAAGTAAAGTGCCTCCCCCTTTTCCGATAGCGCACAGTGAAGTTTGCCTTCGGCAAGTGAAGTTGACTTCGTCAGTGAAGTTATTCGCTAAAAGCGAATAGTGAAGTTGCTCGCTATTTGCTCGCAGTTACGGCGCCCTTCGGGAAAATATCACGCGGCGCTAACGGAGCCCCGCGATATGCCCTGCCGATTCAAAGTCGATGGTTATTTCGAGGGGCTCGTCGCTACGGTTGAGGAGGGCGACGGCCTTTTCGGGGGAGTTCTCCCCTCCGAGGTCCTTGACTCACGTTTCGCCGAGAAGGACGCCCATCCCATGATGGGAGTTTTACGCCGATAGTCCTTCATCGTCATTTCAGCGCGAGCGGCGGATAACTCTTCACCGTTTCCTCCTGATTGTATGCGACGATATCCGCCACCCCGTCCTTGACGGTCACCATACAGGCGACGTAGCCGTCCGACTCGGTGGGACCGCCCACGATCAGGGTATCGTAATCGTCGCCCGATAGGTAATACAGCTCGTGCAGATGCCCCGATATCAACAGTTTTACGTTTTGCTTTTCGAGAATGGTGGCAAAGCGCTCGGATTGCGCGTCTGCCCCATCCGCCTTGGGTTCGTCCTCCATATACTCCTTGGAAAAGAGGGGTATGTGGCACAAACAGACGTTGTATCCCGACGTGATGGGCGGGAGCGACATCTCGTCAAGCTCCGCCTCGCGATAGGACTCGCAGAGGTTCAAGACCCCTTGCGACGCTTCACCGTCGGGCTTGGTGTCCCCGCCGTCAAAGACCAGAAAATTCACCTCTCCGTAGGTGGTGGTGAAATAATATTTGTCATAGCCGAGCACCGAGCGGATCTCCCCCGCGTACTTGCCGCGCATCTCGTGATTGCCGCGCACGAAGACGACGGGCTTTACCCCTTTGGTGATCTCGCCGCCCGGAATGACGATATTGTCCAAGATATCGTCAAACTCGTTGACGTAGTTGATGGCGTCCCCCATCATCAATAGGACGTCGTACTCCCTGCCCTCGGTGACGGCGTAGAGCGCATCCACCTTTTCGTGCCAGTCGGTGACGGCAAGCATTTTGAGCTCGCTCCCCGTGACCTCGGAGGCAAAAGTATACTTCTCGGACGTTATGAAATCGCCGATAATAGAGTCACGTGAAGAATTGCGAATGACCTTCGCCGCGCTGACGGTGTAGGCGTTGCCGTAGAGGTGCTCGTAGGGAACGCGCACGGTGTGCACCCGCTTATCACATACGTATTTGCCGTCCTCGGCGTCGTATATAACGTAGTCCTGCCCGTCATAGCTGTATTCGAGGTATCCCACGGAATTGACGTTCGTGCACCATACGACAGAGAAGCCTGCGCCGTTATCAAAGACCACGGGGTGCGAAACGAGCTCCACCTCTTCCCCATTCGCCGATACGGCGGCAAAGCCGCACACCGCACCCACCGTGACGATCAGAGCTACGAGGGCGAAGAGCCGCTTCTTGGCTGAAAGAGGAAGGATGAAAAGGAAAACCGCCGCCGCGAGCCCCGCGAGGAAATAGGGCAGGGTCACGAGGAGACACGCCGCTTCGAAGGTGCGGGCGTAATAGAGGATGAAGGGAATGGAAACGCCGAGCGCGACAGTCAATAGCTCCGAGGCAAAGATAAAAGTGCCCTTCCTCTCTGCCTCGGGTCGATAGAGAGAAAGATACAGATTGACGCCGAAAAAGAGGGTCAAGGCGGCTAACGCGGTCAAAAGCAATATCGAGAGGAATGCGTGTCCGTACAAGAGTCGATTGGTCTCGAAAAATCCCCCCGAAACGAAGACGTATACCTCCGCATACGCAAGGAGAGTAAAGATTGCGAGCACCACGGGGGACGACGCTTTATCGGTGAATTTTTTCCACAGATCACGATCCATTCTTTGCTCCTTTGTCGAAGGTTTTCGCTATCGTTCAGTATAACACCTATCCGTAGAAATGTAAATAAAAGCAAGCCTGAAGGCTTGCTTTTCAACTGCGTTATTTTATTTAAGAAGTGATTTGATCTGCTCAACTTTGTCGACTGCTTCCCAAGGGAAGCCCGCCCTGCCGAAGTGACCGTAATTGGAGGTCGCGCGGTAGATGGGTCTGCGAAGCGCTAAAGTGTCGATGATCGCCGAGGGGCGCATATCAAAGACCTTCCTCACGATCTCCTCGAGTTTGCCGTCGGGAAGGACGCCGGTGCCGAAGGTGTTGACGTGGAGCGAGATGGGGTGCGCTACGCCGATGGCGTAGGAGACCTCAAGCTGCATCCTCTCCGCCGCGCCCGCAGCAACCATATTTTTGCAGACGTAGCGTGCCATATACGCCGCGCTCCTATCCACCTTGGTGGGGTCCTTGCCGCTGAAAGCGCCGCCGCCATGCGGGCAATAACCTCCGTAGGTATCCACGATGATCTTCCTGCCCGTGAGGCCGCTGTCGCCGTGCGGACCGCCCGTGACGAATCTGCCCGTCGGGTTGACGTAGATAAGGGTGTTTTCATCCAAGAGTTCGGCGGGGATCGCCCTCTTGATGATGACCTCCTCAACGTCCTTGCGAAGAGTTTTGATATCCACGTCGGGGCTGTGCTGGGTGGAAACGACGACGGTGTGCACCCTCTTCGGGGCGCCGTCCACGTACTCCACGGTGACCTGAGCCTTGCCGTCGGGGCGGAGATAGGTGAGTTCCCCCTTCTTCCTCGCCTCGGCGAGGCGCATCGTCAGTTTATGTGCGAGCGTGATGGGGAGGGGCATAAGCTCCTCGGTCTCGCGGCAAGCGTAGCCGTACATCATGCCTTGGTCGCCCGCGCCGATAAGGTCGTACTTATCGCCCGAAGCGCTGTCGATGCTGCTATTCACCCCCATAGCGATATCGGGGGACTGCTCGTCCAAGGACACCATGACCGAACAGGTATCGGCGTCAAAGCCCATATCGCTGCTCGTATACCCTATATCGCGCACTACGTCGCGCACGATCTTCTGCACGTTGGGGTTTGCGTTAGAGGTGATCTCCCCCACCAAAATAGCGATGCCCGTCGTGACGACGGTCTCTACCGCTACGCGCGCCGCGGGGTCCTCGGAAAGGATGGCGTCGAGGACGGCGTCCGAGATCTGATCCGCCACTTTATCGGGATGTCCTTCTGTGATGCTCTCGCTTGTTATCAATCTTACGTCTTGCATAATTCTCCTAAGATGGGGGCGACTCTTCGCCGCCCCCTTTTTGACTATTAAGAGTTTCTTCCTTTATTCGTCGTCGCCGTCAAAGAGGCTCTCGACCGCCATCTTTCTTTCGACGGGAACGTTCATGGATACCGTCACGTTAGCGTACTGCTTGAGACCGGTACCGGCGGGAATGAGCTTACCGAGGATGACGTTCTCTTTGAGGCCGCAGAGGTTATCCACCTTGCCCTTGATCGCCGCGTCGGTGAGGACGCGAGTGGTCTCCTGGAAGGATGCGGAAGCGAGGAAGCTGTCCGAATTCAAGGACGCCTTGGTGATACCGAGGAGCACGGGCTTGCCCATTGCAGGTTCCTTGCCCTCCTGCGTGAGTGTCATATTGACCTTTCTAAAAGCGCCGATCTCCACCAGTTGTCCCGGCAGGAAGCCGCTGTCGCCCTGCTCGATGATCCTGACCTTGCGGAGCATCTGACGAATGACGATCTCGATGTGCTTATCATTGATGTCAACGCCGGCGGATCTGTATGCGCGCAAAACTTCGCGGATAAGATACTTCTGCACGGCGGTGACGCCCTTCGTACGCAGGAGGTCCTGCAAGTTGATGGCACCGGCAGTGATCTGGGTGCCGGGCGTGACTTTCTCGCCTTCGCTGACCAAGATGGTGGCGTTGAGGGGCGGCACGTACTCCTTGACCTGCGGTCCGTCGGGATTCTCGGGGTCGGAGACGACCACGGTGCGCTTCTTATTCTTCTCCACGATACTCACCACGCCGGGGATATCCGAGATGATGGCTTGCGCCTTGGGCGTGCGGCACTCGAAGAGTTCCTCAACGCGCGGGAGACCTTGGGTGATATCTTCGGACGTTGCGATACCGCCGCTGTGGAAGGTACGCATCGTCAGCTGCGTGCCCGGCTCGCCGATGGACTGCGCCGCGATGACGCCGACCGCCTCGCCGACCTTGACGGGGTTGCCGCTTGCCATATTCTTGCCGTAGCACTTGGAGCACAGCCCGTTCTCACATTGACAGGTGAAGACGCTCCTGATCCTGACCGATTCGATGCCCGCCTTGACGATAGCGCTTGCAGCATCGTCGCTGATCATGGTGTCCGCAGGGACGATGACTTCGCCCGTTGCGGGGTTCTTGATCTCGCCGATCGTATATCTGCCGACGATCCTCTTGTCGAGCGACTCGATCTCGTCACCCTTGTCGCCGTAAATGGCGGATACGTCCATACCTCTCGTATCGCCGCAATCCATCTTTTGGATGATGACCGACTGCGACACGTCCACGAGCCTACGGGTGAGGTAGCCGGATTCCGCCGTCTTAAGAGCGGTATCGGCAAGACCCTTACGACCACCGTGGGAGGAGATGAAGTATTCGAGGGCGGATAGTCCCTCGCGGAAGTTGCTCTTGACGGGGAGCTCGATGGTCTTACCGGTCGGGTCTCTCATCAAGCCACGCATACCTGCGAGCTGACAGATCTGATCCATGCTACCACGGGCGCCCGACTGCTCCATCATCTTGATGGGGTTGAACTTATCCCAGGAGTTCTTCAAGGTCTCGCTGAGCTCCTTCTTTGCCGCTTCCCACACCTGGATGACAGCCTTATATCTGCCGTCGTCGGTGATGAAGCCGCGGCGATAGCGCTCGGTGATGACGTCCACCTGCTTCTCCGCGGCGGCGATGATGCTCGCCTTCTCCTTGGGGATGTGCATATCGAAGACGCTGGTCGTGAGCGCGCCGATCGTAGAATACTTGAAGCCCTGCGCCTTGATCTTGTCGAGGACGAGAGCGGTCTCGGTGCTGCCCTTGCACTTGTAGCATTGACGAATGATCTGTCCGAGCTGCTTCTTGCCTACGAGGAAGTCGACTTCGAGGTCGAACGCCTTGTCGGGATCGGACCTATCAACGAAGTTGATATCCTGCGGGATAGCCTCGTTGAAGATGAATCTGCCGAGGGTGGTGTGCACTCTCTTGGACACCTGCTTGCCGTCGATCTCCTTGGTGACGCGCACGTAGATCATGGCTTGGAGCTCGATCTCCTTATTGGCATAGGCGAGCTTTGCCTCGTCCACGCTCATGAAGTATCTGCCTTCGCCCCTGGCTCCTTCCTTGACGATGGTCAAATAGTAGCTGCCGAGGACCATGTCCTGCGTCGGGGTCATGACGGGAGCGCCGTCCGAGAGCTTCAAGATGTTGTTGGTGGAGAGCATCAGGAAGCGAGCCTCCGCCTGCGCCTC
>DFEQ01000078.1 GCA_002368735.1 Christensenella sp. UBA3798
AGCAATGGCACTCCATCGTGGACTTTAACTGGTCGTCCTGCTTCACCCTGCTCTTTATCCAAAGAGAGTTCTATTGATAGTCATCATCTGAGATCCTGACTTTTTTCGGCAACAGAGAGGAGATACCTCTTGACAAGGAAAGAAAAATGAGCGAAGAAAACATCCGAAAAGTGCATTTTTCTCCCTTGGAAAAAGCCGTCCCCAATCCTTATATAGGCTTTACAAGTTATCAGCGGTTCCGCGGGGAGCCACTTTTTGCGGACATCGTCGTGCGCCCCGAGGGCAATATGACCGAGACCGAGCGCACGGAGTGCTACCCCGTCAGCAGTGAAGCGGCTCTCCTGAAAGAGGGCGAGAGCGGCTTTTATCCCGACACCCAAGTGGCGTATATCCGCATTCTGTGGAAGGACTTTGAGCCGCAGCGAAAGCAATACCACTTTGATCTGATCGCAGGCATCCTGCAAAAGGCTAAAGAGCACAAGGAGACCGTGATGCTCCGCTTGATGCCGCACAGCACCCGCGCGAGCGACGACGTGCCGGAATGGCTGAAAAGAGTGATCCCCTGCCCCGAACGTCCGGAGGGGAAAAGAGTCAAAGATTCTCCCTTGGACTCCCTATGGCTCCGCTATTTCGGCGAGGCGATCGAAGCGCTCGGAAACGCTTTTGACGGCGACCCGACCTTGGACGTCGTGGACGTATCCATCACGGGCGCTTGGGGCGAAGGTCACCGCGTGGCGGACTACCCCAAGGAGACGCTCTGTGCCCTTGCGGACAGCTATGCCCGCGCCTTCCCGAACACTAGGCTGATCGGTCAGGTAGCCGCGCCGTGGCTGTGTAACTATCTGAACGACATCCACCCCTGCGGCTGGCGAGGCGACGGCACGGGGGAACCTAAGCACATGAACCTCATCTATCCCGCCGCGGCGGATGCTATGCCAGACCTGTGGAAGAAGGCGCCTATATCCTTTGAGTCCTATTGGTGGCTCGGCGAGTGGGAGCGCCACGGATGGGACATTGATGAGATCATCGAAAAGACCCTGTCTTGGCATATCAGCACTTTCAACGGCAAGTCCTTCCCCATCCCCGAAAGGTGGCGCGGAAAGATTGAGTATTGGCTATCCAAGATGGGCTATCACTTCGTCCTCTCCGAGGCGGCTTATCCCTCAAAAATCGCGGCAGGCGAAAGCACGCGCATTACCCTCATAGTATTGAACCGCGGCGTTGCGCCCATCTATAACGAGCTCCCCCTCCGCCTCACTCTGCGCGGCGCAGGGGGAGAATATCTATTTGATACGAGCGTTGACGTAAGAGAATGGCTCCCCGGAGAGCACACGGTCACTTTTGAGATAGCCCTTCCCTACAAGATGAAGGCGGGAAAGTACGAAGCCGCCATCACCCTCTCGGGGGAGGATACCCCCGTCGTCAGATGGGAGAACGAAGAGGCGGAAGGAGCATTCCTCCCCATCGGAAGCATCGAGATCGCGGAAGCAACAAATAACTTTTTCGTTGAAACGCGCAAACAGTACCTTTGCACCTTCCTCCACGAGTTCGGCTACTCTACCGAGGCAGTAACCGCCCTGACCGACGCTTTTGACGCCATCTTTGGCCGTGCGGAAGGGGTGCGCCTCTACGAGGACATCCGCGCGCACTTCATAAAGGCGCCCGACGATAGATACACCTATTTGATCGAAGCGTCGGACAAGATCGCCGAGACGTGCCGCCTCAGCCCCTGCACCGTATATCTCGTCGTTCTGATGCTCCTGAGTGACAGCAGCAAAGTCGTCTATGCCGAACGTGGCGTTTCGGAGGAGATGTGGCGGAACAATATGCGCGACCTGAAATTCAATGCCGACAATTGCTTCCTCGTAAAGGGGATCTACGGCGTGATCGGCTCTCCCCGCTGGTACGAGCGCTTCCTCGCCGCTACCCGCTTCACATTTGGCAAATTGCAGTTTGAGACGGGATGCCTCGGCAGGGAGTACGAGAAGGACGGACTCATACTATCGCCCGACGAGACGGTGATCTATATCCATATCCCCCGCACGGGCGAAAGCCTCTACCCTGCAGACGTGGACGCCGCCTGCCGCGCGGCGTGCGACTATTATCGCACGAAGTTCGGACTGACCAAGATCGTCTTCGCCTGCCACTCTTGGCTCCTGTATCCGGAGAACAAACGCATCCTCTCCGAGACCTCCAATCTCTATTCCTTTATATCGCGTTTCGACATCGTGGACGTGGAGGAGGACACAACGCACAAGGAGCTTTGGCGGCTATTTGACATGGATTACACGGGGGATGCGGACGCCTTGCCGCAAGACACATCCCTCCGCCGCGCCTACGTAAAAAGGCTAAAGGAGAATAAGCCTCTCGGTCTTGCCCTTGGCGTATGGCTCTATAAAGTATCGGAATAATAAAAACGGCTCGGGTGATGTCGAGCCTTTTTGGTGGTTTTCTTTCCGGGAAAAAGCCGCCTAACGGCGCGCCGCCCACGTTGCTTTTTAGAAGAGAACGTTTGCCTTTTTCGCCCTGCGGTATTATAATTGAAGCCGTTTACGAGGGAAAAGCATGGACGATACCGTTTTGCTCATCGCGAATATCATCACCTTCGTGGGTTCCACCATCGCCACGGTCGCCGCTCTATTTAAAGCCAAGCGCCGCGTCCTTCTTTGTCAATCGGTCAATCACGTATTGGAAATCGTCGCGCAAGGGATGTCCAAGGCATACAGCGGCATGGTGCAGGAAATCATCACCCTCATATATAACGTGGTGGTTTTATTCGTAAAAAGCACCAAAAAAGCGCCCAAGATCATCGTCAGCGTGCTCTGTTTAGTGGCGGGACTCGTCCTAGGCGTGGTCATCAACGTGCTTTACAGCGACAACGTGTGGTACGGTTACCTGCCCATCGCCGCCGCCGCTATCTATACCGTTTTTGTCATCATTGCCTTCTTGACGGATAAGGACGAGGTCAAGGGCGACCTTCTGTTAAAAATAGGACTCTTGATAAACGTGGCGTGCTGGAGCGTGTACGGCTGGTTCGTAAGGCTGTACCCCGTCATGGGCTTCAATGCCGTCGCATTCGTCTTCGCCGCGATATCCGTCGTACGCATCGCCCTCACGATGAAGCGCCGCAAGGAGAGCGCTCCGCCCCCTTCGGAAGAGCTTCCGCAAGGAGAATAAAGTAGGTTATAAATAGAAGATGGCAAGGTCATCCCTTGCCATCTATTTTATTGTTTGCACTTTCTAAGTAGCGCCCTATATCGCACAAGGCTCGTGGGCTTTTTATTCCGCCTTGTCTCCCCTATCGTCGTCTGCGGGGGCGTCCTCTTTCGCCTCCTCGGCAGGGGCGTCCTCGCCCTTCTCTTCCAAAGCGTCCTTTGCCTCGGCCTTTTCCAATAGTTGCTCGTACATCTTCTTATACTTGTGGTTTTGGATGAGCCTCCACACGATGAGCGCAAGGAGGATGATGTCGAGGACAAAGAGGACGATATTGATGGTCAAGCAAGCCACCGAGCTAAGCCCCATAAAGAGCATTGCGGACATCGAGGATCCCTTCTCCTGTCTCTCCTTCTCTTCCTCATACTTCTTCTTATACTTCTTGCCTATCATGAAGAGGATGATAAAGAGGATCGCTTCCACGATAAAGACAGCAAGCAATATCCACAGCCAGAGGCACTTGCAAGTGCTCTCCTCCTCCGTAATGCGGAGGACCGCGGTCATCGGGGCGATCTGCTCGTAGTTCACGTCGCATACGAAGTACACCGTGACGGTATACTCGCCGACGTCCACCTGTCCGTTGTTCTCGTAGTTGACGGTGACGCCCTCGGGAAGCCCTTCCACGAGAATGCTGTGCACTTCGCCGTCGTAGAGCACGGTGAGGTCCTCAAAGCGGAGAGCGCTCGTATCGTACTTTGCCTTGGCGATGGTCATCTGCGCGCCCGCTTCCACGCCCTTGTACTCGGTAGTCTCCTCGACCACAGCCTTGACGTTATATGTGCCCGCCTTGGTGGGAAGGGTCGTCACCCACTCGCCGTTCACCTGATAATAGATGGTCGGGGTGCCGTAGGTGGAGGTGGCGGTCGCGGGCTTCGGCGTATCGCCGTAGGTCCAGTCGTGGACGTCGAAGGTCTCGATCTTATTGTCCGCGCCGATAGAGACGCCGCTGACGCACAGACCGTAGGTGGTGGAGAAAGACTTGGTACGTACGACGACGTAGGGGACGCCGTCCTTTTCGGTAACGTAGAAGCACTCTTCCTCCGAGGCAAGTGCGACGTCCTCGGTCAACTTGGTCATGAAGCTGACCGCGGAGCCGTCCCTCTTTGCCACGAGGACGTTGTCCACGCTGCCGTGCACCGACGCGAGCGCCGCATAGATATCCTCCGTGATGGGGAAGGTGATGTCGACAAGCACGTCGGAAGTGGTGATATAGTCGGGGTCGAGAGAGGTCTCGCCGCCGTTCTCGTCGACGACGGTGACGGTCTTGATCAGCCGGATATCCGAGAGGTCAACGACGGTATTATTGCTCGCCTCGATGAGCTCGGTCATCTCCTGCACGACGGTGGCGTCGGTTTCGTTGATGACGGAGAGCACGACGGTGATCTCGGCGACGTCGCCCTCCTGCCCCGCGGTGACGATCTGCGCTTTATCCTCTTCGGGAACGGTATTTTCGAGGTTCTCGACCGAAACGTTCTTGCTGTCTTCGTCGTTGACCTCGGTGTTGAAGCGCTTCTCGCTCATCTTGACGGGGACGGTCTTCTCCGCCTGCCCGAGCACGGTGCCCGTCGTATAGGTGACGGTGATGCCGTCGGTGTAGGTGACGACGATGGAGTAGTTGCCGTATTCGAGGCCATCAAAGGACACGGTGCCGCTCTCGTCCGTGGTCAAGGTGCCGATGGTGTCATTGCCCTGCTTGAGCTCGACGACGCAGCCTTCAAAGTTCTGATCATCCACGTCGCTGACCGCCACGGTGATCTGCCCCACGCTCCTCCACAGTGCGGTGAATAAGCGATCGGCGTCGCGCATCACGAAGGGGGTGTAGCCGTTCTCGCCGAAAACGAGCGAGATGGACGCTTCCGCATCCCACCATTTGAGGAACACGGCGCCCTCCTTGGTCGGGACGGCGGGAATGAGCGAAGTGACGACGTCATTCGGGAGCACGTAATAGGTGACGATGTCCTCTGCCGCATCGCCGCTGATAAAGGTCAAGGTGGGCTTGGCTTTTTGTCGGCGATCGACGTAGGGCTTTTCATAGAAATACACAGTAGCGACGTAGTCGAAGGTATCCACGCCCGTATCCTCCGGCGTGACGACGGCGTCCAACTCTATCTTGAGGTGCTCCGCCCCTTCGTCGATGCAGGGGAAGGTAGCTTTGACGACGGGATAGCCGTCCTCGCCCACAGACCACGCCCAGATAGGCTCGCCGTAGTTGTGATAGATCGCCTTCAGGACGACCTCTTTGATATCGGTGTACGGGTGGTCCAAGGTGACGGTGGCGGTATATTTCCTGAGGCCGTTCGCCTTGCCCGGCGGGGTGACCTCGACGGTGAGGTCCGCCTTGACGCGCTCCGCGTGGTCACAGCGAGTGCAGGTGACGTTCGCATAGACCTCGGAGTAGCTGTCCGCGCCGTCCACAGTCTCGGGAGTGCCCCAATCGAAGGCGACCTCATAGAGGTGCCCGAGCGGGTCGCCTACCTCGTAGACCTCCGTGCCCACCTCGCCGCAATCGCAGACGAAGTAATAGGTGGCGCTGTGCGTGCAATCGGCGTCCGCCGCCTTATACTCCGCAAGCGCATACTTATTCTTGAAATCGTGCTCGATGGTGAATGGGTAGAGGAGATCCTCGCTCGAATCCGCCTCGGGCGCGTTGTCCCATACGTAGTTGTCGGTGTCGTTCAAGGAAATGACGACGTTCGTGGTGCCGTGCTCCGACTTGCTCGCGCCCGATACGATATAGTAGGGGCTGGGCGCGACAGTATAGGTCTGCACGCTGCCGTTGCAGTAAAACTTTGTCGTATCCTTCGCGGGCTTTGCGACCTTTGCGGGAGCGATAATAAAGGCGAAGTTTATCGCGTCACTCGACTCTGTGCCCTTCCAACGATAGTTGGCGGGAACCTTCAAGGAAACGACGACGTTCATACTGCCCGCCCTCGTCATGGTCTTTGCGCCGACAGTGTAGAGAGCCTCGTCCCCTGCCGTAGCGAAGGCGTAGGTTTGCTCCGCGCCGTTATAGACGTAATTTAGTGTGCTCGCCGTGGGGGCGGTGACTTCCGCCTTGGCGATATTGAAGGGGAAGACGACGTCCTCGACCATCTCCTCCGTATCCTTCCAATAGGTATCCGCCTTATTCTTCAAACTAACGGTCACGTCCTGACTGCCTGCGTCGGTGCGGGTGGTATTGTCGACGGTGAACCAAGCGCTGTCGCCCGCGACCTTGAAGGTATAGGTCTTTACAGTGCCGTCGTAGACGTACGCCGTTTCGTCCGCGGTAGGCGCGGTAACGGCGAGCTTCGCGACGGTGAAGTGGAAGACGAGGGGCTCGGAATCACCCTCCGCCCAACGATAGTCCTCGGCGTCAATGAGGGTAACGGTCAAGTCGGTGGTGCCCGAAGAGACCTTGGTCTGCGCGCCCGAAATAGCATAGAGAGCGCTATCAGCCGTATTGCCGAAGGTATAATTCTTTTCGTTCCCGTCGTAGACGAACGCCGTTTCGTCCGCGGTGGGAGCCTTCACCTGCGCCTTGGCGATAGAGAATATAAAGGAGAGGTCGCCTGTATCCTCCTCGGTATCCGCCCAGTAGGTGTCGCTCTTATTGTTCAAGACCACCTTGACCGTCTGACTGCCCGCCTTGGTGCGCGTGGTATTGGAGGGAGTGAATCGGGCGCTGTCCCCCGCCGATGCGAAGGTATAGGTCTTTAAGGTACCGTCGTAGACGTACGCCGTTTCGTCCGCGGTAGGCGCGGTAACGGCAAGTTTCAAGATAGTAAAGGTGAATGCAAGGGGCTCGGAATCGCCTCCCGTCCAGCGATAGTTGTCGCCGTCGAGGAGGGACACCGTGACGCTCTGCGAGCCGTGCGCGGTGCGGGTATCCCCCGCGACCTCATAGAGATCAGAGTCGCCCGCCGTAGCGAAGACGTAGCTCTGTTCGCTGCCCGTATATGTGTAGGTGAGCGCCGTAGCGGTGGGCTTGTCGACCTCCGCCTTGACGATGGTAAAGGTGTAATTCGTCAGCGCGGCAACGCTCTCCTCGGTGCCCGCCCAATAGGTGTTTATCTTATCGATAAGCTCCACAGTGACCGCTTGCGTGCCAACGACAGTCCTCTTATCGCCCGAGACGGTCATCCACTTGGCATCGAAGCCCGCGGCGAAGGCGTAGGTCTGCTCGCTCCCCGTATAGACGTAGGGCAGGAGAACGTCGTCGTGCGACGTCGGCGCGGTGATAGCTAATTTAGCCACGTTGACGTCCACGGTATCGGTGCCCGCCTTCGCCACGTAGTTGGGGTCGACGACAGTCGCCTCGAAGCGGTAGCTGCCCGCGGCAAGGAATTCATTACCGTATTTCTCCGCTACGGTGACCGGGACGTCCGCCTCGTTGACGTCCACGTACTTGGCGGTGGGGATAGTCAACGCCTCGCCCGTAAACACGTAGGAGGCTTGCTTGCTCCAAAGGATGGTGACCTCGCAAGGGTCGATAGTATAGGCGCAGTTTTGGCTAAAGACGTTCTCGCCGTAATCCGCCTTATAGTTCACGCTGTCATAGGTGAAGGTCACGCGGGCGGTATAGTCGCCGCGATCCACCTTCGAATCGTCCTCATACGTCGAATAGAACACTTGAGGACGGTCGGTAAACTCCGCGGGGAGCCCCGTGACCGCCACGGTGTGCACCAATCCGTCGTAGGTGAAAGCGCCCTCATAGTCCCACGCGACCTCGCTCATGTCGAGGGTCGCCTTCCCGATGGTGAAGGACTTCTCGATCAACAGTTCGGAATAGCTGACCGTCGCCGGAACGTAGAAGCGCGCGGCGTAATTCCCCGCATTTACGGGCAGGTCGTGCGTATAGACGCTCGAGCCCGATGCGTGATAGGTAATATCCACCTCTCCGAAAGCCGCCTGCGCGGTGCCGGGGGTGCCGGGAACGCCGTAGACGTACGTCCACCCTGCGATGGTAGGTCCGTCCGTCCAATAGTTGGCAACCGAAGAAATGGTGAAGTAGAAGACGCGCGCCAAGGTCTCGTCGCCGTCCGACCAACGATAGTTGGCGTTGGCAAGGGTCACCGTGAAGGGATAGCTCCCCGCCTCGACGCCGCCCTCGCCCGGGGTGACGGTGTAGTCGTCCGTGTCCTCGACGCCCGAGTACTGCCTGGTGCCGTCGTAAGTCTTGGGCTCAACGCTGATGACGCCGATACTCTTCTTCTCGATAGTGAAGGAGAAGGTCTTATCCGCCACGTCGTCCACGGCGGTATTCCAATAGGTATCCTCGGGATAGACGAGAGCGCAAGTGACGGTATAGACGCCCGCGTCGGTCTTTGTCTGATCATCGCAAGTGTAGTAGACGCCCTTGACGCTCGTATCCTCGTAGGAGAAAAGGTAGCTCTGCGCCGAGCCGTTATAGGTCACGACCTGTGCGCTGCCGGTAGGCGCGCTAATGACCCTCTTTTTGATCGTAAAGTCGATCTGCTTGGGGGCGAAGCTGTTGTCATCCGACCAGCAATAGTTCTTTTGTTCCTCGGTATTCAGCTTTAAGGTAAAGGTGATCTTGTGCGTGCCCGAAGAGGTCTGACTGTCCCCCTCCACGTCGTAGAGGTCGGTCTGCAAGGCGCTGTTAAACTCCGCCTGAATGGGGCTGCCCGTGAAGGTGTAGACCTTGGGAGAGCCCTGCTCTATCTTGTTACTCGGCACGGTGACCTGCTGCGGCAGGATCGTGAAGGTGAATTCGAGGTCGTCGCTGCTGAGGGGCTCCTCACCCACGCGCTTCCATGCGTAATTCGCCTTGTTGTCGCCGAGGGTGACGGTGACGGTCTGGCTGCCCGCATCGGTCCTCTTATTGCCCGAAACGGTATAGAGTTCGGAGCCGCCCGCTTGAGCGAAGGTGTAGGTCTGCATTTCGCCCGTATAGCGGTATTCGCCCGAATGGGCGGTGGGCCTTTCCACCTGCGCCTTGGCGATAACGAAGTCGTAGGAGAGTGCCTCGCTCGACTGCGGCTCGCTATCCGCCCAGTAGGAGTGGTCGGGATATTTCAAGGTGATAGTGACCGCGTCCTCACCGGTATAGGTGCCGGCGTTAGTGCGCTCGTCGTTCTCCACGGTGTAATACTTCTTTTCGAGCGAGGTGTAGGGCGCCGCAGGACTCAAATAGAAGGTCTTCTTGCTGCCGTCGTACACGTAGGACTCGGTGAACGCCGCGTTGGGCACCGGCTTGACCACCGCCTTTTTATCCACCGTGAAGGCATAGGAGAGGTCGGCGGATAGTCCCGTGGTACTCCACTTGTAATTCGCCTTGTCCTTCAATGCCACCGCGATATAGGTCGTGCCCGACTGCCACTTGGTCATCGCCGCGGCGTCCACGGTATAGAGGGTGCTGTCGCCCATCTCCGCCGAGAAGACGTAGGTGTGCTCGGTGGGTCCGGAGGTGGAATTGAAGAGGTTAAAGACGAATACCTGCTCGCTCGCGGTGGGCGGGATGACCTCCTGCTTTTTCACGGTGAAGAGATAGGTCTTATCCTCGGTATCCTCCTCGTTCTCGCCCCAATAGGTATCCTCCTTATGGAGGAGGGTGACGGTGACGTCCTGCGATCCCGCAAGAGTCCTCTTATCGCCCGATACCGAATAGTAGAGAGCCTTATCCTCCTGCGGCTCGGCGGCGAAGAGATAGGTCTTCTCGCTGCCCGTGTAAACGTAGGGCGAATTAACGTCGTCGTGCGCGGTGGGCGCGGTGATGGAGCGCTTGGCTATAGTAAAGGTGAATGCCAAGTCACCTGTGGGGTCGCCCGCAGCGTCCCAGCAATAATTGCTCTTATCCTTCAATGTGCAGGTGATGGTCTGAGAGCCCGAAGCGGTGCGCTTGTCCGAGCCCTCCGCCATGGTGTAATAGGCGGTGCCGCCGTACGTCGTAAAGGCGTAAGTCTGCTCGGTGGTGTCGTAAACGTAGCTATTCCCCGCAGAGACGGGCTTTGCCACGCGGAGACGCTTGATCTCAAAAGTGTAGAGCTTATCCGCAATATCCGCCTCGTCCTCGCCCCAGTAGCTCTCCTCGGGATAGTCCAGGGAGCAAGTGATGGTCTGACTGCCCACGAGGGTGCGCTTGAAAGTGTCGGTAGCGGTATAGTAGCCCGCCCCGCCCACGTCGTCGAAGGCGTAGGTCTGCTCCTCGTGGTTATAGGTGTACGTGACGGAAGACGCCGTCGGAATGGCGACGGAGCGCTTCAAGATCTCAAAGGTAAAGTCCTTGTCGGCGCGGGGCCTACCTTCCTCTGCCGCCCAGAAGCGATAGACGTTGTCCTCCCCTTTCAAGGAGACGGTGACCGTCTGCGTGCCGTGCAGGGTGCGCTTATTGGAGGTCACGATATCGTAGTCTTCGATGCCGCCGTTAGTCGCGAAGGTGTAGGTCTGCTCGGTCTTGTTGAAATAATAGTTCCCCTCGTGCGCGGTGGGCGCCGTCACCTCACGCAGCGTGACGTAGCCGTCCACGACGTTTAAGGTAGTATACCACAGCATGGCGGGGACGGGAGTGCCCGAAATGGCGGTGGCGTCGTAGTAGCGGGTGACGTCCTGCTTCTCGGTGTAGGTCACCGTCACGAGGTGGTCGCCCACGGTAGCGTTGGGG
>DFEQ01000002.1 GCA_002368735.1 Christensenella sp. UBA3798
GCGGCGCAGCTTTGCAACGAGTTTCGCGAGCTTTTCCCGCACAATCGCGTGGAATTTTTCGTTTCGTATTACGATTATTATCAGCCCGAGGCGTACGTCCCGCAGACCGATACCTATATCGAGAAGGAGCTGGATATCAACGACGAGATAGATAAGCTCCGCCATTCGGCGACGAGCTCACTGTGCGAGCGGCACGATACCATCGTGGTGGCTTCGGTGTCGTGTATCTACGGTCTCGGCGCTCCCAAGGAATACTATTCCCACGCCGTTTCGCTCCGCGAAGGGCAGGAGGTGGAGCGTGACAAGATCATCCGCGACCTCGTATCCATCCAATATACCCGCGCCGACATCGACTTTCATCGCGGCACCTTCCGCGCGCGCGGCGATACCCTCGATATCTTCCCCATCAGCTATTCCGACAGCGCCATTCGCGTGGAGTTTTTCGGAGACGAGATCGATAGGATCACCGAGTTCGACGTCGTGACGGGCAAGGTAAAGACGGAGTTAAAGCACGTCAACGTCTTCCCCGCGAGCCACTATATGGTGGGTAGCGACTCTCTGGACGCCGTGCTCGCACGCATCAACGCCGATATGCTCCTCCGCGAAAAGGAATTCAAGGAGCAGGGCAAACTCATCGAGGCGCAACGCATCCGCGAACGCGTGCTCTTCGATACCGAGATGATACGCGAGGTGGGCTATTGCAGCGGCATCGAAAATTACAGCCGCTATTTCGACGGGCGTGAGCCCGGGACGCCGCCCTATACCTTGACCGACTTTTTCCCCGAGGACTTCGTGGTCTTTGTGGACGAGAGCCACATGACCCTCCCGCAGATACGAGCGATGTACAACGGCGACAAGGCGAGGAAGACCAACCTCGTGGACTACGGCTTCCGCCTGCCTGCGGCGTACGACAATCGCCCCTTGAAATTCGACGAATTCTTGGAGCGTGTGCCGCAGATGATATGCGTTTCCGCTACTCCGGGACCCTACGAGATGGGGGTGGCGGGACAGGTGGTGGAGCAGGTCATCCGTCCGACGGGGCTCGTGGACCCGCCCATCACGGTCAAGCCCATCGAAGGGCAGATAGACGACCTTCTCGGCGAAATAAAGAATACCGCGGCGAAGGGGTATCGCACCCTCGTCACCACCCTGACCAAGCGCATGGCGGAGAATCTGACCGACTACTTGAAGGAGCAGGGAGTCAAGGCGATCTATATGCACAGCGACATCGTCACGCTCGAGCGCATCAAGACGGTCAACGCGCTGCGCGAAGGGGAGTACGACGTCCTCGTCGGCATCAACCTCCTGCGCGAAGGGTTGGACCTCCCCGAAGTGGGACTTATCGCCATCCTGGACGCTGATAAAGAGGGCTTTCTCCGTAGCGATACCGCCCTCATACAGACCATCGGCAGGGCGGCGAGGAACGTGGACGGCAGGGTCATCATGTACGCCGACGTCGTCACCGACAGCATGAAGCGGGCGATAGACGAGACCGAGCGTCGCCGTGAAAAGCAAAAGGCGCACAACGAGGCTTTCGGCATCACACCGCGAAGCGTCGTGAAGCGCATCGTCAATACGATAGAGATCTCCAAGCCCGTCCTTACGGCGGAGGAGGAGAAGAAAAAGAACTACACGAGCCGTGAACTCGACCATCAGATAGAGCTGACTACCGCTCTGATGAAGCGCGCGGCGGCGGCTCTCGACTTTGAGAGCGCCATCGAGCTTAGAGAGCAGCTTGCGGTCTTGCAAAGCATGAGGAAAAAGAGGAACTGATATGGAAGACATAATATACGTGAAAGGCGCGAGACAGAATAACCTCAAAAATATCGACGTCGCCATCCCCAAGAACAAGCTGACCGTCTTTACGGGTCTATCGGGGAGCGGCAAGTCTTCGCTTGCTTTCGACACTATCTTCGCCGAGGGACAACGCCGTTACGTGGAAAGCTTGTCATCCTACGCGCGCCAATTCATCGGTCAGGCCGATAAGCCTGACGTGGACCATATCGACGGGCTTTCTCCCGCCATCTCCATCGACCAAAAGACCACCACGAGGAACCCCCGTTCCACCGTGGGCACCACCACCGAGATATACGATTACCTTCGCCTTCTTTACGCGCGCATCGGCATCCCCCATTGCCCCCATTGCGGCAAGGAGATCAAGGAGACTTCCATCGACCAGATCACCGACAGCGTGATGGCGTCGGGCGAAGGGGCAAAGGTCCGCATTCTCGCACCCGTCGTGCGCGCGAGGAAGGGGGAATACAGCCGTCAGATAGAAGGATATAAGAAACTCGGTTACGTCCGTTTCGTGATAGACGGCGTGGACTACGCCGCCGAAGACGAGCTCCCCGTCCTCGATAAGAAACTGAAGCACACCATCTCGGTGGTCGTGGACAGGCTCAAGATCAAGGAAGGTTTGGAGCGCCGCCTTTCGGACAGTTTGGAGATAGCGCTCAAGATGGCGGGCGGCTTGGTCACCGCGGAGGTGGACGGCAAGGAAACGTTATACAATACCAAGTATTCCTGCCCCGATTGCGACGTCGCCATCGAGGAGGTCACCCCGCGCTTCTTCTCCTTCAACAGCCCCTTCGGCGCCTGTCCCGCCTGTCACGGCCTCGGGTTCCGCTTCGAGGCGGACGTGGACCTCATCGTCAAGGACAGGAACCTCAGCTTGAATCAGGGAGCCATCAACAACATCGGCTTCAGTATGGAGTCCAAGACGGTGGCGATGATGATGCGCGCCTTCGCCAAGAAGTACGGTTTCTCCCTAGACACTCCCTTGAAGGACCTTCCCGATGACGTGATGGATATGATCCTCTACGGCAACCACGGCGAAGTCTTTGAGGTGGAGTATAAGACGCAAGCCTTCTCGGGCAGTCACAAGACCACCTTCGAGGGGATCGTCAACCTCATCAACCGCCGATACGACGAAACGGACAGTGTGTTTATGAAATACGAGTACGAACGCCTGATGCGCGTCGTTCCCTGCGCGGTGTGTAAAGGTAAGCGCCTCAAGAAGGAAGTGCTCGCCGTCACCCTCGGCGGCGTCAATATCTCCGACCTATGCGATAAGAGCGTCAAGGATCTGCAAGTATTCTTCGACAGCCTCATTCTTACCAAGAGAGAAGAGCTCATCGCCAATCAAGTGATGAAGGAGATCAAGGCGCGCCTTGCCTTCCTCGTCAACGTTGGTCTCGGCTATCTGACGCTTTCGCGCTCGGCTGCGACATTGTCGGGCGGCGAATCGCAACGCATCCGCCTTGCCACACAGATCGGCAGCGGGCTCGTGGGTGTCTTGTACGTCCTCGACGAACCCAGTATCGGTCTGCACCAAAAGGACAACGAAAGGCTGATACAAGCCTTGAAGCGCCTGCGCGACCAGGGCAATACCTTGATCGTGGTGGAGCACGACGAGGATACGATACGAAGTGCGGATTACGTGGTGGATATCGGACCCATGGCGGGCGTCCTCGGCGGCGAAGTGGTCGCAACGGGCACCCCTGACGAGATAGCAAAGTGCGAAGCCTCCATCACGGGGCAGTTCCTCGCGGGGAAGCGAAAGATACTTGTCCCCGCCGAAAGGAAAAAGAGCGACGGCAGATATATCGAGATACTCGGCGCTAAGGAGAATAACCTTCAAAATATCGACGTGCGTTTCCCCGTCGGGCTCTTTACCTGCGTGACGGGCGTCAGCGGAAGCGGCAAGAGCAGCCTCGTGGGCGGCATCCTCTTCCCCGAGCTTTCCAAACAGCTCAACGGCGCGCAAAAGGTGAATAGCGGCAAGTGCCGAGCCATCAAGGGGGTAGAATACTTCGACAAGGTCATCGACATCGACCAATCCCCCATCGGCAGAACGCCTAGGAGCAACGCGGCGACCTATACCGGCGTATTTACCGACATCCGCGACCTCTTCGCCAAGTCCCCCGACGCCAGAGAGCGCGGTTACAGCTCCGGTAGATTCAGCTTCAACGTGGCGGGCGGTAGGTGCGAGAATTGCTCGGGCGACGGCGTGATGCGTATCGAGATGAACTTCCTGCCGGACGTGTACGTTCCCTGCGAGGTGTGCGGCGGCAAGCGCTACAACCGCGAGACTCTCGAGGTGCGCTACAAGGGGAAGAATATCTCCGAAGTGCTGGATATGACGGTGGAGGAGGCGTGCGAATTCTTCCGCAACCTGCCCAAGATATACAATAAGATCAAGACGCTATACGACGTGGGACTCGGCTATATCAAGCTCGGGCAGCCCGCCACCGAACTGTCGGGCGGCGAAGCGCAGCGCGTCAAACTTGCTACCGAACTGGCACGTCGCTCTACCGGTAAGACGGTCTATATCCTCGACGAACCCACCACCGGT